>NZ_JBUYWC010000008.1:0-303217 GCF_055230935.1 Rhodococcus ruitaii | reverse complement strand
GATCAAGACCTGTGAGTCCACCCGGAAGTTGGCCCGCCGCATCGAGGCGGGCACCGCCCGTGTCCTGTCGGCCACCGTGTCCGAGGACTCGGCCGGCCGGTGGCATGTGGCGTTCCAGGTGCTGGTCCAGCGCACGGTCGAGGTGCCGGGGCACGTCGGGGCGGGTGAGCCGGTGGTCGGTGTCGACGTCGGAGTCAAGGCCGACTCGCTGTTGGTGGTTGCCACGCCGGACGGACGTGAAGTCGGCCGGGTTCCGGCACCGAAGTCCCTGACCGCCGCCCAGGAGCGGTTGCGGGTCTTGCAGAGCAGGGCCGCGCGGCAGCAGGGCCCGTACAACCCGTCGACGAAGACGACGCGGCGGCCGTCGAAGCGGTGGGAGAAAACTCAGCGGCGGATCGGGCGCACTCACGCGCATGCGGCGGCGGTGCGCCGCGATGTGCTGCATAAGCACACCACCGCGTTGGCGCAGCGGCATCGGGTGATCACGGTGGAGACGGTGAACGCGAGTGGGATGCGTTCGGCGGGCGGTGCGCGGAAGAAGGGCCTGAACCTGGCGTTGGCGGATGCGGCGCTCGCCGAGGTCCGGCGGATGCTCGCGTACAAGACTCGCTGGTACGGGTCGGTGTTGGTGGAGGCCGACCGCTGGTTTCCTTCGAGTAAAACGTGTTCGGGGTGTGGCAGGCGAAAACCAAACCTGACGCTCGCGGACCGGATGTTTGTGTGTGGACACTGCGGTGTGATGATCGATCGTGATCGTAATGCCGCGATCAACCTTGCCCGCCTCGGCGGGACCGGTACCGGGAGTAGCCCGGCCGCCACCGTGTCGGGTGGAGACGGACGTGGAGCCACGCGCAAGACCCGATCCGCGGCAGCGGGGACGGCAGCAGGCGAGGAAGCGTCAACCCGGCACCGGCAGTCGCTGGGTGAGACCGGGACTGTTTCACCGGAAGGTGAGGCTGCCTGATGATCGAGCAAACCGAGTGTGTTCATGTTTGCTCACCAGAAGGCAACGGTGTCGCGGTCGTAACCGGTCACTGTGCCGGGGACAGCTCGGCGTCCGCGGTGTTGTCGGAAGGCGCTCGACGTTCCTTTGCCGCACCGATGACGAACAGTGCGATACCGACCAGTGCCCAGCATGTGAGCACGATGATGGGCATGGCCACGCCGTGTCCGTCGAAGAATGCGGTGGATCGGATCAGGGTGCCGGACGCTCCGATGGGCATCAACTGGCCGAGGAATCCCCAGGGTTGCGGGAGCCATTGCCACCCGGTGGCCATGCCGGCGAGCGGGTTGGCGATGAACATCATGAGCAGACCGCCGATGCCGAGGCCCGCGAAGCCGAAGGTCGATTCCATGCCGAGTACGAACAGGGATATCGATGCGGTGCCGAGCGCGAGCGCCAGCGCAGTCGTCAGGTAGTTGCCGTCGACGGTGCCGAACCCGAACTGCAGGACGGCGACGACGACGAAGCCGACCGCGAGCGAGGCAACGAGGGAACCGACGATCCGGTGAACGGGGCGACCTTTGAGCAGGGTGGACAGCAGTACCGCGGAGATCATGCCGCCGAAAGCAAGGGGGAGGCCGAGGGCGGCCAGGCCCGATCCGTTGGGGTCGTCGGCGGTCAGTGGTGCCACATCGTCGTAGGCCACGGTCATTCCCGATGCCTGGAGTGTTCCGCCGATGCCCTGCACGAGTGCGGTGAAAGGTGCCCCCGCGCCTCCGGCCGTGGTGACGGTCGCGGTGCCGCCGGTTCCGAGAACGATACCGCCGAGCGACTCGCGATCGTGGACGGATTCGGAGACCTCGGCTGCGTCATCGAATGTGGTGATCTCGAAGGCGCCGGGTTGTGCGGTGCCGAGCTGCGTCACGATCTGTTCGACGGCGGCGGGCGGACCGCTGACTGCCAGCGGTAGGTCTGTGGGTCCGGAGTTGATCGACGGAGCTAGAAACGCGAACACCATGAGTGACACCGCAATGGAGAGGCCGACGACGACCCCGCCGATCTTGAGCCAAGGTTTCGAAGCCGGCCCTGCGGAGCCGGAGGCGGGGTGGGGGAACATGACAGATTCCTTTTGGTATCGGGATGGCTCCAGAATGGAAGTGGAGCGAAATGATCCGGGTGTAAATTGAACGGTACCGCTCCGTTTTCGGTGGGGCAAGATGTGCGCAGGACCAACGAAGGAGGACGAGCGCATGAGGGTGGATGCGCAGAGGAAACGGCGCGACCTGGTCGACGCGGCCTGGCGTCTGTTCGCGCAGCACGGTCCGGCGGTATCGCTCAGGTCGGTGGCGCACGAAGCCGGCGTCGGTATCGCGACCCTGTACCGGCATTTCCCGACCCGAGACGATCTCCTGCTCGGGTTGGTCGACGAAGTCCAGCGGCGCGTCACCGAGGTCGTGCGGTTTCACGACGCGGACTGGGACCTCGATCCGGCAGGTACGTGGAAGTCGGTCGTTCACGCGCTTGCCGGACTCGGAATCGGTGAGCTCGCGTATCAGGCGTCGCCGCTCACGCAGGAGTCCGAGGCTCTGGCCGATGCGGTCGAGACGAGGCGCCACGTGGTCGAGGAGGTGCTCGGGGGCATGATCGCGCGGGCGAAGGACGAGGGACTGCTCGCCGCAGACGTCGAGGTCATCCGGTTCTTCGCGGGCCTCGCGGCGATCACACGTCCACTGCCGGCGCACGTCGAACGCATGCTGCCCGACCACCGTGACTGGCTCGTCGACACGTACATCGCCGGGCTTGCGTCCCGCTAGCCGAGGCGGCAGGCCGGGAACAACGCGTGTCCGATCGGTGTTGAGAAACATCGGAGACCGCATCCACCCCGCGGTCCAACGTGTGGTCGACGGATCGGAGAGTCCATGCCTGTTCTGAGTCCCGTGCGTCCGGACCCCGGCTGCCCGGTAGCCTTCACCGAGGGGCGAAACGAAGGGATCGGTGTGGTCGAGGAGTCTGCGGAACAACTTGCCGAGCGGTTCGAGCGCGACGCGATGCCGCTGCTCGATCAACTCTACGGCGCGGCACTGCGAATGACCCGCAACCCCGCCGACGCCGAGGACCTGGTGCAGGAGACTTTCATCAAGGCGTTCTCCGCGTTCCGATCGTTCCGGGAGGGCACCAACCTCAAGGCATGGATGTACCGGATCCTGACGAACACGTACATCAACACGTACCGGAAGCGGCAGCGTCAGCCCGCCCAGTACCCGACCGACGAGATCACCGACTGGCAACTCGCAGCCACCGCCGAGCACTCGTCGACAGGTCTGCGGTCTGCCGAGGTGGAGGCGCTCGATGCGTTGCCCGACGACGACATCAAGGCGGCCCTGCAAGAACTCCCGGAAGATTTCCGGATGGCCGTGTACTACGCGGATGTCGAAGGCTTTCCCTACAAGGAGATCGCCGAGATCATGGGGACGCCGATCGGCACGGTGATGTCCAGGTTGCACCGGGGACGCAAGCAGCTGCGAGGTCTCCTCGCAGATGTAGCGCATGAGCGTGGATTCCACCGCGGTCGAGCGAAGGAGGAGTCGGCGACTGTCGGCTCCGAGGAGATTGCCGGCGCCGAGGGTCAGAAGGGAGTCTCGCAGTGAGCGAGCAGGCGGACTTCGAGCAACTCGATTGCTCAGCGGTTATCGCGGATGTGTACCTGCTCCTCGATTCGGAGTGCGACGAGGCATCGAGAACCCGACTGCAACGGCATCTCGACGATTGTGGTTCGTGCCTCGAGACGTACGGTATCGAGGAGAAGGTCAAGGCGCTGCTCAGCCGCAAGTGCGGTGGTGAACACGCACCGGAAGGTCTCCGGGAACGTTTGATGATCGAGATCCGCAGGACGGTCGTGGTGAACGTCCGCGACAGCAAGTAGGGCAGGACCGGGCAGACGGCGCGGGAGCCCGGAAAGCAGTACTTTCCCGGCCCCCGCGACGAGTGCGTATGCGTCAGGCGTTGGGACGCTTGCCGTGGTTTGCGGCGTTCCCCTTGCGGCTGCGCTTCTTGCGGCCTCGCTTACCCATGGTGGGATCTCCTTTCTTGGTGATTACAGTGTTCCACGTGCGGTCGAGTGGTTCTGTCGGCAGGTCCACCGTCCGGGCTCCGGAGCAGCGAATCGAGGTGTTCGATGGCAGAGGACGTACGCGCCGAAATGGTCTCCACCGTCTTCGAGGTGGTCGTCAGTGAGGGCGATGTGGTGGCTGAGGGCGACACCCTGGTCATCCTGGAGTCGATGAAGATGGAGATTCCGGTGATCGCTGAGAACGCGGGCACTGTGACCTCGGTCGATGTCGCAGTCGGCGATGTCATCCAGCAGGGTGACCTCATCGCGGTCATCTCCTGAGCGCGGAAGCACAGTCGGTGTCCACGCTCAGCGCGTTGCTCGCAGCCCATACCGATCTGCCGGGTGCCGCCGTCGACCACATCCAGCGGGTGGTGGGGGAATGGCAGTTGCTCGCGGACCTGTCGTTCGCCGATGTGTTGCTGTGGGTGAGCGCAGGCCCTGGAGGCATCGTGTGCGTGGCGCAGTGCCGGCCCACCACGACCTCGACGGTGTTGCCCGAGGACGCCGTCGGTATCGCGGTCTCGGACGACGAACATCCCTATGTGCGTGAAGCGTTCGAAACCGGACGGATCGTCACCGCGCAGCCGGGTTCCGGCGATGCGATCAACATGCGCCAAGCGGTGCCGGTGCGATGGGGCGATGACATCGTCGCGGTCCTCAGTCGCGACGCCGCACGCGTATCCCGACGGTCGGCGAGCGCACTGGAGTCCGCCTATCTGGAATGCGCCGACGCCCTCTACCGGATGATCAGCGAGGGGAGTTTCCCGACCGCAGAGGCACGTTCCGACACGAAGTCGAGTCCACGTGCCGGTGATGGTTTCATCCGGCTGGATCGGGAAGGACGTGTGGTCTATGCGAGTCCGAACGCTTTGTCGGCCTACCACCGCATGGGCTTCAATTCGGATCTGCGCGGTCAGGACCTGATCGAGACGACCCGGGCACTGGTCAGCGACCCCTTCGAGAGTCGCGATGTGTCCGACTACCTCAGGGGTGCGGTGGAGGGCCGCAACGGGCAGCGCATGGAGGTCGAGGCACGCGGTGCGACGGTGCTGATCCGTGCCCTGGTCCTGACACCGGGGGGCCGGATCGACGGTGCTGCGGTCGTGATCCGCGACGTCACCGAGGTCAAGCGGCGCGACCGCGCGCTGATGAGCAAGGACGCGACCATCCGCGAGATCCATCACCGGGTCAAGAACAACCTGCAGACGGTTGCGGCGCTGCTGCGACTGCAGGCGCGTCGTACGGGTAACGGCGAGGCGCAGCAGGCCCTCGGCGAGGCAGTCCGGCGTGTGACGTCGATTGCGCTGGTGCACGAAGCGCTGTCGATGTCGGTTGATGAGGAGGTCGACCTCGACGACGTCTTCGACCGTTTGATCCCGATCGTCGTCGATGTGTCGGCGGTCGGCAGCCAGGTGCGTGTGCATCGTGAGGGGAACCTGGGGGTGTTTCCGGCGGACCGGGCGACACCGCTCGTGATGGTGCTGACCGAACTCGTGCAGAACGCGGTGGAGCATGCGTTCGATCCGGGCGCGCAGGGCACGGTGACGGTGACGGCGCACCGGTCGGCTCGTGTGCTCGATGTGGTGGTGCACGACGAAGGCAAGGGCCTACCCGATGGTTTCCGCCTCGAGGATTCCGACCGTCTCGGCCTGCAGATCGTCCGGACTCTCGTCGCGGCCGAACTGGGGGGCTCCATCGAATTGGAAACGAGCAGTTCCGGAGGAACGGAAGCGCGGCTGAGTCTGCCGCTGGGGAAGCGGCCCAGCTAGCGCCTGACCGACGAAACGCCTCAGGGCACACGAAAGCCCGGCACCCGAAGTGGTGCCGGGCTGTGCGTCGAACTTCGATGTCTCACACGGGGTACCTCACACAGCGGTGCGCGCCCGGGTCCGGGCGTTGCGACGCTTGAGTGCGCGGCGCTCGTCTTCGCTCATGCCGCCCCATACACCTGCATCCTGGCCGGACTCGAGGGCCCATGAGAGACACTCGGTGGTGACCGGGCAGCGGTTGCACACGAGCTTGGCATCAGCGATCTGCGCGAGCGCCGGGCCGCTGTTTCCCACAGGGAAGAACAGTTCCGGATCCTCGTCGCGGCAGATGGCCTTGTGGCGCCAGTCCATGCTTCTACTCTCCTTCGATGGTGCTGCGCGCACCGGATGATGGTCTTGTCGAGTTCATGCTGGAGTCGCGAAGTATTTCCGCGGAGTTACTTGTGAATGCTTTCACGAACGAGCGCGAAGTCAATAGAATCGACCACGACCGTGGGGAAGCTCACGCCGACGTTGATGCCGCGTTGTCCTAGAGGTACATTTCTACACCCTGGCCAGCGTCGATGTAAGCCTGATCACAAGATTCTCCGCTCGGATTCCGGCGTCGGGGCCGCTACGTCCAGTAAGTCCGGAACGGATACGAATTCGACGTCCGTTCGCATTCCCAGGTAGTCGCCGTCGACCTGTAGGCCGATCGGTCGCGTCGATACTGCCCGTACACGTGGGGTGTCGTCGATACGAATCAGATGTGGGGATTCGGGTTCGCCGTGACGCGCCAGTAATTGTCGCACCACTCGAAGGCTCGGCGCCACCCGTGTGGTCGTCATGGCGAACAGTCCCAGTCCGGTGTCGAAGGACGTGCCGGGGTTGGTGTGTACCGGCCGCTCGTCGAGGAAGGTCCACGGGCTCGAGTTCGACACGAATGCGTAGTGCACACCCCCGAGGGGATCGCGGTCGGGAACGTCCAGGGTCAGCGCGGGAGCCACCCTCTTCGATTCGAAGAACTGTGCGACGGCGTGCCGAACGTATCGCGCGGTCGTCACCTTCTTCCCTGCAGCCCGGGACAGGTCGACGGCCTCGCATACCTGGGCATCGAGTCCGAGGCCCGCGTTGAAGACGAACCAGCGGCCGGCACAGAATCCGAGCCCGATCCGGCGTCGGGAGCGCTCGGAGAGCAGCGTCAGCAGTTGCTCGGTGGCCTCCATCGGATCAGCGGCGATACCCAATGAGCGCGCGAATACATTTGCCGAACCGCCCGGAACCACGGCGAGCAACGGGATCGACGGATCCGCGGTACGGGGGGACGGTTCGCCGAGCATCCCGTTGACGATCTCGTTGACCGTACCGTCACCGCCGTGCGCGATGACCACGTCCATACCGTCGGCGTGCGCAGATCGGGCAAGTTCCGCGGCGTGCCCACGATGAGTGGTGTGCGCCACGGTCAGTGCGACCCGGCCCGCCAGAGCGTGAGCGAGCCGGTCACGACCGGCCGGTGTGGTCGTCGTCGCGTTGGGGTTCACGATCAGCAGTGCACGCACGGAATATCAGCCTAAGTGGTCTTTCCCGGGTCCACTACGCTGGCTGGGTGACCACCGAATCTTCCCGCCGTGCCCTCCCACTGACGGTCCGTATCGCCGGCTTGCTCGTCGTCCTCGAGGGTGCCGTGGCCATGGGGTTTGCGGTGTACTCGGTCTTTCGCGCAGCATCGGGCGAACACGACCAGTCGGTGACCAACGGATACGGCTTCGCTCTGTGGCTGGCGCTGCTGTTCGGTGGGGTCTTGGCCGCGGGCATCGCGTTGCTGCGGGGCGCGCGCTGGGGCAGATCGGTAGCGGTTGTGGCGCAGATCCTCTTGCTTCCGGTCGTGTGGTCGCTGCTCACCGACTCTCATCAGCCCGTGCTCGGGACGTTGATGGCCGTGATCGTGGTCCCGGCGCTGGTGCTGTTGTTCGCACCGGCGACGACGGGATGGCTCGCGCAGGATTATGCACCCGACGTGCAGCCGGATGCCGATACCGACACCGGCGGCGACTCAGGTTCCGAGCGCACGTAGTGCTGCTCCGCTGAGCCGGAAGGTCGTCCACTCGTCCTGCGGATCCGCCCCGAGGGCGCGTCAAGTCTCGCGCGTGGTGCCGCGATGAGCGAGGATCGACGCGTGGCAACAGTACTCGCGGTGGCAAATCAGAAAGGTGGCGTCGCGAAGACGACCACCGTCGCGTCGCTGGGCGCTGCCCTGGTGGGTCTCGGGCAGCGCGTCCTCGTGGTCGATCTCGACCCGCAAGGCTGCCTGACGTTCTCCCTGGGACACAACCCCGATCGGCTCGATCGGTCGGTGCACGACGTGCTCATGGGCGACGCCGAGGTGGCGGACGTGCTCCTCGAGACTGGGGAGGGGTTGACCTTGCTGCCGGCGACGATCGATCTTGCCGGGGCGGAAGCGCTGCTGCTGATGCGTCCCGGGCGCGAGTACGCGCTCAAACGTGCTCTCGCAGCCGTCGAGGACGAGTACGACATCGTCATCGTGGATTGCCCGCCATCTCTCGGTGTCCTCACCCTGAACGGTCTGACCGCCGCCGGATCGGTCCTGGTACCGCTGCAATGCGAGACCCTCGCCCACCGAGGTGTCGGACAGCTGCTGCGCACGGTCGATGAGGTCAAGCAGATCACCAATCCGGATCTGGAGATGCTCGGCGCCCTACCGACCTTGTACGACGCTCGGACCACACACAGCCGTGACGTGCTCGCCGATGTGTCCGATCGGTACGACCTGTCTGTCCTCGCGCCACCGATCCCGCGGACCGTGCGATTCGCCGAGGCCACGGCGTCCGGCGCGACGGTCCTGTCAGGACGCAAGAACAAGGGCGCGCAGGCCTACCGGGAACTCGCAGAGAACCTCCTCGCCTGCTGGACGGACGGAGCCGAGCCGGCCACGCTCGCGGTACAGGCCGAGGCATAGCCGGCCGGGACGGCAGGAAGGAACTCAGCACAGGTCTGTTGGGGGCCTGTTCAACGCGGCCCGCTTTCCGTCAGCGCAACCACATCGTCGCCCCGTTGTTCGAGGACCGTGTCGCCCGCGACGGACAACGAGACAGGGACGTTCGTGGCGCGGTCGACGTCGATCGTCCGGGCGATCCCGCCCGTAGCCGGATCGACCACGGCGATCGCGTCGTCGATCGGAAGGAGAACCGAGCCGGCCATTTCGGAGCCGTGCCCCAGCGTGCCCTCGACCGTCCAGAGCGGCGTGAAATCCTTGCTTTCGAGTGCGACCGTGTCGGTGCCCGTCCACCACAGGAGCAGATTCTCGAACTCTTTCGCCGGACCGGTGTCCACGCCGGAGCGCGTGACCTGTGACAACTCGTGTCGGTCGACCGCGGAACCCGAGGCATCGAACACTTCGAGGCGTGCACCGCCGTCGGGACCGGGCGGAAGATAGACGGCGGTGCGATCGTCGACCACTGCGACGATCTGCGCGTCGCCGTCCGGGAGCGCGGCGGGCACGATCGAGGACGCGAACTCTTCGGGCTTCTGGCTGTCCTCCGGAGTGGTATCGAGCAAGGTCAGCCGTCCCGCGGGTTCCTTGGGGCATTGTTCGAGCACCGCGAGGTGGGTGCTGTCGGCGTCCGCCGACCGGAGTGCACAGCCGCTTCGTGGCTGGGCACCGGGGTTGACCAGCGCATCGACCCGGCCGTATTCGACCGTGCGCACGAGATCCGACCGCCACATCTCCAGTCGGGTGTCACCGAGAGCGATCAGATGCGTTCCGGTATCGACGACACGCACCTCGCTGTCGGTATCGCTCGAACGTTGCGCACCGCGTGCGCCGGTGCCTGCGTCGAGTGCCGTCACTTGACCGCATCCACGTGGATCGTTGTAGACCGACACGACCGATTCCCAGGCGCCGACCGCCGCGCACAACGGCCGATCCCGTCGGTAGCTCCACCGCTCGGCACCGGTCTGCACGTCACGGCCGACAACGGTGTCGCCGTCGGCTGTGGCAGCGGTGTCGGCGATCACGATGGCGTGTGCCGTCGACGAACTTGGAGCGCGCCATGACTCCTCGAGGGAGTTGGGCACGGTCTCCGCGACAGGAAGGGAGGTGGCCTCCCCGTCCCAGGTGATCGACGTGGTGCCGCGTGCATCCGATCGCAGCCACACGACGCACACCGCCACCAGGACGGCGACGACGAGTACCGCTGCGGCGATCAGATCGGCCCGCGTGCGACGTTCGGGCGCGAGCACGTGGCTAGCGGGCCGAGTTGCTCGGCACTGCGCCCTTCACGTCCGCAGCGGTGGTGTTCGACGTGGCGTCGCTCTCGGCGGGCTTGCGGCGACGGCGGCGACGACGGCGGTTGCTCGCCGTGGTGTCGTCGGTGTCGGATCCGGCAGTCGCTGCCGGAGCCTCGGCTGCAGCAGTATCCGCCTGACCGGTTGTGGTCGAGCTCGCGTCTGTGGTCGAGTTCGCGTCGACGGCCTTGCCCCGCACGGTGCGACGTCGAGTCCGGGTGCGCTTGGGCCGCGTCGAGCCTTCGCTGCGCGCTGGGCGCTCACGCGAACCGCCCTCGGACTCGGTGCGGCTCGTCGTAGGCCTGCGAACACGGCCCGTGGATCCCTCGGGGATGCTGAGTTCCTCGAACAGGTGCGGTGAGCTCGAGTACGTCTCGACCGGGTCGGGTATATCGAGACCGAGAGCCTTGTCGATGAGCTGCCACCGCGGGACATCGTCCCAGTCGACCAGCGTGACGGCGATGCCGGTACGTCCCGCACGTCCCGTGCGGCCGATCCGGTGCACGTACGTCTTCTCGTCTTCGGGGCACTGGTAGTTGATGACGTGGGTGACATCGTCGATGTCGATGCCACGTGCGGCGACGTCGGTGGCGACGAGGACGTCGATCTTGCCGTCGCGGAAACGACCGAGCGACTTCTCGCGCGCGATCTGCCCGAGATCGCCGTGGACGGCACCCACGGCGAAGCCGCGTTCGGTGAGTTCGTCGGCGACCTTCTGCGCGGTGCGCTTGGTGCGGGTGAAGATCATGGTCGCGCCGCGACCTTCGGCCTGCAGGACACGAGCGACCAATTCGGCTTTGTCGAGCGCGTGCGCCCGGTAGACGAGCTGATTGGTGCGTTCGTGGACCGCCGAGGACTGGGGCTCCTCGGCCCGGATGTGGGTCGGCCGGCTGAGGAAGGTGCGGGCGAGGGTGATGATCGGACCGGGCATCGTGGCCGAGAACAACATCGTCTGGCGCTTGTCGGGGACCATCCCGAGGATCCGCTCGATATCGGGAAGGAACCCGAGGTCGAGCATTTCGTCGGCCTCGTCCATCACGAGCACGCTGATCTTCCCGAGGATCAGGTGCGACTGGTTGGCGAGGTCGAGGAGACGGCCCGGGGTGCCGACGATGACGTCGACCCCCTTCTTCAACTGGTCGATCTGCTGCTCGTAGGGGCGACCACCGTAGATGGCGAGAACTTCGAGGCCCTTCTTGCCGCTGCCGGGGAGGTACTTCGACGCGTTCTCGAGGTCTTGCGTGACCTGGATGCACAACTCGCGGGTCGGGACGATGACCAGTGCGCGCGGGGTGCCGTCGAGCGGGGCAGTGCCGGAGGCGGCGGTGGTGATTCGATGGAGCAACGGCACGCCGAAACCGAAGGTCTTGCCCATTCCGGTGCGGGCCTGGCCGATGAGGTCGTCGCCGGCGAGTGCCAGCGGCAGCGTCAGTTCCTGGATGGCGAAGGTGCGGTCGATGCCCACCTCCGACAGCGCGCGGACGATTTCGTCGCGGACGCCGAGTTCGGCGAAGGTGGGGGCAACGTGGGTGTCGTCGAGTTGCGCGGAGACGGTGTTTTCGCTTGCGTCGTCTTCGTGGTCGATGGTGATCTTGCTCAGGGGTCTGGCCTTCCTGGTCTCGGCACGCACGCACGAGGTGGGCAAGGCGACCGGCCTGCGAATTCACGCGGGTCTGGAGAGGGGACCCGCGAGCGCGGCAGCGATCCTCAAACGGGTGCGCGCACATTATCGTCGAAGACCGCGGGCCACGGTGAGCGGCTCGATGCGCGGTCTTCTGATCTCATTGTACCGCGACGGGCGCATTCGACGAGGTAGTACTACGCTTTGTCGTCATGGGAGCCGAAACGTCGCCATCCGCTGCAGAACCCCGCCTGTCGACCTCCGCGACACTCGTGCCGGCCGATCATCCAGGGGTCTCGGAACTGTTCTCGGTGCTCGCAGCAGGCGAGATCGCCGCGTTCTATCGTCTCGCGGACGAGGCGAAATTCTCGCCCTCGCTGAAGGGAAAAGTTGCGTTCGCGCAGATGGCAGCCTCCGAGATGCGCCATTTCGAGATTTTGCGCGCGGCGCTCGAGGAGCGAGGCACCGATGTCCACACGGCGATGGCGCCCTACAATCAGGTGCTCGACGACTACCACGAATCGACCACACCGTCGACGTGGCTCGAGTCGTTGGTCAAGGCGTATGTCGGCGACGGAATCGCGGCCGATTTCTACTGTGAGATCGCCGACATGCTCGATCCACAGGTCGCCGCTGTGGTTCACGGGGTGCTTGCCGAGACCGAGAACTCGGAGTTCGTGGTGCAGGAGGTCAGGTCGGTCGTCGAACGCAGCACGACGCAGAAGGCCCGGCTCATGTTGTGGGGAAGGCGACTGCTCGGCGAGGCGATCACACAGGCTCAATACGTACTTGCGCAACGCGAAGATCTCGCCGAGCTCGTCATTCTCGCGTCGGGAGACCTGACGAACATCGCTGCGCTCATCGATCGCATGCAGATCGAGCATGCCAAGCGGATGGCAGTGCTGGGATTGCACTAACCTGGCGAGGACAAGCAGTTCAGCCTGAGAATCCGGAGGTCTTTCGTGGAGGTCAAGATCGGTGTCGCGGACAGCCCGCGCGAAATCGTCATCGTCAGCGAACAGACACCCGACGAGGTGGAAACGCTCGTGACCGACGCTCTGAACGGCGGAAACAAGGGCATCCTCGCGCTTGTCGACGAGAAGGGCCGCAAGGTCCTCGTGCAGGCCACCAAGATCACATACGTCGATATCGGTCCCGGTACCGCCGGCAAGGTGGGCTTCGCCGCGAACTGACGCCACCCACGACGAAGGGGCCGGTACGCACTCGACTGTGTACCGGCCCCTTCGTCGTGGGTGTCTGCAGTGGTGCCGCCGGGTGCGGTAGTTCAGCGCTTCTGCAACTCGGGCTGCAGTGGGACGTGCTTGAGACCACCCCACGCCAGGGCGACAGTAGTGTCGACGGCGTCTTCTTTGGGAATGGGTCGAGCCGCGTCGAGCCAGTAGCGCGCCGTGAACTGGCTCGTACCGACGAGTCCGACCGCAAGGATGCGGGCACGGTACGGATCGAGACCCGAATCGTGGGAAACGAGATCGAACACCGCGTCGACACACGCTTCGGTGGCCTGCTCGACGCGGTGTGCCACCTGCGGCTCGCCCATGAGATCGGACTCGAACACCAGTCGGAAACCTTGGCTGTCGTTGTCGACGAAATCGAAGAACGCCTGGACTGCGGCGCGGACGCGCTGCTTGTTGTCGGTGGTCGACCGCAGCGCTTGCCGGACTCCGTTGATCAGAATATCGACATAGTTCTGGAGGACGGCACAGTACAGCTCGAGCTTGCCGGGAAAATGCTGGTAGAGGACCGGCTTGCTGACCCCGGCGCAGTCGGCGATCTCGTCCATGCCGGCGGCATGGTAGCCCCGCGTGACGAATACCTCGCTGGCCGCGTCGAGCAGCTGAGCGCGTCGCTCGCCTCTCGGCATGCGAGAACCCCGCTTCGTGCCGGTGGTGTTGCCTCGTCCCGAGGCTCGGGCGGCGACGTCGGTCATGATTGCTCCCAATCTGCACAAGCGACGATCGTGAGCATTGCCACGTCGACGCACATCATCTCTGCAGGTTACAGGTCGGTGCCGGTGCAAGTGGATGGCCCTACCGTCGAGTATCCGGCATGTCGGGTGGTGCGGTGGCTTCCTGCACGAGAAGTGCGGACCCGTCACGGACGCCCCGTCCGATCGACCGCGGTGTGACATTCTGGCATCCGTGATCGACCGAGGAGGACGTACGAGTCGCACGCCGCACAGCCCGGCCGTGCGATCACAGGACTCGCCGCAATCACAGGACTCCCGCCTTCGTAGTGCAGGATCCAGGCAGCCGCTCCGGGCGCAGTGGGATCCGGTCGGAGGCGACCGTCGTTCGCCGCGCCGACCGCGACCGACTCGGGATGCGCGCAAGCAGAGCAGGCTCGGGCGTTTCGTCGCACGATACGGGTGGCGTGCCTACGCAGTGCCTGTGCTGGCTGCAGTGACCGTGTTCGTGTCGTGGGACGCAGTGCGGGGCGACGCGACGGGTGCGCTGGCTGACGATGACGGCACGACAGCTGTCGCTGGCGACGCCGTTGCGGAGGCACCCATCGCCGACGGAAGCTTCCCCGCCGATCTTGCGTCCGGGGTGCTGCCGGACGGGGGATTCTTCACCGAGCGGGGTGTCGGTACCTGGCGGGTGCTTCCCGGAAGTACCGAGCAGGTCGGCTTCGGCGAGCAACGGGTGTTCACCTACACGGTCGAGATCGAGGACGGTGTCGACACCACCGCATACGGTGGGGACACCGCATTCGCCACGATGGTCGACCGGACTCTCGCCGACCCCAGGAGTTGGACCGCAGATCGAGCCTTCGCGTTCCGGCGAGTCGACGACGAAGCCCCCGACTTCAGGGTCTCGCTCACCTCGCAGATGACGATCCGGCAGTTCTGCGGGTTCGAGATCGAACTCGAAGGATCGTGCTTCAATCCCGGCGTCGAACGCGTCTTCGTGAACGAGCCACGGTGGGTTCGGGGGGCGGTGGCGTTCAACGGCGACATCGGTTCCTACCGCCAGTACCTGGTCAACCACGAGGTCGGGCACGCCGTGGGCTATGCCGAGCACGAAGGATGCACCACCGACGACGGCCTCGCGCCGATCATGATGCAACAGAGTTACGGCACTGCGAACGACGATATCGCCCGACTCGATCCCGACGGGATCGTCCCCGCAGACGGCAAGGTCTGCAGCTACAACCCGTGGCCGTTTCCTCGCGGAGGATGATCGCCTCGCCCCGCCGAGCGTGACCTCTTCGGAAGGCGGTCGTCGACGGTGGGACAATCGGCGGCGTACCCGCAGAGGAGTGGATCGTGACCGAACTGTCGTCGGTGGAACCGACTCTTGCCGTGCCGCTGGAACCGACTCTTGCCGTGCCGCTGGAACCGACTCTTGCCGTGCCGCTGGAACCGGGTCTTGCGCTGCCGCCGCTGGTGGAACCCGCAGGTGAGCTGACCCGCGAGGAGATCGCGCGGTACAGCCGGCATCTGATCATCCCGAATGTCGGGGTCACGGGCCAGAAGCGGCTCAAGAACGCCAGGGTGCTGTTCATCGGGGCAGGCGGTCTCGGATCGCCCGCCCTGCTGTATCTTGCCGCTGCCGGTATCGGCACGATCGGCATCGTCGAGGACGACCACGTCGAATCCTCGAACCTGCAACGGCAGATCATTCACGGGCAGGCGGACATTGCGCGTTCGAAGGCGGAGAGCGCGCGGGACAGCATCCGTGCCGTCAACGACAACATCACGGTGCGTCTGCATCAGGAGCGACTCGATTCGAGCAACGCCGTGGCGCTGTTCGACCAGTACGACCTGATCTTGGATGGTACCGACAACTTCGCGACCCGCTATCTCGTCAACGACGCCGCAATCCTCGCCCGGAAGCCGTACGTGTGGGGGTCGATCTTCCGGTTCGAGGGCCAGATCTCCGTGTTCTGGGAGGACGCTCCGAACGGTCGGGGGCTCAACTACCGCGATCTCTATCCCGAGGCTCCGCCGCCCGGGATGGTGCCCTCGTGTGCAGAAGGCGGCGTGCTCGGTGTCCTTCCGGGCACGGTTGGCACGATCATGGCCACCGAAGCGCTCAAGCTGATCACCGGGATCGGCGACCCGTTGCTGGGCCGCCTGATGATCTACGACGCACTCGCCATGACTTTCCGCACGGTCACGCTGCGACGCGACCCGGGGCGAATGCCGGTGACCGAGCTCGTCGACTACGACGAGTTCTGCGGGATCGTGCCGGAGAGTGCGGTCGCCGCGGGCGCGGATGCGACGATCACGGCGACCGAGCTGCGGACGATGATCGATTCCGGTCGCGATCTCGCCCTGATCGACGTTCGTGAGCCGGTGGAGTGGGACATCGTCCACATCGACGGTGCACGACTCGTTCCGAAGGGCCGGATTCTGTCCGGCGATGCGCTGGCGGAGTTGCCGCAGAACACACCGCTCGTGCTGTACTGCAAGACGGGGGTCCGGTCGGCCGAGGCCCTGGCCGCAGTCAAACGAGCCGGGTTCGCCGACGCGACCCATCTGCAAGGCGGTGTTGTGGCCTGGGCGCAGCAGGTGGACACATCCCTGCCGTTGTACTGATACTGGTGGAACACTGATATTGGTGGAGCGCGGCAGAGGGAGCGGGTCGCGCGTCTGCGAGGTGGATGCAAGATCTCGGGGTGGATCGGTGCCAACTTGTGACCTGAGTGCCGGGGTGCCGTCCCTGTTGTTTCGCACACCGGCGGTACCGTTGGCCGCGTGAGTTCGCTCGAACCCCCGCAACATGTGTGCTCCACGTTCGGTCTCCGCGACGTCCAGCCGGTCCCGCTGGGGGCGGACTGGGACGGTGGCCACCGATGTGGAGATGTGGTCCTGTCCAGGGTGGCCGACCATGCGCGTGCGGCATGGTCGGCGAAAGTCCGGGAGACCCTCACGGTGGATGGGGTCCGGCTGGCCCGGCCGGTCCGGGCGACCGACGGACGATATGTGGTGTCCGGCTGGCGTGCGGACACCTACATTGTCGGCACCTCCGAACCTCGTCACGACGAAGTGGTGTCCCTGTCGCTGCGGCTGCACGCCGCTACCTCGCAGCTCGAGCGTCCCCGATTCCTGATGCAGCCTCCTGTCGCGCCGTGGGCGGACGTGGACGTCTTCGTCGCTGCGGACCGGGCCGCGTGGGAAACGGTGCCGTTGCGTTCGGCTCGCGCTGCCGGTGCGCCCGAAACGGTCACCCCCGACGGACGTAAGAGCCTCGACCTGATCGCGCAGCTCGCCACGTTCCGCAAGCCGGTGCATCTTCCCGACCAGCTCGTCCATGGCGACCTGTTCGGCACGGTGCTGTTCGCCGGCCGAGCCGCTCCGGGGCTGACCGACATCACTCCGTACTGGCGACCGGCGTCGTGGGCTGCAGCGGTGGCCGTCGTCGACGCTCTGTCGTGGGGCGGCGCCGACGATGCATTGATCGGCAGGTGGGAGGACTTGCCGGAATGGCCGCAGATGCTCCTGCGTGCGGCGATGTTCCGGCTGGCGGTGCATGCATTGCACCCGCGGTCCACGGAGGAAGCGTTTCCGGGTCTCGCGCACACCACAGACCTCGTGCGTCTGCTCCTCTGATTCTGCTCTGCCGTCCCCGGGACGGCCTCACACCGGACGCCGGAGTTCGGTGAGGAACTCTTGACGTTCCAGTCATCGCAGGCAGCACCGCGGCAACACCCGTTCCATACCTTGGGTTCATCAGAAACCTGAGAGGGGTGGCCGGCGTGAGTGTTGTACTCGAAAAAGAGCCGCTGCGAAGCAAATTCGCGCGCAAGCACTACATCGACAAATGGGACGCCGAGGATGTCGACGCGTGGGAGGCGGGCGGCAAGGACGTTGCCAAGCGCAACCTGATCTGGTCGGTGATCGCCGAACACGTGGGCTTCTCGGTGTGGTCGATCTGGTCGGTGATGGTGCTGTTCATGCCCACCGAGATCTACGGCATCGACGCTGCCGGCAAATTCTTCCTCGTCGCGGTACCCACCCTCGTCGGTTCGATCCTGCGCATCCCGTACACAGTCGCGACCGCGAAGTTCGGCGGGCGCAATTGGACGATCTTCAGCGCGCTGGTCCTGCTCGTCCCAACCGTGGCAACGCTGTACCTGATGCTGAACCCGGGTCATTCCTACACCACGTTCATGCTGGTCGCGGCCCTCGCGGGTGTCGGCGGCGGCAACTTCGCATCGTCGATGACGAACATCAACGCGTTCTATCCCCAGCGACTCAAGGGGTGGGCCCTGGGCTTGAACGCGGGCGGCGGCAACATCGGTGTGCCCGTGATCCAGCTGATCGGCCTGCTGGTCATCGCGACCGTCGGGAACACCGAACCGTGGATCGTCTGCGCGATCTACCTGGTCCTCTGCTCGGGAGCGGCCCTCGGCGCAGCCCTGTTCATGGACAACCTCGGTGACCAGCGCGCCGATCTCCGGGCGATGGGCGAGAGCTTGAAGTTCAGCGAATCCTGGGTCATCTCCTTCCTCTACATCGGTACTTTCGGTTCGTTCATCGGGTTCAGTTTCGCCTTCGGTCAAGTGATGCAGATCAATTTCCTCGCCGGTGGTGACACCCCCGCGCAGGCCGCCCTCCACGCCGCGCAGATCGCCTTCATCGGCCCCCTGCTCGGCTCGGTGGCGCGTCCCCTCGGCGGCAAACTCGCCGACCGCATCGGTGGGGGACGGATCACCGTCTGGACGTTCGTCGCCATGGCGTTGGCTGCCGGTGTCCTCATCGTCGCGGGCACTCTCGACGACGCCACCGAAGGTGCCGCATCCGGTGGGATCATGGCCGCGTTCGTCCTAGGATTCGTCGCGCTGTTCCTGCTGTCCGGTCTCGGCAACGGCTCGGTCTACAAGATGATCCCGTCGATCTTCGAAGCGAAGGCACAGGGTTTCGAGCATCTCGATCGGGCCGGAAAGGCAGCCTGGTCGCGCAGCATGTCCGGTGCACTCATCGGCTTCGCCGGTGCCATCGGCGGTCTGGGTGGGGTCGGTATCAACCTGGTGCTCCGCGCCTCCTATTCCGGTGAAGCACAGTCCGCGACGATGGCCTTCTGGGTCTTCGGTGCCTTCTACCTGGCCTGCATCGTCGTGACCTGGGCGGTATTCCTGCGGGTCCCGCGGCAGAACGCGGAAATCGAGCCGGCCCCGGCCCCCTGACCTGCACCACCAGCACCTGCACCACCTGCACGAAGAGAAAGCGAAGAACCATGAGCCGCAAGAACGTACTCGTCGCCGGTCACGGCATGGTCGGACACCGTTTCGTCGAGGCACTGCGCGCCCGCGACGATCAGGACGCTTGGTCGGTCACGGTGCTGTGCGAGGAGACGGACCCGGCCTACGACCGTGTCGGCCTGTCCTCGTATGTCGGCTCGTGGGACCGCAAGGAACTCGCCCTCGCCGGCAACGACTACCGCGGTGACGACCTCGTCGATCTTCGGATCGGGGCCCGTGCCGCGTCGATCGACCGGTCGGCGCGCACGGTAACCACCGGCGATGGTGACGTTCTGCCCTACGATGCGCTCGTCCTCGCGACCGGTTCGTTCGCGTTCGTGCCGCCGGTCCCCGGCCACGACCTGCCCGGATGTTTCGTCTACCGCACGCTCGACGACCTCGACGGCATTCGCGACGCCGCAGCACGGACCGTCGCCGAGGCCCAGACGACCGGGCGCAGCGCGGACGGCATCGTGGTCGGAGGTGGCCTGCTCGGCCTCGAGGCCGCGAACGCCCTGCGTGGCATGGGTCTGACCGCACACATCGTCGAGTACAACGACCGGCTCATGCCCGCCCAGGTCGATGAGGGCGGCGGCAAGGTTCTGGACCGGCTCGTCACGGGCATCGGTCTGGTCACGCACACCGGGGTCGCCACCGAGAAGATCGAACCGGGCTCCTCAGGTCTGCAGGTGTCACTGTCCGACGGCAGCGTCATCGACGCAGGGCTGGTCGTGTTCTCGGCGGGTGTGCGCCCCCGAGACGAACTCGCACGGGAGGCCGGACTCGACCTCGCCGGCCGAGGCGGCGTGCTCACGGACCTCTCGTGCCGTAGCACCAACGACGAGGCCGTCTACGCGATCGGTGAGGTCGCCGCAGTCGACGGAGTCTGCTACGGACTCGTCGCGCCCGGCTACAGCACCGCCGAAGTCGTCGCCGATCGGCTGCTCGGCGGTGACGCCGAGTTCCCCGGTGCCGACATGTCGACCAAACTCAAGCTCCTCGGGGTCGACGTTGCGAGCTTCGGTGACGCACACGCACGAACCCCCGGCGCACTCGAGGTGGTGCTGTCGGACTCTGCCAAAGGCACGTATGCGAAGCTCGTCGTCTCGGATGACGCCAGAGTCCTGCTCGGCGGCATCCTGGTCGGAGATGCCTCGGCGTACGGTTCGCTCCGGCCCCTGGTGGGTCGTGAACTGCCCGGTGACCCGGCCTCGCTGATCTCACCCGCGGGCGAGAAGCCCGGAGCCGGAGCATTGCCCGACGACGCCGAAGTGTGCTCGTGCAACGGCGTCACCAAGGGGGCGATCTGCGGGGCGATCGCCGAGGGCGCATGTGATATCGCGCAGATCAAGGCATGCACCACCGCCGGCACCACCTGCGGGGGCTGTCTCCCCACCGTCAAGCAACTGCTTGCGTCGTCGGGGGTCGAGATGTCCAAGGCGCTGTGCGAGCACTTCGGCCAGTCTCGCGCCGAGCTGTTCCAAATCGTGCAGGCCACCGGAATCCGCACGTTCTCGGCGTTGATCGAGCGGCACGGTACCGGCCGCGGCTGCGACATCTGCAAGCCGGTGGTCGCCTCGATCCTGGCGTCGACGGACTCCGACCACATCCTGCACCGCAGCCAGGCGGGGCTGCAGGACACCAACGACCATTTCCTCGCGAACATCCAGAAGAACGGGACGTACTCGGTGGTGCCGCGGATGCCCGGTGGTGAATGCACCGCCGAGCAGCTCATCGTCATCGGCGAGGTGGCGCGTGACTTCGGGCTCTACGTGAAGATGACCGGCGGACAGCGCGTCGACCTGTTCGGTGCCCGTGTCGAGCAGTTGCCGCAGATCTGGAAGCGATTGGTCGACGCAGGGATGGAATCCGGCCAGGCCTACGGAAAGTCGCTGCGGACCGTCAAGAGCTGTGTCGGTTCGACCTGGTGCCGCTACGGTGTGCAGGACTCGGTGGGCATGGCCGTCGATCTCGAGAACCGCTACCGGGGATTGAGGTCTCCGCACAAGCTCAAGTTCGGTGTGTCCGGGTGCGCGCGCGAATGTGCCGAGGCCCGGGGTAAGGACGTCGGCATCATCGCCACCGACGGCGGCTGGAACCTCTACGTGTGCGGCAACGGCGGTCAGTCGCCCACGCATGCGCAGTTGCTCGCCGGCGGGCTCGACGACGAGACCCTCGTCAAGTACATCGACCGATTCCTCATGTTCTACGTGCGGACCGCCGATCGGCTCCAGCGCACCGCGCCGTGGCTCGACGCACTCGACGGCGGGCTCGATCACCTGAAGTCCGTCGTCTGCGAGGACAGCCTCGGCATCGGCGACGAACTCGAGGCATCGATGGCCAAGCATGTCGCCGGGTACAAGGACGAGTGGGCCGGCGTGCTCGAAGACCCGGAGAAACTGGCGCGCTTCGTCTCGTTCGTCAACGCTCCCGACGAGTCCGATCCCACCGTGCAGTTCGACGACTCCGGCGCACGCAAGGTGCCTGTTCTGATGGGTATGCCCGGGGTGAGGACCGGGGAAGCGGAATGAGACGTGATTACCCGGTGGGAACCGCCGGGTAACGCCGTCGAAACACCGCAGGATCAGAATTTCGGGTAACAAGTCTCGAGGAGGACCCATGACCGTCATCGCGATGCCGACAGCGGAGACCACGACACGCAGAAGCGTGCTGAACGGCCGGCTGGAGTGGACATCGGCCTGCCCCCTGAGCCACCTCATCCCGGGCAGAGGAGTGGCCGTGTTGCTGCGAGGCGGAGAACAGGTGGCCCTGTTTCTGCTCGACGACGGCACCTTGCGTGCGGTCGGCAACATCGACCCGATCGGCCGCGCTGCCGTGATGTCGAGGGGGCTCGTCGGTGACCGTGCCGGTGAACCGACCGTCGCATCGCCGCTGCTCAAGCAGGTCTACTCGCTGAACGACGGTCGCTGTCTCGATGATCCCACCGCGAGCCTGCCGGTGTACGACGTCCGCGTGTGGGCGGGGGTCGTGCAGGTCCACAGCCCGCTCCGCGGTCGCGGCGGCGTCGAGGCCGTGGATACCGGCGTCGTTTCGTGAGCTCCGAGAACACGCCACTGCGCGGGTTCACCATCGGAGTGACGGCGTCGCGGCGCGCGGACGAGTTCGCGACGCTGCTCACCCGGCGCGGCGCCGAGGTCGTCCATGCCCCTGCGATCCGGATCATCCCGCTCTCCGACGACGCGGAACTCGAGCACGCCACGCGCGCCATCGTCGCTACTCCGCCGGACGTGACCATCGCTACCACTGCGATCGGCTTCCGCGGGTGGGTCGGCGCGGCGGATGGATGGGGGCTCGCGGACGATCTGTCGCGGGCGCTGAGCGCGAGCCGCATCCTTGCGCGCGGACCGAAGGTGACGGGGGCGATCAGGGCTGCGGAACTGCGGGAAGAATGGTCGCCGGAGTCCGAGTCTTCGAGCGAGGTTCTGGAGCACCTTCTTGCGGAAGGTGTTGCGGGAAAGCGGATCGCTGTGCAACTCCACGGGGAACGGACCGAATGGGAACCCGGTGAAGACCTGTGCGACGTGCTGCGGGCCGCCGGAGCCGATGTCGTATCGGTTCCGGTGTACCGCTGGACGCCGCCCGAGGATTCGACGTCACTGGACCGGATGATCGAACAGATCAGCGACCGCGCACTCGATGCTGTCACCTACACCAGCGCACCGGCGGTCGCCTCGATGCTGATGCGGGCCAAGGCAACGGGGATGCTCGAACCGATGTTGGAGGGGTTGCGCACCGGAGTCACCGCGGCATGTGTGGGTCCGGTGACCGCCACACCGTTCGCCGAACTCGACGTGCCCGTGACGATGCCGACACGGGCGAGGCTCGGATCGCTTGCACGTCATATCGCGGAGGATCTACCCCGGCGGGCCGTTCGTATCAGCATCGGCGCGCACGTGCTCGGGCTGCGGGGTCGGTGCGTCGTCGTCGACGACGATGTGCGCTGCCTCGCTCCTGCGGGCATGGCACTGATCCGCGCTCTGGCGGCGAAGCCCGGAAACGTGGTCTCCAGGGAAGAACTGCTGACGGCCCTGCCCGGAGGTGGTGGTGACACCCACGCCGTCGAGACTGCGGTGGCACGGCTGCGTTCGGCGCTCGGTGTGCCGACGCTCGTGCAGACCGTCGTCAAACGTGGATACCGGCTGGCCGTGGAGTTGGAGGAACTGTGAACGAGGCTGACCCGGCGCTGCTCCTCGTCGCCCACGGCACCCGGAATCCCCGGGGAGTCGAGATGATCGCCCAACTCGCGGGTGAGGTGTCGCGCACCGCGGGGCCGACTCGTGTGGCGTTCGTCGACGTCCTCGGACCATCACCCGCGGAAGTGCTACGTGACAGTGACCGCCCGACCGTGCTCGTCCCGGCCTTTCTCGCGTCGGGTTATCACGTGCACACCGACGTACCCCGGGAGGTGGCCGACAGCGGTCACCGCGATGTCGTGGTGACCGATGCTCTGGGGCCGGATCCGGTGCTGGCGCGCGTGCTGGTGTCGCGCTTGCGGGACGCAGGATGGCGACCCGGCGACGCGGTGGTACTCGCGGCGGCGGGATCATCCGACCCGCGGGCACTGTGCGACGTCAGGTCCGCCGCGCGGATGCTGGCGTCGCTGACTCGGACCACGGTCAGGATCGGATACGTCGCGACCGGACGTCCCCGGGTGGTCGACGTGGTGAACACCCTGCGGGCGCAGGGAGACCGCAGGGTGTTCATCGCGTCGTACCTGCTCGCCGAGGGGCTGTTCCACAGCAGGCTGTTCGAGTGCGGCGCCGACGGTGTCGCTGCGCCACTCGGGGTGACGGACTCGATCGTCGAGCTGGTCGCACGGCGCTACCGGACGGCCATCACCAGCTCGTCCCGCTCGAACTCGTCCTGCTCGAACTCAGCAAGCGTGTACACCGCTCGGCGGTTGTCAGCGGGGTAGGAGCACGAGCTCGACCACGTCGTCGTCGGCGGCATTCGGCGGCACCAGGGCGATGGCGGAACGGCCGATGAGGCCGGCCAGGTGGGACGTTCGAATCGTGTTGTCGCATACCCACTTGCCGCCTTCCAGCTGTCGCGCCGGGAGGAATCGGGTGACGTCCCCCGCAACCTCCGCCGCGTTCGCCAGTGGCGCCGTCAGGGGCGTCGCCGACGTGCGGAGGGTGCGCCCGTCGACGATCGCGGGCAACATCACCAGTAGAGTCGCCAGTGCCGCAACGGGATTGCCGGGAAGGCCGAGCACCGCTCGACCGTCCGGAAGGATAGCCGCCACCTGGGATCCCCCCGGCTTGCAACGCACTCGTTCGACGACCATCGAGGCTCCCGCCCGGTCGAGTGCACCGCGCAGCTGATCCGCCGCCCCGCGTCCGGTCGCGCCGACGATCACGATCGCGTCGGAACCGGTGGTCGTGCGCAGCAGAACGTCGAATGCGTCGGCCGTGTCGCGCAGATGCCCGTCGCCGGCCACCTCCGCGCCGCACCACGACACGAACCGCGGAAGAATCGGGCCGAGTGAATCGCGGGTCTGTCCCTCGCACAGCGGCCCGCTGCGACGGATCTCGTCGCCGGTGAGCGCCAGGTGGACCCGCACAGGGCCTCGTACGTCGACGTGCGACACCTCGCCGCTCGCTGCCGTCGAGACGACTGCCGGCGTCACAGCCGATCCTGCTTCCGCCAGGACATGACCGGGTTCCCACTCCTCGCCGATGTCGCGGAAGTCGTCACGTACCGGCGTGTCCGTGATTCGTGTGACGATCCCGTCCTCGACGACGACGTACTCGTCGCGCACCACCGACGTCGCACCCGAGGGCAGATGCGCGCCCGTAGCGATACGGGCGGCCTCCCCGGGATCCAGCACGAATTCACCTGCCGCCCCCGCGTACCGGACCTCCGTCCGCAGAGTCCACGGGCTGTCCCCGGACACTGCGTACCCGTCCATGGCGGACGTCGCGGCCGGCGGCAGCGGCGCCGCGGCAATGAGTGGTGACGCGAGCGTGACTCCGAAGGCCTCGCCGGGCGCAACACTGCGAATCGGCAACGGACGCTGAGCATCCCGAAGAAGCCTTCGCGCTTCGTTCGGGTCCACCGGGGTGCCCGTGGCTACCCGGGCTCGACGCAGGTCATCGGGTGTGTCGCAGTCCTCGGCGCCGGGCACGGCCACGGTGACGTAATGCTCAGGCAGGAGCGCCTTCATCGGCCGGCCGGACGGATCGGGTCCGAGCACCGACAGACGCGTGGCCAGGGCGCGTCCACGCCATGCTGCAAGCAGGAACTGCAGGTTCCCGTCGTTGTCGACAGCAAAGGCCGCGTCCGCGTCGGGCGCGGCGTCGAGCGCGCCGACCAGAACGGCGATCGACTCGGCGGTGACGAACGGGAGATCGGCCGCGAGGATCACGACGATCTCCGCGGTGGGGTCGGCGGAGGCCAACGCGGCGACGGGCCCGCCGCCCGCCGGAGACTCCCGAGTCTGGACGACGGTGGGATCGAGATCATTGCGGTGCGGCCCCACGAGCGTGATGCGGGGAAAACCTTCCACCGCGGCGAGCGCGGCGTCGAGCATCGATCGACCCCCGACCACGAGTGCGGGCTTGTCGACGCCACCCATCCGGGTGGCGCGCCCGCCCGCGACGATGACAGCCTCGGACCCGGACACAGAGTCGGACAGCATGGACATGCACTCATGCTGCCCGACACCGTCCGAGGATGTGCGCGCGCCGTCAGAAAGTGTGACGCGCACGGCGCATATCGACCCGATCGCCGGTGATCGGTGTGCCCTCGAGCGCGAGCCTGGACAACTGACGACGGGCGAGATGGGGGGCCGGTGTGCCGGACGCCGGGACCACGCGGTGCCACGGCAGATCGGAACTGTCGGTCCGCATGATCCACCCGACGGTGCGAGGACTGGACAGCCCCGCCGCGTCGGCGAGGTCGCCGTAGGTCGCCACGGACCCCGCGGGAATCGACGCGACGAGCGCGCGTACGTGCTCGATCTGGGCGTCCGTGGTGACCACGCCTACACCACCTTCCTGACCAGTGCTGCCGTGCTCGCCGGCATCGCCTGGTCGATCATGTGGTCGCAGTCGAGTCCGAGCATCGTCAGGTGCGAACCGAGCCGCTCCGCCAGTGCCGCGAGGAACTCGTCCGACGTGTACGCGGGACGGACCCTGTCGGCACGTGCGAGGACCGTGGGGATATGGGCGGGCGGCAGCACGAACTCGCGTGCGAGCTCGCCCCACGACGCCACCAGGGCCGGCACGCAGTAGCGCCAATTCACTCGGCCGGAGTCGAGCGCGACCAGATGCTCTGAGATCTCCGCGTCGAGAAGTTCGGGAGCCACCTCACCCCAGTCGCCGTGCACTTTTTCCGACCGGGCCTCGGCCTCATCCGTGTAGTCGGGAAAGCGCACCGTCAGCTCCGCGACCTCGAGGAGCCGGCCCGGCGGCAGTGCAATCGCAGGATCGAGCAGGACGAGCGCGCGGACCCGGTCGGGTGCTGCGGCGGCGAGGTGCAGTGCCAATGCGCCACCGAACGAATGGCCCACCACCGTGACGGCCGTGCGAGCGTACGAGTCGAGGACACCCAGCAGATCGTGAACGTGGGATTCGAAACTCCACGGCGGCTCCCACGGCGACCGGCCGTGACCCCGTAGATCCGGGGCGATCACGCGGAGGTCCGGGAGGTGCCGGTCTGCCAGGTTCTGCCAGCGTCTGCCGTGGCCGGTCAGGCCGTGCAAAGCCAGCACAGGCGGACCAGCGGCGGGTCCGAACAGGTGGGTGTGGAGGGGCGATGCGGAAGCGCTCACCTCGTTCACTATGGCACCCGGGTGACTCCGCGGGCGACAGAGGTGGTGCGCGTGCCTGTCGGACCCTTCTGGTGGGATATCGGTATGACCGACGCCGAACTCCGCACGGGGCCGCGGGGCGCTTCCGAGCGGCCGCGCCGCCCCGCCGCGCGGCTCGTCCGGCGGCCGGAAGACACGTCCCCGACCCGCGAGTGGACACAGGACGTCCAGCAGGTCTTCGCCGACGCTCCGCCCGCGCCACAGTGGCGTCCGTGGCAGGTCCTCGGCGGTCCAGGCACCGGGAAAACCTCCCTGCTGGTGGACCTCGCAGTGCATCGCATCGCCTCCGGGGCTCAACCCGACTCGGTGCTCGTACTCACCCACTCCAGGCGTGCGGCCACCGCGGTGCGCGAGGCGATCACCGCGGGTCTCCTGAGGGCAGGTGCGGCGACCGCCTCTCGCGCCACCCGCGAGCCACTCGTCCGCACGGTGCACTCCTACGCGTTCGCCGTGCTGCGTCTGCAGGCGTCCGCGCACGGGAATCCTCCGCCGCGGTTGATCACGGGTGCCGAGCAGGATGCGGTTCTGCGTGAGCTGTTGCGCGGCGACGTCGACGACGGCGCGACGATGTGGCCGGAGCGTCTCCGTCCCGCACTCGGCATGACCGGTTTCGCTGTGGAACTGCGCGATCTGATGTTGCGGGCCAACGAGCGCGGTCTGGGTCCCGAAGACCTCATCGAGCTCGGTGAGCGCCGTGAGCGCCCCGAATGGGTCGCCGCGGGGGTGTTCGCGCAGCGGTACGAGCAGGTGATGCTCCTGCGGGGCGCGGTGGGGCTCGAAGCCCCCGAAGCCACCGCTCCGGCGCTCGACGCTGCAGAACTGGTCGGTGCAGCACTCGCGGCGTTCGCGACCGACCCCGCGCTGTTGGCGGGGGAGCGCACTCGCATCCGGCATCTTCTCGTCGACGACGCTCAGCATCTCGATCCGCAGGCCGCGCACCTCGTGCGGGTCATCGGAACGGGTACACGGACGAGCACGGTCGTGGGCGACCCCGACCAGAGCGTGTTCACCTTCCGAGGAGCCGACCCGGAATTCCTCACCGGGCTCGCCGAGCACGATCCGCAGCGTCGCATCATTCTGGGCACCGCTTTCCGCGCAGCAGCGGAGATCGCGTCCGTCACAGATGCCATCGCCGGCCGTCTCCCCGGTCTTCCGCCGCACCGCGGCGCCTCGGTGCCCGAGCCGCCCGGCGCCGATGACACCGGGCAGGTACGCGTGGCGGTGATGTCGTCGCAGGCGAAAGAAGCCGCCGTCGTCGCCGATACCTTGCGCCGCGCCCGTCTTGTCGACGAGGTGCCGTGGTCGAAGATGGCCGTGATCGTCCGATCGGTTCCGCGGGTGCTCGCGCCACTTCGCCGGGCACTTCTCGCAGCCGGTGTGCCGATGACCACGGCCGCGTCCGAATTACCTCTGGCCCGGCAGCACAGCGTCGCCGGGATGCTCCTGGTGCTGCGGGCGGTGTCCGAACGCCGGTTCGGTCCCGAGGAAGCGCTCGCGTTGTTGTCGGGTCCGGTCGGGGGCGCCGAACCGGTCGCGCTGCGTCGACTACGGCGCGGACTGCGCCGGATCGAACTCGCCTCCGACGGCGACCGCGACTCGGCCGAACTCCTCAGGGCGTTGCTCGTCGAAGACTCCGCTGAATCCGACCGGATGACGCGAGGCCTGACCGACGTGGAGGCAGCGCCACTGAAACGGGTGCGGTCGGTGGTGGCCAAGGCTCGATCGGCGTTGCTGCGGGGCGGTGGTCTCGAGGACGTGTTGTGGGCTGCATGGCAGGCGACCGGCCTGGAACGACGCTGGGTGGCGGCTTCCGCGCGTGGCGGTCCGGTCGGTGCGCAAGCCGACCGCGACCTCGACGCGGTCGTGGCGTTGTTCGACGCGGCCGCCGATTACGTCGATCGGCTTCCACGCGCCCAGGTCTCCGGATTCGTCGATTATCTCACCGAACAGGAGATCCCGGGCACGGTGCGCAGCCGCGCCGCGGCCGAATCCGAGGCCGTCACCATCCTGAGCGCGCACTCTGCGGCGGGCCGGGAATGGGATGTCGTCGTGGTTGCCGGCGTGCAGGAAGGGCTGTGGCCGAGCCTGCGCGCGCGGGGCACCTTGCTCGGCATCGAAGCACTCATCGACGCGGTGTCCGGGGCCGACGGAGGCGACAGCAGCACCACCCGCCTTTCGCGTACAGCGCCGTTGCTTGCCGACGAGCGGCGGCTGTTCCTCGTCGCCTGTAGCCGCGCCCGAATGCACCTGCTCGTCACCGCAGTCGACTCGGTCGGCGGCGACACCGAACTCGTGCGATCACGGTTCGTCGACGAACTCCTCGGATCCGACGACGAGAACGGTTCCGAGGAGCCGGTCGTGCCCGACGAGGTGCGCACGCGTGTACTGGCCCTGCCCGCACTCGTCGCGGAGCTACGTTCCGTCGTCTGCGACCAGGTGCTCGCCGAGCACGAACCCGACCGGGTGCATCGTGCCGCCGTACAACTCGCGCGGCTCGCCCGCGCAGGAGTGCAGGGTGCTCACCCCGACAAGTGGTACGGCACAGCGGATCCGAGCACAGCGCTGCCGCTGTGGGAACCGGACGACGACGTAGTACGCCTGTCCCCGTCCACCGTCGACCAACTCGTCACCTGCCCGCTGCGCTGGATGTTCGAGCGACACGGCGGATCCGATGGCGAGAACTCGCACGCAGTGACAGGCACGCTCGTACACACCCTCGTCCAGGCGCTCGCGGGGCGCATTCCCCCGGACCGGATCGACCAGGCGCTCGAGAATGCCTGGAGTTCGGTTGAGCTCGGTTCCGACTGGTACGCGCGACGCGAACTCGAACGTACGCGCAGAATGCTCGACACCTTCTCGACGTGGCTTCAGGGCACTCGCAGCGAACTCCAAGAAGTGGGCGTCGAGGTCACCGTCGACGGAATGATCGAACCCCGTGAGGCCGGTGCACCCCGAATACGGTTGCGCGGCCGCATCGACCGGCTCGAGCGCGACCCCGACGGGCGCCCCGTGGTGGTCGACGTCAAGACCGCGAAGAATCCCGTGTCGAAGGACGCCGCGCGCGATCACGCACAGTTGGCGACCTATCAGGTGGCCGTCGCCGAAGGTGCCGTTGAAGGGGAACCCGCCGCGGCGCCCGGCGGTGCGCGGTTGGTGTTCGTCGCCAAGCCGCACAACAAGGAAGGGGCAACCCAACGGGTGCAGCCACCGCTCGACGAGGCCGGGCTCGAGCACTGGCGTGAGGTTGTCCACGAGGCGGCAGCCGCAACTCGCGGACCGCACTTCCTCGCTCAGGTCAACGATGGATGCCGGCACTGCCCGGTCCACTCGAGTTGCCCCGCGCACGATGAAGGCAGGCAGGTGACCGGATGAACCGGGCCAGGGTGAGCGCGGAGCACCTCGCCGAGGCACTCGGCCAACCGTCCCCGACCACAGAACAGGCCGCCGTCATCGAGGCATCGATGGGGCCGCTCCTCGTCGTGGCCGGGGCCGGGGCCGGCAAGACCGAAACCATGGCCGCCCGGGTGGTGTGGCTCGTCGCGAACGGCTTCGTGGAGCCGGAACAGGTGCTCGGCCTGACCTTCACCCGCAAGGCCGCGCAGCAGTTGACCACCAGGATCCGTCGGCGGCTCGCGAAGCTCGCCGGGTCGCCGCTGATCCGCGATCTCGACCCCACCGGCGGCCTGCGCAGCCGTATCCTGGGCAGCGAACCCGAGGTGGGAACGTACCACGCGTACGCGGGACGACTCCTGGGCGAGCACGGGCTGCTGCTGCCGATCGAACCGTCCGCGGCGTTGCTGTCCGAAACCGAGCTGTGGCAGATCGCGTACCGCGTGGTCAGCGCGTGGGACGGCGATCTCGACACCGATCGGAATCCCGCGTCGGTCACCGAGTCCGTCCTCGCGCTGTCCGGTCAGCTCGCCGAGCATCTCGTCGATCCAGAGCAGCTGACCGAAGCACATACCGAGCTCGACAAGCTGATCCACACGTTGCCGGGTGGGCCGGGGCAACGCGGTGGGCCGTCGAAGACACTCCTCGGTTACCTCGAGACCCAGGATGCTCGTGTGCAACTGCTCCCTTTGGTGCAGCGACTCGCCGAAACTCTGCGCCGTGAAGGCGCACTCGACTTCGGTAGTCAGATGTCCCTCGCGGCACGTGTTGCCCGAGATCATCCGGAGGTCGGGGAAGGCGAACGTGCGCGGTTCAGGGTGGTCCTGCTCGATGAGTACCAGGACACCGGGCATGCTCAGCGGGTTCTGCTGTCTGCATTGTTCGGTGCCGGCCAGGACGGTGGTCTCGCCGTCACCGCCGTGGGTGATCCCATGCAGTCGATCTACGGCTGGCGTGGCGCCTCGGCAGCGAATCTTCCGCGTTTCGCGACCGACTTCAGGCTTCCCGACAGCGCACCCGCGCCGAAACTCGAACTCCTGACCAGCTGGCGTAATCCACCGGAGGCACTCGAGCTCGCCAATGTGTCGTCCGAACCGCTGCGCGAACGCGGTGTCTCCGTGAGCAGGCTGAGGCCACGCCCCGATGCGGCCCCCGGCGACGTACGGATCGCGCTGCACACCGATGTCGACGCCGAGCGCAGGTGGGTGGCCGAGCTGATCGCCGCTGAGTACGCGGCCGCGCGCGCCGAGGGCGCACCGCCGCCCACCGCGGCGGTTCTGGTGCGCCGCAACGCCGACGCTGCACCGATCGCCGAGGCGCTCCGTGCCCGCGGGCTGCCGGTCGAGGTGGTCGGCCTCGGTGGCCTTCTGCACACGCCCGAGGTCGCCGACGTTCTCGCGATGCTGCGTCTCGCCGCCGACCCGATGGCCGGGAGTGCCGCCGTGCGGGTCCTGACCGGCGCCAGGTGGCAGCTCGGCGCCGCCGACCTGCGTGCTCTGTGGCGGAGAGCGCAAGAACTGGCGATCACCGCCCGGCACGGCGTCACCGGCGCAGTCACGGATCCCGATGCGCTCGACGACGCCCTCGATTCGGCCTTGCCCGGTGAGTACGCGGATCAAGCCGGGCTTGCCGATGCGATCTCCGATCCCGGCCGGCCGGAGCAGTATTCGAAGTTCGGATTCGCACGGATCACGGCCCTTGCCCGCGAACTCGCGTCGTTGCGCGAACGGCTGGGGCAGCCACTGACCGAACTCGTGGCCGAAGTCGAACGTGTCCTCGGCATCGGTATCGAGGCGCAGGCCAGGGTCGGCAGCCGCAGCGGGGTGGCCGGCCGCCAGCACCTCGATGCGTTCGCCGATGTCGTTGCGTCCTTTGCCGGTCGCGGCCACGCGACATTACCCGGCCTGCTCGCCTACCTGTCGGCAGCCGAGGAGATCGAACAGGGGCTCACACCGGGGGAGGTCGAGGTGGACCCGGAACGAGTGCAGATCCTGACGGTGCACTCGGCGAAGGGCCTCGAATGGCAGGTTGTGGCCGTCCCGCACCTGAGTGCCGGAATCTTCCCGTCAACCACCGGAATATCGACGTGGCTCGGCGCGCTCGCCGAACTCCCGCCGGGGCTCCGCGGCGATCGTGCACAGCCGGGAGACGAACCGGGCGGGAGCACCGACGGTGTGCCCGTGCTCGATCTCGCCGACCTGTCCGATCGCAAGATGCTCGAGAACGCGATCAATGCCCACAAAGACGCCCTCAAACGGCGTAAGCACGACGAGGACCGGAGACTGTTCTACGTTGCGTTGACCAGAACCGAGCGGGCGCTGTACGTGTCGGGACACCACTGGGCCGATACCGGGTCGGAGCCCAAGGGGCCGTCGGAGTTCCTCACGGAATTGCATGCGGTGCTGACCGCACACCCGGAACTCGGTGCGATCGAGCGGTGGGACCCCGCACCCGAGCCGGATACCGCCAATCCGATGACCGAGACACCGCGCAGCGCCGTGTGGCCGCGAGACCCCCTCGGGTCGCGCCGTGGCGAGGTCGAACGCGGTGCAGCGCTGGTCCTCGACGCGGTGGCGGCCGGTGAACCCGAGCAGCTCGACGGTCCCGACGACCCCGATGAGTGGGCGGCAGACGTCGATGCCCTCCTCGCGGAGCGAGAACAACGCGCTGAACTCGGGGCCGAAGTGGTGCTGCCCGCGCAGCTGTCGGTCAGCCAGCTCGTGGACCTCGCCGCGGATCCCGACGCCCTCGCATCACGTCTGCGCCGCCCCCTGCCGTTCCGGCCCAACCCGCTCGCGCGACGCGGTACGGCGTTCCACGCGTGGCTCGAACGCCGTTTCGGTGCGACGCGGTTGCTCGATCTCGACGAACTGCCCGGCGCCGACGACGAAGACGGTGACGAATCCGACTTCGACAGGTTGCAGGAATCTTTCCTGCGGTCGTCGTGGGCTACACGCAACCCGATCGAGGTCGAGGTGCCATTCGAAACCTTCTTGGCCGGTACCGTGATCCGTGGCCGGATCGACGCTGTCTTCGAGGATCCGGACGGCGGTTGGACAGTGATCGACTGGAAGACCGGCGCCGAACCCGACGCCGACAAGCTCGCGTCGGTGGGGATGCAACTCGCTGCGTACAGGTTGGCGTGGGCGAGGTTGATGGCGACCCGTACGGCGCGGATCACCGGGCGACCCGCCGATCTTCCGCTCGACAAGGTCCGTGCGGCATTCCACTATGTGAGGACGGGCAGAACCGTGGCGCCCGACGACCTACCGGGCGCCGATTTCCTCGAACGGCTCGTGCAGTCGGCGGGCGCCGAGAACGGGAGGCGATGATGTCGACATTCGTATTGTTGCCGGGCGCGGGATCCGATTCGTGGTATTGGCACCGAGTGGTGCCGTTGCTCGAGCAGCGCGGACACACGGCGCTGCCGGTCGACCTTCCGTACGGCGACGATCAGGCGGACCAGCGCGTCTACGCCGACATCGTGGTCGCCGCGGTCCGAGGCGCCGAGCGACCGCTGATCGTCGTGGGGCAGTCGATGTCGGCGTTCACCGCGGTCCTCGTCGCCGAGCGTGTTCCCGTCGACGAACTGATCCTGGTAGCGCCGATGATCCCCGCACCAGGCGAATCACCCGGGCTGTGGTGGGGCAATGTCGGGCATGAGGACGCCAAGCGCACCGGGGACCTTCTCGACGGACGCGATCCCGATGCGGCACCCGACCCTCTGGAGTTGTTCTTCCACGATGTGCCCGCGGAGTTGCGCGACGAGGCATTCGCGCGTGATGAGAGTCGGTTGTCGGATACGGCCTTCGAACCGCAGTGGGCTGCGGTGAAGTGGCCCGACGTGCCGGTGCGGGTCATCGCCGGCCGCAACGACCGGCTGTTCCCGCTCCCGTTCCTCACGCGGTTGGCGAACGACAGGCTCGGTGTCGAGCCGGAGACGGTCGAGAGCGGTCATCTGCCTGCGCTTGTATGCCCGTCGGAGCTCACCGAACTCCTGCTGGCACGCCGGTAGGAGGACGCCGCTAACTGGCGGCGCGCCGGACCTTCACCGCTTCTGTGATCAGTGGGATCTGCAGGGGAAGGCGCGCCACGGCCAGAGCCTTCGCCGCGGGGGAGACACGGTTGCTGCGAAGCCAGCTCACCGCCATCTGTACGTTCGCGGGAAACACGGCGACGAACAACGCCGCGGCCAGGGTGCCGCCGAGCCTGCGCGTGCGGGGAACCGCCAGCGTCGTCGCGACGGCCAGCTCGGCGACACCCGATGCATAGGTGTAGTGACGTGCATTGCCCGGCAACTGTTTCGGCACGATGCTGTCGAATGGTGAGGGTCGGACGAAGTGCATGACGCCGGCGCCGGCGAGCAGAACGGCCAGGCGCAGCGCCGGGCCACGGGAACGTTGCGTAGACATGCACGCCACAGTAGCGCTCTGCGCGTAGGCTGCCGTCTGACCGGTGCGACACGCTCGGGACCGGCCGAGACTCCGCGACAGGCATTCGAGATTCAGTGATGGAGGCGCCGCGTGCGTAATCACACCGTCGTCATCGGTTACGGCACCAAGGGGCAGACCGCCGTCGATGCGATGCTCGGCGACGGGGTTCCCCCGTCCGAGATCGTGGTGGTGGACACCGACCCCCATGTCCTCGAAGCTGCGGAGCGGCAGGGACTCGTCACGGTGCAGGGTTCGGCCACGAAGTCCGATGTGCTGCGACTCGCGGGTGTTCAGCACGCCGCCGCTGTGATCGTCGCGGCGAACCGGGACGACACCGCCGTCCTGGTGACTCTCAGCGCACGCGAGATCGCGCCGAAGGCGAAGATCGTTGCGGCGATTCGTGAATCGGAGAACACCCATCTGATGAGGCAGTCGGGAGCCGATTCGGTGGTGATTTCGTCCGAGACCGCGGGCCGGCTCCTCGGTATTGCCACGACGACCCCGAATGTCGTCGATGTGATCAAAGATCTGCTGACGCCCGAGGCGGGTTTCGCGATTGCCGAGCGCGATGTGGACGAGAGCGAGGTAGGTGGGTCCCCCCGCCATTTCAAGGACATCGTTCTCGCGGTGGTGCGCGACGGCCGCATGTGGCGGATCGGTTCGCCGCAAGTCGATGCGATCGAGCCCGGCGACAAGCTCCTGTACATCCGGCTGGTGTCCGGTTCGGCTTCCGGGGCGATGCGCGGTTAGTGTGCACGGTGTGACGGCATTCGCATTGGGTGAGACACCGCTGTTGTCGCGCACGGTCGTCGAGCGTGCCGAGGAACTGCGCTCCGACGTCGACGCGTTGCGCGCCGGATGGGCAACAGCGAAGCTCCTGCGGATCGATCGCCGCGGCCAGGCGCCCGTCGACGGATCGGTGCTCGTGTTCGCCGACGCCACCGAACTGGGGTCCGAACCGGTATCCGGCGCGGTGTTCCTCGGGATTCGCGACGGTCTGCACGTGTGGGCGGTCCGTGTGCTTGCGCAGACCGGACCGGTCGGAGACCTCCGCCGGGTGGGCGAGGATCTCGGTGATGCCGACGCCGATCTGTTGGTCAGTGCCGTGGCGCTGCTCAACTGGCACGATCAGGCCGGGTTCAGCGCTGTCGACGGTTCTCCCAGCGAGCCCACCGTCGCGGGCTGGTCGCGCATCAGTACCGCGACCGGCCACGAGGAATTTCCGCGAACCGATCCGGCCATCATCTGCCTCGTGCACGACGGCGGCGGCCGTGTCCTGCTGGCCCGCCAGCCGTCCTGGCCCGAGCGTCGTTTCTCCGTGCTGGCGGGATTCGTCGAGGCAGGGGAGTCGCTCGAAGCCTGCGTCGTGCGGGAGATCCGTGAAGAAGTCGGCCTCGACGTCCACGACGTGCAGTACCTCGGAAGTCAGCCGTGGCCGTTTCCCCGCTCGTTGATGCTCGGATTCTCGGCGGTGGCGGACCCGGAGCAGAACGTCGAGTTCCTGGACGGTGAGATCGCGGAGGCGCGGTGGTTCACGCGCGAGGAGGTGCGCACTGCCCTCGAGGTGGGCGACTGGGCGTCGTCGGCAGCAGTACCGTTGTTGCTGCCCGGTGCGATTTCGATAGCCCGCGGGTTGATCTCCGGGTGGGTCAACGGTTGATCGCCTGCCCTGCCCGGCGTAGCCCGTCCAATGCGACGTCGACGATGTGGTCGGCGTAGTAGGCCGTCAGAGGCCCGGTCCGGAACAACCATCGCTGGCTCAACGGCGAGAAGATCGCGTCGAGAGCTGCGTCGAGGTCGAGGTCGTCCGGTAGCTGGCCGGATTCCTGCGCCGACCGGAGTCGCTGCTTCTTCAGCTGTCGCGTCGGCGCCTCGAACCGCTGCAGATACTCCTCGGCGAGTGTGTCGTCGGTGAGGACCGCGACGGTCAGCGCGCGGAGAGGTTTCTCGAAGGCGGGGTCGTGTAGTTCCTCGATCGTCGCGCGCATCACTGTTTTCAGGTCCGCGTCGAGATTTCCGGTATCGGGAAGACCGGGCGGACTCTCGGAGGTCTCCTCACCGGCGTTCTTGCGCAGGAAGGCGTCGAGGAGCACCGATCCTTTGGACGCCCACCAGCGGTAGATCGTCTGTTTCCCGACGCCGGCGCGCGTGGCGATTGCTTCGATCGACAGGCGCGCGTAGCCGACTTCAGCCACGAGTTCGATTGCCGCATCGAGGATCGCGGTGTGCGAGGCGACGCTGCGTCGTGACCGGTTCGGTTCGATGGAGGGCATGGCCTGATCATACGTCTGGTCAAGACGAGACGGACCGTCTTGACTCGCGCGAGGGATGTAACTACTGTTTCGTCTATAGCGAGACGGATCGTCTCGTCTTATTTCGAGGAGGCGCAGATGGCTCGATCGGATGCACGACGGCGCGTGTGGTTCGTCACCGGAGCGAGCCGCGGACTGGGTAGGGCGTTCGTCGATGAAGCACTCGCCGCGGGCGATCGCGTGGTTGCGGTCTCTCGCACGATCGACACCGTCACCGATCTCGACGACGACAGAGTGCTCAGACTCCCCATCGACGTTACCGACCGCGCCGCAGTTTTCGGAGCGGTCGATACCGCCGTCGAACGTTTCGGTCGCATCGACATCGCGATCAACAACGCCGGAACCATGTGGTCGGGGTTCGTGGAGGAGTTCGACGAAGCGCAGGTGCGCGCTCAGATGGAGACGAACTTCTTCGGGGCGCTGTGGGTGAGCCAGGCGGTCGCCGGCGCGATGCGTCGCCAGCGCGGCGGCCACCTCGTGCAGATCTCGAGCATCGGCGGTGTCGTCACTGGGCCGACCTCCGGAATCTACAGCGCCAGCAAGTTCGCTCTCGAAGGCGCGAGTGAGGCACTTGCCGCGGAGCTCGCGGAGTTCGGCGTCGCCGTCACCATCGTCGAACCCGGCGGATACTGGACCGACCTCTACGCCGGGATGGGATTCACCGAACCGTCCGACGACTACGCGCAGCTCCGCGCCCGTATCGCCGAACAGTTCGCGGACGCCGGTATCGACAGCGAACCGGCACTCGCGGCCACGGCGATCAGTGCACTCGTGGATAGTGATGAGCCACCAGTGCGTCTCATTCTCGGCAGTGCGGTACTCGACGCGGCCGTCGACGCAGCGAAACAGCGCGTCGACACCTGGTTGGCGTGGCAGGAGGTGAGCCGGGCCGCGGAGTCGGCTGTGCCGGGGCCGACGCCGCAGGCGTCACGAAAACCTCCGCCGTCGACCGGCCGATCTACAGACCCAGCGCCCGCTTGACGGCGGACAGCGGCGGATTGGTCGCAGTGCTTCCGTCCGCGTACTTCACCGTCGGGACTACATGGTTGCCGTCGTTGACACTACCGACGAACTCTGCGGCTGCGGGATCGACCTCGATGTCGATCTCGGCATAGCCGATGTCGTTCTCGTCGAGCTGCTTCTTGAGGCGCTTGCAGTACCCGCACCACGTGGTCGAGTAGATGGTGAGCGCGGGTGTGTCGGCGGTCGTCAGTTCGGAGGTCGTCATGACGGCGACAACGTCCCATGGGCACCGATCTGTTCCGTTTTCCCCGAACTGTGTTCTCCGACACAGTCGACGCGCGCGGTGGCGACGCCGGTCGATCGCGCTGTCGGTTCGCACTGCCATGATGGGGGCCATGCGTGTGGAAGCGGCGGTCGATGGTCTCGATCCGGAACAGGCAGCAGCAGTCCTCGCACCGCGGGGCCCAGTGTGCGTGCTCGCCGGCGCCGGTACCGGCAAGACTCGCACCATCACCCGCCGGATCGCTCACCTCGTGTCCGATGGACACGTCTCGGCCGGGCAGGTCCTCGCTGTGACCTTCACGGCGCGCGCTGCGGGGGAGATGCGTTCGCGTCTCCGGGAGCTCGGAGTCGGCGGATCGGGCCCGCAGGTGCAGGCCCGCACCTTCCACGCCGCCGCTCTGCGGCAGCTGCGCTATTTCTGGCCGCAGGTCGTGGGCGACATTCCGTGGCATCTGCTCGATCGCAAGTTCGCGGTCGTGTCGCAGGCGGCGCATCGCGCCGGTTTCCCCACCGACACCGACACGGTCCGTGATCTTCTGTCCGAGATCGAATGGGCGAAAGGGTCGCTCCACGCACCGGAGAACTACCCAGCGGCCGCCGCCCGGGCACGGCGCGAACCGCCCGCCGACGCCGAGCGGGTCGCGAAGGTCTACGCAGCATACGAATCCCTCAAGAACCGGGGCGAAGACGGTATCTACCTCGACTTCGACGATCTGCTACTGCAGACGGCGGGCGCACTCGAAGACAATCCGACGGTGGCGGAGGAGTTCCGCGACCGGTATCGCTGTTTCGTCGTCGACGAATACCAGGACGTCACCCCGTTGCAGCAGCGAGTGCTCGATGCGTGGCTCGGCGACCGGGACGACCTGACGGTGGTCGGCGACGCAAACCAGACGATCTATTCGTTCACGGGAGCCTCGCCGAAGTATCTGCTCGACTTCTCCCGCCGGTTCCCCGAGGCCACCATGGTCCGGCTCGAACGCGACTACCGGTCCACTCCGCAGGTCGTCGACCTCGCGAACCGGGTGATCGGTCACGCGCGGGGCCGGATCGCCGGCACCAGACTCCAGCTGATCGGTCAGCGCCCGCCCGGGCCCGAACCGGTCTTCGCCGAATACGACGACGAACCGGCCGAAGCAAACGCCGTCGCGAAGGCCATCGCCACGCTGCTGCGCGACGGCGTGGCGGCGTCCGAGATCGCCGTGCTGTACCGGATCAACGCGCAGTCCGAGGCCTACGAGCAGGCCTTCACCGAAACCGGCATTCCGTATCAGGTTCGCGGGGGCGAAGGGTTCTTCCAGCGCGCCGAGGTGCGTCAGGCGGTGAACGCCCTGCGTCAGACCGGCTCTCGCGACGATCTGCCCGACGACGCCGACCGCGGAACCAACCTGGTCAACTTGGTCCGGGCCACTCTCGTTCCGCTCGGCCTGACCGATGCCGAACCCGCAGGCGCCCAGGCACGCGAGAGGTGGGCGTCGCTCACCGCCCTCGTGCAACTCACGGTCGAGCTCCTCGAACACGAACCGGACCTCACACTCGCGAGCCTGCTGCGCGATCTTGCGGCGCGCGCCGAGGCCAGGCAGCCGCCGACCGTGCAGGGCGTGACCCTCGCGTCGCTGCATGCGGCAAAGGGGCTCGAGTGGGATGCGGTGTTCCTCGTGGGGCTCACCGACGGCATGCTGCCGATCACACACGTCACCGGCGACAAGGACACCGCACCCGACGAAGCCGGTATCGAGGAGGAACGTCGACTGCTCTATGTAGGGGTGACACGCGCGCGTGTGCATCTGCAGTTGTCGTGGGCGTTGTCACGCACCGAGGGCGGGCGGAAGACCCGCCGCCGGTCACGATTTCTCCTTGGGCTGATCCCCGACAGTTCACCGGCGTCGAAGATCATCGAACCGGTGCCGTCGAAGAAGAAACGCCCGCAATGCCGGGTGTGCGGCAAGCCGCTGATGAGTTCGACGTCCACGAAACTCGGCCGGTGCGAAGGATGTCCGTCGGATCTCGACGAGGACCTGCTGATGGCGTTGAAGGACTGGCGACGCGACCGATCCAAGGAACTCAAAGTTCCCGCGTATGTGGTGTTCACCGACAACACCCTGGTGGCGATCGCCGAACAGCAACCTGCCGACGATCGGGCGCTCGTCTCGATCCCAGGCATCGGGGCGAGGAAACTCGAACAGTTCGGGGCCGAGGTCCTCGCGCTCGTGCGTGGTGAGCGGACTGCCGACTCCCTCGACCTATAGGGCTCAGCGCGTCTGCAATGCCGGGGCGATCGTGGTGCTCCATGCTTCGCGCAGTTGATCTTCGAACAGTGCCCAGGTGTGGGCACCGGTGTCGCGCATCGACACCGTCGCCGGGACACCCGCTGCTTCGAGTGAATCGACGAACATTGCGGTGCATTGGTGGACGAGTGCTTCGACGACCATCCCGCCGACCGGTGGGATCGCGCCTTCGGGGATCTGGTCCACCGCACCCACGGCCCCGCGGGATGCGCTGACGTACACGGCGGTACCCGCCAGTTTCGCGGCGTTGGCGGCGGGATCGTGTGCTTTCCAGGCACGGCTGCCGGGCGGGCCCCACATATTGAACGGGTTGTTCAGCCCGCTGGCGATCATGGTCGAGATGCCCACGCTGGCAAGGAGATTGCTCGGGGCAGGGCACCCGCTGAACGATGCGGCGGCCTGGTACACCTCGGGTGCTTGGATCGCGAGATCCAGCGCGGGCCCACCGCTCATCGACAACCCCGCGACGGCATTGAGTCCGGTTCCGCCGAACTCGCGGTCGATCACACCCGGTAATTCCCGAGTCAGATAGGTCTCCCACATGTTGATGCCCAGGATCGGATCGGGGGCACCCCAGTCGGTGTAGAAGCTGAACCGCCCGCCGATGGGTAGTACGACGGTGACGTCCTTGTCGGCGAAGAATGCGGGAGCCTGCGAATTGTTCATCCAGCCGACACCGTCCTCGCCGCCGAGTGCACCGTTGAGGAGATACAGCGTGGGGAGCGAGCCGCCGTGTGCGGGCCGGAGAACGTCGTTGGAGATCACCCGATCCATTGCCGGGGAGTAGACGTCGACGACGGTGTGAGTGGGGGAGAGTTGCCGTGTCCCCACCACATGCGGAGCGCTGTCCGATGCAGCGGTACTCTCGGACGGCTGTGGTTCCGCGGGGGGCTGCGCCGCGGCGAGGCTGTCCGCGCTGATGGCGAGCGCTAACGCTGCAGCCGACGATACAGACAACACACGCAACATTGACCTCATATACAACTTCCGCATCACTCGATGGTCGCATTCGACACGACGCCCGGGGTTGCGTGGCGGTGTGGGGTCGGTTGCAATCCGGTCTCGTCCGGCCGTTGATCACTGATCCCGTGGCCGGAACGACCGACTTGTCGCTTCTGTCGCGGTCAGCACGAACAGAGGCAGAAGTGGTGGCCCGCCGGGTCGCGGAACACCCGGAACGTCGTCGCTGTCGACGGACCGTGGATGCGGGTGGCGCCGAGGTCGAGTGCGACCCGCTCGGCGTCGTCGAGATTCGGGACGGTGACGTCGAGGTGGGCGATGACGCCTTCGTCCGGCCATCGCTGCGGTACGAAGTCGGGTGCGAGCTGGAACGCGATCGCGGTGCTGTTGTCCCGGGCGAGTTCGACCCACTCGTCTCGGTCCGTCTCGATCTGCCACCCGAGCAGGTCGCGATAGAAGACGGCGAGTGCTCGTGGGTCGGGGCAATCGAGTACTGGAATGAATCTCGTCGTTGCGAGTGCCATGTATCCACGGGTAACCGGCGTCGGAGACGAACAAACCTGCAGGTAGAAAATAACTTGTGTCATTCGTGGGGGCATCACTACTCTGGATGACGATGTCACGGGAGAGCCCGTGCACGAAACATGGCAGGAGGTAGCACCGATGCTCGGCTTCACAGCGCTCGCGCTCATCGCTGCCCCCGCCGCCGGGGCAGCCGACGTGGCTGCTCCGCGCGCCCGTCGTGTGCGTGCAGCAGCCGTCTCGTCCGTGGCCAGGAGTCTGTCCGAGGTTTGCCTCCGGTAGACGATTCTCGAATTCCAGGCCACGGACACCGCCCAGCGGACCGTGGCCTTCTTGCTTTTCGGCCCGGTTCGCACCGCAATTCATCCGAACCATCGAAAAGGAGCTCTCGTGCCGAGCGACACCCTGTCGACCGCCCCGCACGATTCCGACGGAGATACCGGTGCGCGTGCCGGGATTCTGCCGTGCCACAACGACGACCCGGACCTGTGGTTCGCGGAGACGCCCGCCGACCTCGAACGCGCCAAGGAACTGTGTTCCGCATGCCCTGTGCGTTCGCGGTGCCTCGCAGCCGCCCTCGACCGCGAGGAGCCATGGGGAGTGTGGGGTGGCGAAATTCTCGACCGCGGGGCGGTTGTCGCACGCAAGCGCCCTCGGGGGCGTCCGCGCAAGCATCCCGTCGTCACCGACCCCGACAAGGAATTGGTGTGTGCTTGAACCTCTCCGGCGGCCGCGGGAACTCATCCCCGGCCGCCCGGACGGTCACCTGTCAGCGAATCCCGGCAGCCACTCGGTGAGGATCCGCATGTAGGGCGCGTATGCGTCCAGTTGAGCGCAGATCCCCACCGAACCCAACAGAACCCGGAAGATGCTCAGATACTCGGGCGGAAGATTCAACGTGCGGGCAGTCCGGAACTGAGGACCGGAGAAGTCGGTGGCCACACCCGCGGCTTGCTGCAGCCAGGACCGGGTGAAATGGAACGACTCGGTTCGGATCGGGTCGGTGAACGGACGGAGATAGTCGGCGATCTCCTGGTCCGTCACCGTCCGGCCGGGTAACACGAACTTGCTGTCGTACAACAGTTGCGTCAGCTCGTCGAACCGTTCGTCGAGTGCCAGCCGGACCATCCGTCCCAGTACCGGTGGGAAACCGTCCGGCATCGCTGCGGTGGCACCGAAATCGATGACGCCGAGACGCCCGTCCTCGAGGAGCATGAAATTGCCCGGGTGCGGATCGCTGTGCAGTAACCCCACTCGTGCCGGCGAGGAGAAGTGGAACTCGGCGAGCAGGGCGCCCGCCCGATTACGTTGCTCCCGCGTCCCGCCCGTGATGATCGACGACAATGGAGTGGCGGAGAGCCATTCGGTCACCGTGACTTTGGGGGCACTCGCGACCACACGTGGCACCACGAACTGCGGGTCATCGTCGAACGCTTTCGCGAAGGCGCGCTGATTGTCGGCCTCGGTGCGGTAGTCGAGTTCCTCCTCGGTACGCGCTGAGAGTTCGTCGAGGATTGCACGGATATCGGTACCCGGCATCACGGTGGAAAACAGGCTCGCGAACCGCGACAGCGTCTTGAGGTCTGCACGCAGGGCTTCGTCGGCGCCCGGGTACTGCACCTTGACGGCAACACCGCGGCCATCGGACCACACCGCCCGATGAACCTGGCCGATGCTCGCCGACGCGGTCGGAACATCGTCGAACGACGTGAAACGCTCGCGCCACTTGGTGCCGAGCTGTTGGTCGAGGACGTGATGCACGGCCTTGGCAGGCAGAGGCGGAGCCTCCGCCTGGAGTTTCGTCAGGGCCTCTCGATACGGTTCGGCGAACTCCTCGGGTACCGCAGCCTCCATCACGCTGAGCGCTTGCCCGAGCTTCATGGCGCCACCCTTGAGCTCGCCCAGCACGGTGAACAACTGCTCGGCAGCCTTCGTTGTCATCTCGGCGTCGATCTCGTCGCGATCGCCCCCGGTCAAGCGCCTGCCGAAGCCCACTGCGGCGCGTCCCGCGATGCCCAGAGGGATGCTCGCGAGTTTGGCGGTGCGGGAAGAGCTTCTGCGAGGGATGTCGGCCACGCACACCATCATGCCTGACCGAGCTGCATCCTCCCCAGCTCCGGGGGAGGACTCACCCGGAGCACTCGCAGTCCGGGTGACGAAACCAGCGGCGCCTCGACAACCGGTACGACGACAGATCGACTTCCACGGTGTGATCGACCACAGCCGGAGACACGGAGCCGGCAAGAGACACGGAGCCGGCAAGAATTGTATCGAGCTCTCCCAACGCGATGGCAGCGGTGGCGAGAACCACCGCGCGCTCGGCGTGCACGGGACGATCCCACAGCTGGGCGGCGAGGACGGGCCATGACGGATCGAGATCTGTGCGGGTCAGATCCGCACATCGCAGACAACTCGTACGCCCCGGGACGACGAATGGCCCGACGATCCCGCGCCCATCTCTCGTACGAACCGTCAGATGCGGCACACGGTGCCGCATGAGGTCGCGCACCACGAGTGGATCGGGCACCTGAATGTCGGCGAGGACCACACAGGCGAGACCCTCCTGGAGACGTTCGTCGCCGGTGTACCTCCCGGCCCGGAGCCATTTGGTGTCCCGCAACGACAGCTGCGTGCACAGTGCATCGGCGAGGGGACCGTCGCCGTAGATCCGGATCCGCTGCGCGGGCTCGGGGGCGACACGGGTCCGTGGCGGTGCAGACTTCCGGACGATCCCTGTGGCGACGAGGTCGTCGAGCAGCAACCGAACGTCGGCGGCATCCGCGCCGCGTTCGACCGCAGTCTCGACGACCTCGTCGTCCGTGTGCCGACCGTCCAGCAACTGAAGGACGGAACGCACGTCGAATTCGTCGAGACCTTCGGGTGGGACGACGACGCGGGCGGTCTCGGGCCCCCATCCCAGCTGCACACGACCATCGGCGCGTCTCAACACGAGCAGTGCGGGATCGAACAAGAGACCGTGCTGTGTGTCGGCATCGACCGCCGCTTCGATACGAACGGAACTACTCATACCGGGAAGCGTGCCAGCTCTCTCGACTGACCCGGGGTCGTTCAGGCCGGGTTATCCACAGGTGTCACGCCTTGTGACCAGCGTAAAGAAGGTTTCAGTTCGATTCGTCGGGATTCTTGTCGTCCGAGTCCTTCTCACGCTCGGCCTTCTCGCGATCCATCGTCGCCTTCAACTGCGCGATGGGGTCGTCGAACGCGTCGGTTCCGCCCCCGATCACGCGGTCGACGAACGCGGCGGGATTGTCGAGGTCGGAGGAGTCCGGCAGTAGGTCCGGGTGTGCCCAGACCTTGTCGCGCGCATCCGTTCCGGCATCGGTGGTGAGGCGTCGCCACAGCGTGGCTGCCTCCCGCAGCTTCCGCGGCCGGAGTTCGAGGCCCACCAACGATGCGAAGGTCTGTTCTGCGGGTCCGCCCGTGGCGCGCCGCCGGCGGAGTGTTTCGCTCAACGCAGACACGCCCGGGAGGCGGTCGCCGAGAGCGTCCGACACGACGATCTCGACCCAGCCCTCGACCAGCGCCAGCATGGTCTCGAGACGCTCGAGTGCGGCCTTCTGTTCCGGCGTGGTCTGGGGTTCGAACGCGCCCTGGCCCAGGAGCTCCTGGATCTTCGAAGGATCGGTCAGCGTTGCCGGGTCGATGCCCTGCGCGAGATCTTCGATGGCCGAGAAGTCCATCTTGATTCCGCGTGCGTACTCTTCGACAGCGCCGAGCAGTCGCTGACGCAACCACGGCACGTGGCTGTAGAGGCGCTGGTGGGCAGATTCGCGTGCTGCAAGGAACACCAGCACTTCCTGCGCCGGTTGCTCGAGCCCCTCACCGAACGATTCGACGGCCACCGGCATCAGCGCCGCAGTACCCTCGGGTCCGAGGGGGATCCCGATGTCGGTCGAGGTGAGCACTTCTTTCGAGAGTTGCCCGAGGGCTTGGCCTAGTTGCGAACCGAATGCGAGTCCGCCCATCTGGGCGAACATGCCCATCATCGGCCCCACCATCGCCCGGGCCTCCTCGGGAAGCCCCTGCACCATCATGCCGTTGACCTGCTCGGCGATCGGGTCGGCGAGACGCTTCCAGGTGTCGAGCGTGTTGTCGAGCCAGTCGACCGGTGTCCAGGCCACAGCCTTGGTGGCGCCGGCAGGCAACGTCGTCGCAGCATCGAGCCACAACTCCGCGAGGCGTGCCGCGTCGCGGACGGCATCGGTGGTACCCGCGGACACCGGGGTGACCGACCCGATCTGCTGGCGGGCCAGCTTGGTGGCGACGTCGTAATTGACCGGCCCGGAGTCGCCGGTACCCATCGCGCTGCCCATCCCGCTGAGCATCTGGCCGAACTGGCTCAGCATCTGCCCGAGCTGGGACGGATCGAAACCCTGCGCACCGAACGGGTTGTCGCCGCCGCTGCCGGGGGCTCCGAAGCCGAACGGGAATCCGCTCTCGGAGCCGCTTGCGCCGCTGCCGGACCCCCCGTCCTTCTTGCGGTCGGGATCGTCGTCGGGATTCGAGAATCCGAAGGGCGTGTCGCTCATACTCTCAACGGTACAAGGGACCGAGCGGGGAAACGGGCGGTGTGGTCACGCTGAACGCGAACACTGCGTGCCCGCTACCCTGGCCGGGTGAATCGACGCTTCGTGATGCCCCTTGCCGTTCTGCTCCCGGTAGTGGTCCTCGCGGTGCTGGCATTCAATGTCCGCGTGCCCTACGTTGCGCTCGGTCCGGGGCCGACCTTCGACACGCTCGGCGACGTCGAGGGGACACCGGTCATCGAAATCGAGGGTGTCGAACCTGACCCCACGACCGGTGAACTCGTGATGACGACGGTCGGTGTCACCGACAACCTGACCCTGGCGCAGACCGTTCTGGCCTGGTTCAGCGGCCGCTACGGTCTGTCGCCGCGTGAACAGGTGTATCCGCCGAGCCGCAGCAAAGACGAGGTCAAGGCAGCAGATCACGCACAGTTCGCGCAGTCCGAACGCAGCGCCGAACTGGCGGCACTCCACTACCTGGACATGCCCGTCACCCTCCGTGTCGCGCAAGTGGCCGACGACGCCCCGGCCGCGGATCTCCTCCAGGAAGGCGACCGGATCCTTGCGGTGGATGGCAACGCGGTCAGCACTGCCGGTCAAGTCCAGCGCGCGGTCGGCGATACCGTACCGGGCAGCGACGTGGAGATCACGATCGAACGTGACGGGGTCGAAGAGGTCGTCTCCGTTGTCGTCGGACGACGCCCGACCGAGCCGGACAAAGGCTTTCTCGGAATCGGCACCGAGGAGGTTCCGGATGTGCCGTTCACCGTCTCGTTCAACCTCGCCGATGTCGGTGGCCCGTCGGCGGGGCTGATGTTCAGCCTTGCCCTCGTAGACAAGCTGAGCCCGGGCGAACTGAACGGGGGCAAACTCGTTGCGGGCACCGGCACCATCGACTCCGACGGTGTTGTGGGGCCGATCGGCGGTATCACCCACAAGCTGACTGCGGCCGCGGAAGGCGGCGCCGAGTTCTTCCTGGTTCCGGCCGACAACTGCGCGGAAGCGCTGTCCGACACGCCCGACGATATCCGGCTGATCGAAGTGGAGACCCTCGAGGGCGCAATCGACGCACTCGCGTCCGTCTCGTCTGGTGGCGACGCGCCCACCTGCGGCTGATCGATCAGGGGGCGGCTGGTCGATACGGAGGCGGTCGGGGAGGAAGACGCGTTCAGTCGTCCTCGGCGGCTTCGAGGGTCGCATACAGAGCCTCGACGACATTCGGCGCGAGATCGTCGGCGATGCGTAGTTCGGCGCCCGCGAACGGATCGTCGTCGGTGGGACGAAGCTCGAGCAGGCTCATCGACGGGCCGTCGCGCAGCACCGCGGTGATCAAGCGCGCCTCGCGACGGCCGGAATGCGCTCGCGCGGTGCCGAGCGCCGCGTCGTCGGCCGCGTGTCGGTCGGTGAGCCGCGGGAGCATCGCGTCGTTTTGATCGGTTTCCGCGTTCGGGGGGAGCACGACAATCTCCTGCACGAGCGCGCACCCGGACACGGTGGCCGGCCAGCTGGTGGTCGCGAGGAACTCGTCCAGTGCCGGACCGCCACCCTCGATGTCGTCGGGCAGCAGATCCTGGACGATCGGCGTGTACTCACGGCCGTCGTCGAGTTGGTCGCTCAAGGTGGGTTCCGCGGCTGCGAGCAGTGCGGTGGGGACCAGCGCGAACATCACTGGCGGCCGGTCCCAGCCTTCTGCATCGACAAAGTCGATGATCTCGTGGACGGCATGCGAGAGCGCATCGGGGGAAGGGACGCGAAGAGGATCGTTCACATGCCTATCCTGGCATTCGAGAGTCCGCGATGTATCCACCGCAGCGGGCGGGTGCACTCACTGGACGCGGATTCCGTAGAGTAGGGCGAAACGGTCACCGGGTTGTGACACGAGGTGGAGACGGCGCGGATCGCCGCGTCGCCGTACGAGTTGGGAGCGTGGCACGTGGGCATGAGGCCCCCGACCGGAGTACCGAGTCTGACCAAGCGGAGCAAAGCTCTGTTGATTCTCGCCTTGGTGGTGGCCGTGTTGCTGCTTCTCGGTCCGAGAATCCTGGATACCTATACCAACTGGCTGTGGTTCGGGTCCGTCGATTTCCGTAGCGTTTACGTCAAAGTCCTTCTGACACGTGTGGCGTTGTTCCTCGCCGTCGGTGTCGTGGTGGCGGCGGTGGTGTGGCTGGCGCTGCTCCTCGCCTATCGTTCACGACCGGTATTCGTGCCCGCAGCCGGCCCCGGAGACCCGATCGCGCGGTACCGGACGACGGTCATGTCGCGGATGCGCGCATTCGGACTCGGCATCCCGATCGGTATCGGAGTGCTGTCCGGCCTTATCGCCCAGTCGAGCTGGGTGACGGTCCAGATGTTCTTCAACGGGGGGTCGTTCGGAACCACCGACCCGCAGTTCGGGTTGGACGTCGGATTCTACGCGTTCGACCTGCCGTTCTTCCGTTTCGTTCTCAATTGGCTGTTCGTCGCGATCATCCTGGCGTTCTTCGCGAGCCTGGTCACGCATTACATCTTCGGCGGAATCCGCCTCGCGGGCCGGGGCGGAAGCGGCGGCCACATCTCCAACGCGGCGCGTATCCAGCTGGCCGTCCTTGCCGGCCTGTTCGTCGCGTTCAAGGCGGTGGCCTACTGGCTGGACCGGTACGAACTGCTGTGGAGTGGCCGGAAGGAACCCACGTTCAGCGGCGCGGGATTCACCGACATCAACGCGGTGCTGCCCGGCAAGCTGATCCTCACGGCGATCGCCATCATCTGTGCGATCGCGTTCTTCGCGGCGATCGTGTTCCGCGATCTGCGGATCCCGGCCCTGGCGACGGCGCTGCTGGTGCTCTCGTCGATTCTCGTCGGCGCGGTCTACCCGCTCATGGTCGAGCAGTTCTCGGTCCGGCCGAACGCCGCAGAGAAGGAACGCGAGTACATCGAACGGAACATCGCGGCCACGCGTGAGGCATACGGAATCACCGACGACAAGGTGACGTACGAAGACTATCCGGGGGTGGGCACGGTCTCTCCCGAGGATGTTCCGGCCGACATCACGACGATTGCGAACACCCGCCTTCTCGATCCGAATGTGCTGCCGCGAACGTTCACCCAGCAGACGCAGCTCAAGAACTTCTACGGCTACCCCGAGTCGCTGGATATCGACCGCTACGAGATCGACGGCCGGGTCGAGGACTACATCGTCGCGGCTCGTGAGTTGTCGCCCACGAGCTTGACCGGAAACCAGACCGACTGGATCAACCGCCACACCGTGTACACGCACGGCAACGGCCTCGTCGCGGCTCCTGCGAACCGCGTGAATGCCGCGGCGAGTACCTCCGCGGAAGAGGCTGCGAACAGCAACAGCGGCTACCCGGTCTACATGGTCAGCGACCTCGCGTCCCAGGCGGCCGGCAACCAGGTCATTCCCGTCGACCAGCCACGCATCTACTTCGGTGAGGTGATCTCCGAGGCTGATCCCGACTATGCGATCGTCGGTGGCAGTGAGGGCTCAGCGCCCCGTGAGTACGACACCGACACCGAGACATACACCTATACGGGTGAGGGTGGCGTCGACATCGGCAACTGGATCAATCGCTTTGCTTTCGCCGCCACATACGCCGAGCGCAACATTCTCTTCTCCAGCGCCATCGGCAGCGAATCGAAGATTCTGTACAACCGCGACCCGCGCGAGCGCGTGACGAAGGTTGCGCCGTGGCTCACCGCCGACGGCGATGCCTACCCGGCAGCGGTGGACGGCCGCATCGTGTGGATCGTCGACGCGTACACCACGCTCGACAACTATCCGTACGCCCAGCGCAGTTCGCTCGAAGGTCTCCTCGAGGACAGCATCGATCAGAACACCGGACGCCTGCTGCCCCGCAAGGAGGTCTCGTACATCCGTAACTCGGTGAAGGCGACCGTCGATGCGTACGACGGCAGCGTCACGCTCTACCAGGTCGACGAGCAGGATCCCGTCCTCAACGCGTGGATGGGAGTCTTCCCGGACGCCGTGACATCGGAGGACCAGATCTCCGACGAGCTCCGTTCGCACTTCCGCTACCCCGAGGATCTGTTCAAGGTGCAACGGGAGATGCTCGCGAAGTACCACGTCGACGAACCGCTCGAGTTCTTCACCAACAATGCGTTCTGGTCGGTTCCGGCGGACCCGACGGTGGATACCAGCGCCAATCAGCCGCCGTACTACCTGCTGATGGGTGACGAGGAGACCGCCGACGCCAGATTCCGACTGACGTCCGCCATGGTGGGCTACAACCGACAGTTCCTGTCCGCCTACATTTCGGTGGAGGCCGACCCGGAGAACTACGGGCAGTTCAACATTCTGCGGTTGCCGACCGATACCCAGACATTCGGTCCGGAACAGACGCAGAATGCGATGATCTCCGACACCCGTGTCGCGTCGGAGCGGACGTTGCTCGAGAGATCCAACCGGATCCAATACGGCAACCTCTTGACTTTGCCGATCGCGGAAGGCGGCATTCTGTACGTCCAGCCGATGTACACCGAGCGCAACGCGACGGGTGGTAGTACATCGACGTTCCCGCAGCTCTCGCGTGTACTGGTCAGCTACCGCGAGCCGGGTGCCGGTGGCGGCGTGCGGATCGGTTACGCACCCACTCTGGCTGCGGCGCTGGATCAGGTGTTCGGGCCGGGCGTCGGTGATGTCGCGACAGCTCCGGGCGGTTCGGCTGTGTCGAGCGCGGAGGTCGAGGACGACACTCGCGATGAAGCGATCGAGGGAGGTACGGTCGTAGAGGGTGCGGTGCCTGACGGAAGTCAGCAACCGGAGCCCGGAACGCCCCCTGTGACGGTTCCGCCCGCGAGTCGTGAGGCCGCGGTGACCGAGCTCGATTCGGCACTCGACGATCTCGCCAACGCGCAGCGCAGTGGTGACTTCGACGCGTACGGCAATGCTCTTGCCCGGGTGCAGCGCGCCGTCGAGGGTTACCAGTCGAGTGGGGGCTGACCACCGGCTGTGCACGCGGTGGCGCCACGCCACGTGACGAGATGACGACGTCGCGCCGATCGGCGCGACGTCGTCATGTCTCGGTAGGTGCGGGCATGGCCGGAAGTGGTTCAGGGCCGGAAAGTGGTGCAGGTCACCGAATTCCGTGTCGGAGGCGGGGATGTCCAGGCGATTTGCCTTTCGTTTCCCCGCTCGTGTAGCTTTGTTCTTGCAACGCGGGGTGGAGCAGTTCGGTAGCTCGCTGGGCTCATAACCCAGAGGTCGCAGGTTCAAATCCTGTCCCCGCTACCATGAAGGTCCGGAACGGTCATGGCCGTTCCGGACCTTTCTTTTGCCCGTCGAGGGGAAAGAGGCTGAGGGGTCATAGGCCCGAAAAGAAGGATCGATGATCGACCCGGTGCGACGAAGCCCTCGCCACCTGCAGCGGTGGCGAGGGCTTCGCTCCATCCCCGATGGGCCTCCGAAGAACTACTTCAGTTCGGAGGACGACTTGCCGAGTACTCGGCGGGCCACGATCAGCTGCTGGATCTGCTGTGTGCCCTCGAAGATGTCGAGAATCTTCGAATCACGTGCCCACTTCTCCAGCAACGGACGCTCCGAGTATCCGTAGGTGCCCGCGAGCTCGACGGCTTTGAGCGACACGGCGGTACCGGTGCGACCGGCCTTCGCCTTCGAGATCGACGCCTCGAGCGAATTCGGCTTCTTGTTGTCGGCCATCCACGTCGCCCGCAATGCGAGCAGGTAGGCGGCTTCCCAATCTGCTTCGAGCGCGAGGAATTCGGCGGCAGCTGCGTGCTGGTTGTTCGCCGGAATGTCGTAGCTGACCTCGACGCCTGCCTCGGACAGGATGCCGCGTAGCTCTTCGAGTGCGGCACGACCGAGGCCGATCGCCATTCCGGCGACGATCGGGCGGGTGTTGTCGAAGGTCTGCATGACCCCCGCGAACCCCTTCTCGACGTTGACCTCGGGCGACCCGAGGACGTTGTCCTTGGGTATGCGGCAGTCCTGGAACAGCAGCACCGCGGTGTCGGATGCCTTGATGCCGAGCTTGTGCTCGAGCCGGGCGACACTCAGCCCGGGAGCGTCGCGCGGGACGACGAACGACTTGATCGCGGCCCGGCCCTTCGTTTTGTCCACCGACGCCCACACGACGACGTGGGACGAACGCTCGCCGGAAGTGACGAAGATCTTCTCGCCGTTGAGGACCCACTCGTCGCCGTCGAGGACGGCGGTGGTGGTGACGGCGGCCGAGTCCGACCCGAAGCCGGGTTCGGTGATGGCCATCGATGCCCACGCCTTGCCGAAACGTTCGAGTTGCTCGTCGGTCGCGACCGCTGCAAGAGCCGAGTTGCCGAGGCCTTGGTACGGGATGGACAGCGTCAACCCGACGTCGCCCCAGCAGGTTTCGATGACATTGAGGAGTCCGGCCATGTTGCCGCCGTTGGCATTGTTGCCGCTGGGCTCCTTGGCTTTGTCGTCGCGTCCGAGTGTCGCGCCGGCAGCGCCCTGCCCGGAATCGTTGAGCGCCTCGACCATTGCCGCCATCGTGTCGAGTTCCACGGGGTACTCGTGTTCGGCGAGATCGTACTTGCGGGAGACCGGCCGGAAGATCTCGGCAGCGACCTGGTGGGCCTGATTCGCGGAAGCCTTGAGCTTCTTGGGAAGTTCGAGATTGATCATCACAGGTTCCTTGTGTGTGTCCGGGCCGCTCAGACGAGGACGACGCCCTCGGCGACGCCGATGGCGCGCAGGTCGCGGTACCAACGCTCGACGGGATGTTCCTTGGTGAAGCCGTGGCCGCCGAGCAACTGGACGCCGTCGAGGCCGATCTGCATTCCCTTGTCTGCCGCGAGCTTGCGGGCGAGCGCGGCCTCGCGGGCGAACGAGAGGCCCTGCTCGGCCCGGGCAGCGCCGCGCAGTGTGACGAGTCGCAGTCCGTCGAGTTCGATCTTGATGTTCGCGACCATGAACGCGACTGCCTGACGGTGGCTGATCGGCTCGCCGAATGCCTCCCGCTCGTTCACGTACGGTACGACGTAATCGAGGACAGCTTGGCCGGTGCCGATGGCGAGCGACGCCCAGCCGAGACGCGACAGCCGCACTGCGTCGGCGTACTGCTCTGCGCGGACGTCCGGTTTCTCGTCGCCGAGCAGGGCCGATTGTGGCACTGCGACATCCTCCAGCAGGAGACGGCCGAGTCCGGCGGCCCGCAGGCCCATGCTCGGGTCGGCTTCGATGACGACGCCCTTGTTCTTGGCCTCGACGATGAAGAAGGCCGGCTTGCCGTCGAGTTCCGCGGCCACGATGAACAGTTCGGCGCTGCCTGCTGCCGGAACGAGGGCCTTGACGCCGTTGAGCCGGTACCCGCTCGGGGAGCGTACGGCCTTCGTGTGCAGCGCGAACGGGTCGAACAGTGCGCGGGGCTCGGCGATGACGACGGATGCCTGCGGAACATCTTCGCCGGCGAAGGCGGGCAGGTAGGTCTTCTGTTGCTCGTCGGTGCCCCACTCGGTCAGTGCTACGGCGACGCCGCTCGGCGCGAGGATCGGCAGTGCGAGACCCATGTCGCCGTGCGCGAGAGCTTCGGCGACCAGGCTGTTGGTCACGACCCCGCGTTCGGTGGCGGCGCCGTCGAACGCCTCGGGCACGTTGACGAGCGTGATGCCGAGTTCGGCAGCGCGTGCGAGCAGGTCGGCGGGCGCGGCTGCAACCTCGTCGGCGTCGCGCGCGGCCGGACGCAGGATTTCGCCGGCGAACTCACGCACCGTCTCCGCGATCATCTGCTGGTCGTCGGTGGGGGTGAGATCGAAGTAGTCGGCGTTCTTCGCGGTGGAGAGACGCTCGGGGCCCTTGCCTCCGGACACCTTCTTGAAGGTGCGGGTCGCGGCGCCGAGGGTTTTGAAGCCGGTTTTCGTGGACTCGTACGTCACGCGGTCGATCGTCTGCCGGAAGTTGTAGCGGTCGGCGAGTTCGGAGCCGGTGATCCGCGTGAGCACGCGCATCGCTGCTCCCATCGCGTCCCGCTTGATCGGGTTGAGACCGACGGCGGACGTGTCGCGGGGGGTATTCCGGGCCACACTGTCTTGCTTGCTCATGATCACCAGAAGTTTCTTGTATCGGAGCGGACGACCACCAACCTTACTCTGGAGTAAGGTTGGTGTCTACTTCCAAGTAGGTCCACGTGAATTCGGCACGTCGAGACCGCCCGCACTGCAGGTGAGGCGCAGTGCAGGCGGTCTCGGATGAGGGTCAGGAATTCAACCGGGTGAGGACCTGGTCGTGAAGCGAGGTGTTGGTTGCGACGGCACTTCCGCCGTGCGGTCCCGCCGTGCCGTCGAGATTCGTGAACACACCACCTGCCTCGCGGACGAGTACGTCGAGCGCCGCCAGATCCCACAGTGACACCTCGGGTTCGAGGGCGATCTCGAGCGCGCCCTCCGCCAGGAGGCAATAGGAGAAGAAGTCGCCGTACGCGCGCACGCGCCACACCTCATCCGTCAGGGCGATGAACCGATCGCGGATGTTGCGGTCCTTCCAGCCCGACAGGCTCGAGAAGCTCAACGAGGCCGACCCGAGCGAACGCACGTCGGAGACGGTGATGAGGCGCGGCTCTCCGCCGTCGTGCGACGTCCACGAGCCGAAGCCCGAGCAGGCCCACCACCGGCGGTTGAGCGCCGGAGCGCTGATCACGCCCACGACCGGCACCCCGTCGACGAGCAGCGAGATGAGGCTCGCCCACACGGGCACGCCCCGCACGAAGTTCTTGGTGCCGTCGATCGGATCGACCACCCACTGCCGCCCTTCGAATACCGGATCACCCCCGAACTCCTCGCCCAGGATTGCGTCGCCCGGTCGCTCGGAGGCGAGTGTGCCGCGGATCAGACGTTCCACCGCGAGATCGGCGTCGGACACCGGCGTCAGATCGGGTTTGTCATCGACTTTCAGATCCAGCGCGCCGAAACGGTCGCGGGTGAGTGCGTCGGCGGCGTCGGCGAGGCGCAGAGCGAGATCGAGATCGGCGGTGTAGTCGGTGGCCATGCGTCAGACGCTATCCGCTAGCCGGTAGCCTAGAGAATCGTGCACCCCGATGTTTCCGCAGACCTGGCCGAGCTCGCTACGACCCTCCAGACAGTGGAGTCGGTTCTCGATGTGGAAGAACTCCGTCGTCGAATCGACGAGCTCGAACACCAGGCCGCGGATCCCGACCTCTGGAACGACCAGGAACACGCCCAGCAGGTCACCAGCCAGCTCTCCCACGCACAGAGCGAACTGCGTCGAGTCGAGGAGTTGCGGCAGCGTCTCGAGGATCTGCCGGTGCTCTACGAGCTCGCCGACGACGAAGAGGGTGACGCCAAGGCATCCGCGCTCGCCGACGCCGACTCCGAGCGCGAGAGCCTGCGCACCGATATCGAGGCGATGGAGGTGCGGACGCTGCTGTCGGGCGAGTACGACCAGCGCGACGCACTCGTCAACATCCGCGCTGGTGCCGGTGGAGTCGATGCCGCGGATTGGGCCGAGATGCTGATGCGCATGTACATCCGCTGGGCCGACAAACACGGCTACGGTGTCGAGGTCTACGACACCTCCTATGCCGAAGAAGCCGGCATCAAGTCGGCCACCTTCGCGATCAAGGCGCCCTACACCTACGGGACCCTGTCGGTCGAGATGGGCACGCATCGGCTCGTCCGCATCAGCCCGTTCGACAACCAGGGCCGGCGGCAGACATCGTTCGCCGAGGTCGAGGTGCTGCCGGTGGTCGAGACGACCGACCACATCGACATCGACGAGAACGACGTCCGCGTCGATGTGTACCGTTCGTCCGGCCCGGGTGGGCAGTCGGTCAACACCACCGATTCCGCCGTACGCCTGACGCACGTCCCCACCGGCATCGTCGTCACTTGTCAGAACGAGAAATCGCAGCTGCAGAACAAGGTCGCGGCAATGCGCGTCCTGCAGGCGAAGCTCCTCGAGCGCAAACGTCAGGAAGAGCGCGCCGAGATGGATGCGCTCAAGGGCGACGGCGGAAGCTCCTGGGGTAACCAGATGCGCTCCTACGTGCTGCACCCGTACCAGATGGTCAAGGACCTGCGCACCGAGTTCGAGGTCAACAACCCGTCCACAGTGCTCGACGGCGACATCGACGGTTTCCTCGAAGCCGGGATCCGCTGGCGGATGAGCGAAGAACAGCGGGCGTGAACCAGTAGGTCCGGGACCTCGTATGTCCTGGCTCGGGTCTGCCTCCGGAGGGGAGGAACTCTGTTTCCTACGGAAACCCTGCTGAACTGGGTTACCTCCAAGGGCTTGCTGATTGCCCTGACGATCCTGGGCTCCGTCATCATCGCGCGGTTCGTGGCGTGGGTCGGTGACCGGGTGACTCGACGGATCGATGATCGCTACCGGCTGTCCGAGGATCTGGTGCGCTCGGAGGCCACGAAACATCGGCATTCGGTGGCACAGGTCGTCACCTGGATCGTGATCGCGTTCGTGTACATCATCGCGACGCTCAAGGTCTTCGACTACCTCAGCCTGCCGATCGGCTCTCTCGTTGCCCCGGCCACCGTGTTGGGTGCAGCGCTCGGTTTCGGTGCGCAGCGCATCGTTCAGGACATCCTCGCCGGCTTCTTCATCATCACCGAACGCCAATACGGTTTCGGCGACACGGTGCAGATCTCGGTCACGGGGTCGTCCGAGGATGCTGTCGGGACCGTCGAGGACGTCACCCTTCGTGTGACGCGGGTCCGCAGCACCGCAGGTGAGGTGATCACCGTGCCCAACGGCCAGATCAACAAGGCCATCAATCTGTCGAAGGATTGGGCACGTGCTGTTGTCGATGTGCCCATCCCGGTCAGTGCCGACATCGGTGTGGTCAACGACATCCTCCGAGATGTCGGCATCGCCGCCTACGAGGAACCGCGGGTGCGCGAACTCCTGCTGGACCAGCCCAGCGTCATGGGTGTCGAGAGCCTCGAGGTCGACCAGGTCAGTGTGCGTATGGTGGCCCGTACCCTGCCGGGGAAGCAGTTCCAGGTAGGTCGCCTGCTGCGTGCCCGGATCGCCGGCGCCTTGCGTGCGAAGGGGATCACGGTGAGCCCGCAGCTCGACACCGTGAGTGTCGTCGAACGATCGGAGGAACCGTGACGGACGACCAGGGTTCCCGCCGCGTACGGATCCCGACCCATGTGTTCAACGGGCGTGTCCGCACCGGCACCATCGTGCTGTGCCTGGTGTGGCTCGCGCTCGGGGCGACGCATCTGTTTCTCAACCAGCCCGAGGACGCTCCTGCTGGTGCTGTGTTCATCTCCGAGACCCCGTACGTCCCCTACACGCCGTCCGAGAACACCTCCGAGCAGTGGTATCCGACGACCACGGAGGCTGCCCCGACAGGTTCGCCCACCGTCACGACGACACCGGGAGAGACGCCCACGACGCAGGGCGACACGCCCACACCCGATACCGGTACACAGCAACCCACTGTCACCACGACCGATGCGAATCCTTTCCGATTGCCGGTGATTCCGGGACTCCCGGGTTTCGATGGAGAATCGGGAACGGAGCAGACCGGGGAACCGGGACAGTAGGTCACTTTCGGGTAACGGCTAGCATGGCGTCGTGATCCGCCTGGAAAATGTGTCCAAGTCCTACAAGACGTCGACCCGGCCCGCCCTCGACGGCGTGTCCGTCGAGGTGGGCAAAGGGGAGTTCGTCTTCCTCATCGGGCCGTCCGGGTCCGGCAAGTCGACATTCATGCGCCTTCTGCTGAGGGAGGAGACCCCCACCGGCGGCGAGATCCACGTCGCGGACTTCCACGTGAACAAACTGTCGGCGCGACGTGTACCGAAACTGCGCCAGAACCTCGGTTGCGTCTTCCAGGATTTCCGCCTGTTGCAGCGCAAGACCGTGGCGGAGAACATCTCCTTCGCGCTCGAGGTCATCGGCAAACCCCGTTCCGTGATCGAACGCACCGTGCCCGAAGTCCTCGAACTGGTCGGATTGTCCGGCAAGGCGGGGCGTTTGCCCACTGAACTCTCGGGCGGTGAGCAGCAGCGTGTCGCGATCGCCCGGGCATTCGTGAATCGGCCGCTGGTACTGCTGGCCGACGAGCCCACCGGCAACCTCGACCCCGAGACCAGCCAGGACATCATGCTGCTTCTCGAACGCATCAACCGCACCGGCACCACCGTGCTCATGGCCACCCACGATCACCACATCGTGGATGCGATGCGGCGGCGCGTCGTCGAACTCGACCTGGGCCGGGTGGTCCGCGACGAAGCCCGTGGTGTGTACGGCGTGGGTCGCTGACCCGGTCGTCCGTTCCGAGACCCGTCTATCCGGCAACCGAAGGACCTTGACTTCCCATGCGCGCCAGTTTCCTGTTCAGCGAGGTCAGTACCGGCCTGCGCCGCAATCTCACCATGACCGTCGCGATGATCCTCACCACCGCGATCTCGCTCGCGCTGTTCGGCGCGGGTCTGCTGGTCGTCCAGATGGCAGGCAAGACTCAGCAGATCTTCCTCGACCGCGTGGAGATCCAGGTGTTCCTGACCGAGGACATCTCGTCGCTCGATCCGGACTGTGAGCAGGACATCTGCAGTACGCTCCGCACCGACCTCGAGAACACCGAGGATGTCGTGTCCGTGCAGTACCTCAGCCGCGACGACGCCGTGGTGGACGCGACCGATCGCGTCTTCGCCGACCAGCCGGAGCTGGCCGAGTTGGTCAGCCCAGAGAGCTTTCCTGCGTCGTTCAAGGTGAAGATGTCGGATCCGTCGAGTTTCGCGATCATTCAGACCGATTTCGCGGAGCGGCCAGGTGTGGACAGCGTCCTCAATCAGCAGGATCTCGTCGAGCGTCTGTTCGGAGTACTCGGGGGGATCCGGAACGCGGCGTTCGCGATCGCGACGATCCAGGCCGTCGCGGCGATCCTGCTGATCGCCAACACGGTGCAGATCGCCGCGTTCACTCGTCGCACCGAAGTAGGAATCATGCGGCTCGTGGGTGCCACCCGTTGGTACACCCAGCTTCCGTTCCTCGTCGAGGCCGTCGTTGCTGCGATCATCGGTGCCGGCCTCGCCATCGGGGGGTTGTTCGCTGCCAAATCGCTGTTCCTCGACGACATGCTCGCCGAGGTCTACGGCGCGAACATCGTTGCGAGGATCACCGACAGTGACATTCTGCTCGTGTCGCCGTTCCTCGTCCTCGTCGGCGTCGGTATGGCCGCGATCACCGCGTACGCGACGCTGCGCCTGTACGTGCGTGAATAACGATTTGTGCGGGTTCCTATGCTGGAGTGTGTTCTTGTTCGACCGATGTGAACCTGAAAGGCCTGCACGTGAAGGAAAAGGGCCGGAAGGTCATCGCCACGAACCGTAAGGCGCGGCACAACTACGCCATCCTCGACACGTACGAGGCGGGCATCGCGCTTGTCGGTACCGAGGTGAAGGCCCTCCGGGAAGGGAAGGCGTCACTCGTCGACGCGTTCGCGACGGTCGACGACGGTGAGGTGTGGCTGCGCGGGTTGCACATCCCGGAGTACGGGCACGGCACCTGGACCAACCACACCCCGCGTCGAACCCGCAAGCTGTTGTTGCACCGGCGCGAAATCGATGCGTTGGTCGGCAAGACTCGCGAGGGCAACCAGACGTTGGTCCCGCTGTCGATGTACTTCTCCGACGGCAAGGTCAAGGTCGAGTTGGCGCTCGCCAAGGGCAAGCAGGACTACGACAAGCGCCGGGATCTAGCTCGCCGTACTGCCGAACGTGAGGTGACCCGCGAACTCGGCCGACGGGTGAAGGGAATGCGCTGACCGGATGGTGTGATCGGAATCATTCGGACATTGCGAAAACGGGAATGACATAGCGTGTACATGGCGTTAATGTAGGTAGTCCTGCGAACGTCGCAGGCGCGTACGGGGCTGAACGGTTTCGACTACGTACGTTGAGTCAAGGGAAGCGTGTCGGTGCAGGCAAGAGACCACCGTAAGCGTCGCTGCAACCAATTAAGCGCCGATTCCAATCAGCGCGACTACGCTCTCGCTGCCTAAGTAGCGAAGCGTGTCTGTCAGTCCGATCTCGCCCTCGGGTCGGGTACTGGCATCAGCTAGAGGGCTTCACCTACCGGCTCGGTCACGGAGTCGGATGGGACATCACACAGTGACTGGGATCGTCATCACGGCTTGTTCGCGAGACCGGGAGATCCAAGCAGAGACATAGCGAACTGCACACGGAGAAGCCTTGGCGAGGCGGCGGAGGACCCGGGTTCGATTCCCGGCAGCTCCACCCTCAGGCCCCCGATCTGGACACCAGGTCGGGGGCCGTTTTTCTGTATTGGGCCCGATCTGCCGACGTACCGGAGTCCCGTTCGGTTGCCGCACTGCCGGTGCTGGGGATATCACCGGGGATTGCCCAACTCGCGCGATGGCGCCCCCGCCCGGGCAAGATGGTCACCACACGTGTTCGACGAGGAGGACCCATGGCGCACGAACGAGCCGGACAACCGGCCGCACCCGAGGATCTGGTGGACCTTGCGCATCTGGTGACCGCGTACTACACGGTTCGACCCGACCCCGAGAACCCACTTCAACAGGTGGCCTTCGGAACTTCCGGGCACCGCGGATCCAGTCTCGACGCGGCCTTCAACGAACAACACATCCTCGCCACCACCGCTGCCATCGTCGAGTACCGCGCAGCGCAGGGCACGACCGGGCCGCTGTTCCTGGGCCGCGACACACACGCCCTGTCGGAGCCCGCATGGACGACCGCGCTCGAGGTCCTGGTCGCCCACGACGTCGCGGTGGTGATCGATTCGCGCGACCGATACACACCGACGCCGGCGATCAGCCATGCGATCCTGCGGCACAATGCCGGCGTCGGAGCGTCCGCAGACGGCATCGTCGTGACGCCGTCGCACAACCCGCCCCGCGACGGGGGTTTCAAATACAACCCGCCGCACGGCGGACCCGCCGACACCGACGCCACCTCCGTCATCGCGGCTCGTGCCAACGAACTCCTCGCGGCGGGTCTTGCGGGCGTCAAGCGTGTACCGGCGGCCGACGCGATGGCAGCGGCCGGTCGCTACGATTTCCTCGGCACCTACATCGACGACCTCCCGAACATCGTGGACATCGACGCTATTCGGGCGGCCGGCCTGCACATCGGAGCCGACCCGCTCGGCGGAGCGTCGGTCGACTACTGGGGTGAGATCGCCGACCGGCACCGCCTCGACCTCACCGTGGTCAACCCGCTCGTCGACGCCACCTGGCGATTCATGACACTCGACACCGACGGCAAGATCCGGATGGACTGCTCGTCACCCAATGCGATGGCGTCGCTCATCGGCGCTCGCGACAAGTACGATCTCGCGACCGGCAACGACGCGGACTCGGACCGTCACGGCATCGTCACTCCCGACGGCGGCCTGCTCAATCCCAACCACTACCTCGCGGTGGCCATCGACTATCTCTTCCGAAACCGGCCGGGCTGGCCCGCGGGCAGTAAGGTCGGCAAAACGCTGGTGAGTTCGTCGATGATCGATCGTGTTGCGTCGGGGATGGGACGTGACTTGCTCGAAGTACCGGTGGGCTTCAAGTGGTTCGTGCCGGGTCTGCTCGACGGCAGTCTCGGATTCGGGGGAGAAGAGAGCGCGGGTGCTTCTTTCCTGCGTCGCGACGGCTCGGTGTGGTCCACCGACAAGGACGGCATCGTGCTGGCTCTGCTGGCCGCCGAGATCACGGCGGTCACCGGTGCGACGCCCTCTGCGCGGTACGCCGAACTTGCCGGCCGGTACGGAGCTCCGGCCTATGCGCGGGTCGATGCACCGGCCACGCGCGAACAGAAGGCGATTCTCGCGAAGCTGTCGCCGGAGCAGGTGAGCGCCACCGAACTTGCGGGTGAGAAGATCACCGCGACACTCACCGAGGCGCCCGGCAACGGCGCGGCGATCGGCGGACTGAAGGTGACGACCGAGAACGCATGGTTCGCGGCACGCCCGTCCGGCACTGAGGACGTGTACAAGATCTACGCAGAATCGTTCAAGGGCCCCGAGCACCTCGCGCAGGTGCAGGATGCGGCGCGGGAACTGGTGTCGTCGGTGCTGGGCTGACGGCGGGCGGCACGTCGGGCTCGAACCCGGCCTGGTCGTGCGCGTCGCTAACATTGCCGCATCATGCGTACACGTGAGGTGGCTCTGCCGCGGGAAATCTGGGTTCTGGTTGCGGCGAGTTTCGTCATCGCCCTCGGTTTCGGTCTCGTCGCTCCCGCTCTGCCGCAGTTCGCGCGGAGCTTCGACGTGGGTATCACCGCAGCGACGGTCGTCATCTCGGCGTTTGCCTTCATGCGGCTCGCGTTCGCGCCGGCCAGCGGCTTGCTCGTCCAGAAGCTCGGCGAGCGACCCATCTACATCACCGGCGTGCTCATCGTCGCTGTGTCGACGGGGGCGTGTGCCTTCGCGCAGACGTACTGGCAGCTCCTGGTCTTCCGAGGGCTCGGCGGGATCGGCTCGACGATGTTCACCGTCGCTGCCTTGGGGTTGCTCGTGCGGATCGCACCGCCCGATGCGCGCGGCCGTGTGTCGGCGCTGTATGCGACGAGTTTCCTCCTCGGCAACATCACCGGGCCGCTCCTCGGCGGGGCTCTTGTCGGGCTCGGGCTGCGTGCCCCGTTCCTCATCTACGCGGTCGCGCTGCTCGTGGCGGCCTCCGTAGTCGGGATCAGCCTGCGCAAGTCGCATCTGGCGCAGCCGGCTTCGGGCGACGGTGCTCCGGTGATGCGCCTACGTACCGCGCTCCGGTCGTCGACCTATCGGGCGGCACTGACCTCGAACTTCGCCAACGGCTGGGTGGTGTTCGGTGTCCGCGTCGCGATGGTCCCGCTGTTCGTCGTCGAAGCCCTGAACCAGAGCGAAGGAATCGCGGGTGTCGCACTGACCGCATTCGCGGTGGGCAACGCGATCGTGCTGGTCAAGTCCGGCGCGTGGTCGGACAGGTACGGTCGGCGCCCGTTCGTTCTTGCGGGGCTCGTCGTCTGCGGTGTGAGCACCGTCGTGATGGGGCTGTCCTCCGACCTCACGGTGTTCCTGATCACGTCCTTCGTGGCAGGCATGGGGTCGGGCCTGATCAACCCGTCGCAGCAGGCCGCGATCGCCGATGTGGTGGGCAGCAAGGCGCGCGGGGGTCCGGTGCTCGCCACGTTCCAGATGACCTCGGACGTCGGGGCCGTGATCGGCCCGATCGTCGCGGGCATGATTGCCGAGCGATGGTCCTATTCGGTGGCGTTCGGCGTGACCGGCGCGATCATGTTGGCGGCGACGATTCCGTGGGTGCTGGCACGGGCGCCACGTCAGGATGCGCCGATCGTCGAACCGGTCGCCGAGAAACCTGTGACAGGGGATACGGAGCGCTGACCGTTTCGTCTGTACTGTCGTCCGCGTGTGGATTCGCATCGTCTCCGTGGCGGCGCGGCTGGGCCTGGCCGCGGTCTGGCTGATATCCGGGTGGATCAAATTCTCCGATCCGACCCAGACCGTCGTTGCGGTGCGCGCCTATCAACTTCTTCCCGGCGACCTGGTCAGGCCTGTGGCCGCGGTACTCCCGATGGTCGAACTGGTACTCGGACTGTTGCTGCTGGTCGGACTGGCGGTGCGACCGGCGGGCGTGTTGTCCGCGCTGACGCTCGTGGTGCTGATCGGTGCGATCGTGTCGGCCTGGAGCCGGGGATTGTCCATCGACTGCGGATGCTTCGGGGGCGGCGGCGTGGCAGAAGGTATAGATGGTGGTGATTACGCCCGCGAGATTGCCCGCGATGTGGGTTTCCTCGCGCTGTCGGTGTGGTTGGTTGTGTTTCCGCGCACACCCCTTGCGCTCGGCCCGCGGTCCCGGGCCGATCTCAGGACGAACTCAGGCCCCGGTGGCACAGTGAAGCCGGATTATTCACCGATCAACGAAGGACAGCATTCGTGAGTGCGAAGAAGATCAAGCCGGTCAAGTACTCGCCGGAGCCGACATCGAACACATCCACCTACATCCTGGGTGGTATCGCGGTCGTGATCATTGCGGTACTCGTCATCGGCGGAGTGCTGTGGCAGTCGGGTAGCACCGAGTCCCGCAACGACGGGTACGGCGCCGTCAGCAACAGCGCCGTAGAGGTGTCCCTCGACGACGACGGCACGATCCTGCTGGGGTTGCCGGATGCCGCGACTACCATCGACGTCTTCGAAGATCCGATGTGCCCGTACTGCGCCGAACTCGAACACAGGCACGGACAAGAACTGGCACAGGAGATCGACGAAGGGTCCATCGCGGTGCGCTACCACATCCTCGCGTTCCTCGACCGATTGTCCGGCAGCGGCGACTACTCGACCCGGGTCGTGGCAGCAAACCAGTGTGTCGCTCAGACCGGTGACGCGATCGCGTTCTCCGCATTTCACAATGCAGTGTTCTCCCCGGACAATCAGCCCGCGGAAGGCGGCAGCAGCGATCACAGCAACGAGCAGCTCGCGCAGATGGCCCGCGATGCCGGAGCATCCGAAGACGCGGTGTCGTGCATCGCGGACGGTGCTCGCGTCGAGCAGGCCGCGGAGGCTGCTGAGGCGGGTCGTCAACTGCTTGCCACCACGGGCGCTGCGGGCACTCCCGCCGTCATCCAGAACGGAACCGTCATCGATGCGTTCGGCAACGACAACTGGGTGTCCGAGCTCGCTGGCTGACCGGCCGGGGCGGTGACGGGCACTCGTGCTCATCATCGCCCTGACCAGGCGATTTGTTGGCTCAAAGACCGATGGTGTAGTTTTTCTTTCAGTGCGCGAAGGGGTCACCCTGGTCGCGGAGAAAAGAATATGGGGCTATGGCGCAGCTGGTAGCGCACCACACTGGCAGTGTGGGGGTCAGGGGTTCGAGTCCCCTTAGCTCCACCGGGAAACGAAAGAACCTTGTCACTCGTGATCGAGAGACAAGGTTCTTTCGTTGTGTGACCGTCTCTCAGTCGAGGTGTCCTTTCAGTCGAGATGGCCTCACCCGTGATTCGCAGCGGGAGCGTCCGTGGGTGTGCCGGAGGGTGATCGGCTGGCGTTCTCCCGCCCAGGAGAGGTGTCAACGCCGGAGTAGGGCCCGGAGGCCGGCATCGGTGATGGCTTCGTTGTCGACTCGGTGGGTCGCGTGGAGTGATGCGTAGAGCGGCGCAATCGCGCTGTCGACAGCGGTTGCTCGCTCATCGTCTGCCACCGGGGTTGTCGTGGCGCACCCGATCACGAAGTTCGACAGTGTGTAGGCGTCGCCGAGGGGATCTGCCGAGCCGTCCTCGGCCAGGAGCGCGCACATACGCTCGGACAAGCGCAGATAGCTGGGCCCTCTGGGGGCGCGCATGGCGATCACCTGGCAGGCCCAGGGGTGCTGAACAAGGTGGCGGTAGTAGGTGAGCATCAGGGCGTGCAATCCGCTGTGGTCGACGGCGTCCTGAAGCCGGGTGTCGTGACCGAGCGCAGCGTCGAGCGCGAGGTCGAACAGATCGTCGACCGACGTGACCCTCGAATACAGGCTGGCCGGGGCGACATCGAGTCGGAGTGCCACTGCGCGGATGGTGAGCGCGCGTAGACCACCCTCGTCCAGTAGGTCGACGGCGACGTCGGCGATCTCGCGCACATTCACGGCGCGCGTCCTGCGGACGGGTTTGCGATGCTCCCAGTAGCTCACACTTCTCACCTTATCCGATCTATGTTAGCTTTATAAACGTGTTGTGCGACAGACTTCTTCCGCTTCGCAGCGACCGGGCGGTGGTGCGTGCGATGCGTCCGAGCGACGCAGGCGCATACGTCTCGGGTACTGCAGACCCTTCGGTGCGCCGGTTTGCGCACCTTCCGGAGCCGGATTACACCGAGGAGTCGGTGATCGCGCTGATCGAGGGGACGATCCGTGAAGGACTGGAGCGCGGCGACCTTGCGGTGCTGACGATCGGCGACCCCGTCACGGACGACTTCGCCGGCAGTCTTGTGCTGTTCGGTGTCGAGGAGGCCGCTGTCGAGGTCGGCTTCTGGGTGCATCCCGCGCACCGGGGCAAGGGGATTGCTGAGGCCGCACTCGCTCTCTCAGTCGAATTCGCCAGAAGAAGTGGGTTCACACGGGTCACCGCTCGCACTGTTCCCGAGAACCAGGCATCTCAGCGGGTACTCGAACGATCTGGTTTCGTTCACGGGGAAGCGACACGTGATGTTGCTCCGTCGGGGCAGGAACTCGTCTTGCTGCACTACCTGCGTGACATCGAACCGATCACACTGTTCCCCATGGAGACGGCGCGGCTGCGGCTGCGGCTGCACGAACATGCCGATGCGTCGGCGTTGCAGCACATCTACAGTCGCGGCGATGTTGCCCGGTATCTGCTCGATGAGCCGTGGTCGGAAGCAGACGCCACGCGCCGCCTCGGTGAACGGATGGCGAAGACCGGCGTTGATGCTGGAGGTGCTGTCGCACTGATCATCGAGCACGACAGTGCGGTCATCGGTGACGTGCAGCTCTGGCCTACCGACGTAGCGGGTCGAGTCGCTGAGATCGGCTGGGTGCTCGACCCGGCGTACGGCGGCAGAGCCTTTGCGACCGAAGCCGTGCAGGCCGTGCTCCATCTGGCGTTCGGCCGGTACAAGCTTCATCGGGTCACGGCTCAGATGGATGCCCGCAACGGCGCCTCCGCTCGACTCGCGCAGCGCGCCGGAATGCGGCAGGAAGCGCATCTGCGACAGGACTGGTGGAGCAAGGGTGAGTGGACGGACACGCTCATCTACGGCGCACTGTCCACTGACCCGGTCGGTCGGTAGCATGTGCCCATGCTCCCGCCGAGCGCTCGCAGCGCTGAGCATCCTGACCTTCCCGAGTTCATGACATGGGACGAATTGGAGGAGTTGCCCTACGAGGTCGCTTCGCGGATCGAGTTGTGGGATAGGCGAGTGGTGTGGCTACGCCGGGGTCCTGGCGAGCACCAGACGGCGATGCGTCGCGTGACGAACGAACTCGAGCGCTGTGCCCGCAGCGATATGGTTGAGCATCCAGAGGGGTGCTGGCGGGTGAATCTCGAGACCAATGTCTTCTTCGGGCACACCGGCAAATCCGACTTCGTCACCCCCGACTTCCTGGTACATCGATGCCTCCCGCCGGGCTCCGATGTGCGGGCAGGCGATACCGCCCTCGTCGGTGAGGTGCTCTCACCGTCGAACACACCGGGAGACGTCGAAGCGAAGAAGGCACGGTACTCGAGCGCTGGCATTCCCTCATACTGGGAGGTCGAACTACTACAGGATCTCACCGGTATCGGAGCCCTGCGTGTGTATGTCCTCGAAGTCGGCCACGCAGAACTCCCCGCGCGAGTACGGCCGCTCCGGTCCGCGAATTACCTGCTTGCAGGGCAGTGGGGGCCGGGGGCAGTGTCCGGCATTTCTTTCCCGTATCCGTTCCAGATCGAGATTTCCTGGTCGTCGCTGGCATTCTGATCGTCTGGCAGACCGACCGTTCGCGCACTGACGTTCCACACTGCGAGCGCTGCCACTGGTGATCGGAAGAGAGACGATACCGGCCGATATCGTGGGGTGGTGAGTACCGCACTGCCTCGTCCCGAGATTCTGATCACCGACCTGCGGGACGCGCTGGTAGGCCCGCTGACCGAGATCGGTCAGCGGTTCTCGGTGCTGATCGACGCATACGTTCCACACAGCGCTCTCGTGGTGTTCACACGCGAGTGCACCGGACGGCCACGCAAGGTGGCCGGCGATCCCGCGATCGTCGATCGGGTCACGATCGCGGAACTCGACCGTATCCGCACCGAGCTGACGGCAGGCGAGATCCGGCGCGGTCCGGCACGGGTCGCGGGGCGAGACCGGGACGTGTGCGTGATGCTGGATCGCACCGACACCCTCCTCGTTCTGGTACCGCATGGAGCTCGGGCTTCCGCGGCGTCCCTCGAACTGGTGCGGTCGCTGTTCACGATCGTCGCGACCGGAATCCAGCTCCAGGTGCACAGTGCCAGCCCCGCGTACCTGGCGGAGTCGAGGGCAGCGTCCGCGGAGCGTGCGCGTACCGTCGCCGAGCTCACGGAAGCGCACGCTGTCACGCTCGAAACGATCCTGGCGACGCTGCGTTCGAAGGATCTCGACGACGCTCGTGCGCGCGCCACGGCACGCGACACCGCGACGGGTGCGTTGATCGCGTTGCGCTCGGCGGTCGATGCACACCGTGAGCTGGCGGAGGAGGCGGTGACAACAGCGTTTGCCCGGATGCACGGCGAATTGCGGACGCTTGTTCGGCACCGAGATCTCGACCTGGAGATGGTGGCGCCACCCGGCCACGGACGCGCCCTTCCCGGTGAGGTCGCGCACGCTGCCCGCGCGCTGGCCCGCGGGGCCGTCCTCGCTATGTCGGCGCAGAGCGAAGTCACGCGTATCCGAGTCGCGTGGAGCTGTGACGGCGCGCACTTGGGTGTCGACATTCGGGACGACGGCAGAGGTGAGGCCGACGCCGCCGAACTCGAACGTCAGCTACGTGACCGGGTCGAAACGATGGGCGGCACCATCGAATCCGAGTCGACGGACGGATGGGGGTGCCGCGTGAGTGCGTCACTGCCCTTGGATCTTCCGGTCGGGCTGACCGACGGTGCCGCGGTGGACGCCTTGGCCGGGCTCGGCGCTCGCGAGATCGAGGTACTCGAACACCTCGTGGCGGGACGACGTAATCGGGTGATCGCCGAACGCCTGGGTGTCAGTGAATCCACGGTCAAGTTCCATGTTGCGAGCCTGCTGCGAAAACTCGATGTCAGTACCCGCGGCGAGGCAGCGGCACTCGGTGCCGAGGCGGGTGTCAAAGCTGCGGGCTGACGTCGGAGTTCGTGACGAGGGCAGATCTCACAGGTGGCACCTCAGGCCGCTGCAGGTTGCCGCGGCGTCGTGGTGCTCGTCGGGTTCGGTGCTGTGGTCGTCGTGGTGGAACCCGAGACCTGCGGCTCGGGTGAGGTCACGCTGCCGTCACCCGCCGGTGGAGCCTGCGTGGTCGTCGTGGGTGCCGGGGTCAGCCCGGGTGCCGGGATGTCGAGTCCCTCGGACGGTGCAGTTGCCGGGTCGGTCGCGCCGGGAGCGGGGACGGTGAGCGGGTCCACCGGTGCGGCGGTGTCGACAGGTGCGGGAACCCCGGCCTCCGGCAGTGGTGCGGTGCCCTCTGTGGAGGTGACGGTGTCGGTCGCGGCAACCTCGGTCGGCGAGCTGGTGGCCGTGGTCGAGGTGGTCTCGACCATGAGCGCCTCATCACCTGCGATACCGAGCTTCGCGGTGTTCGGGTCCACGTCGGTCTTCACGGACTCACCGTTCTTCGCCTGTTCGGCGAGGTGAGTCAGCCATGCGGCCGCGTACTCGGCGGAGGTCAACGGCTTGCCTTCGCCGTTGTCGCGCCAGTAGTCGAAGTGGTGACCGGTATCGGGGCCGAGAGTTTGCTGGTACGGATCGCTCAGCGCCACCTGGAGAGTGTTCTGGTTGTCCTCGATGAATCCGACGACCTCCTTGAGGAGCTTCTCCGGCAAGTACGCCAGGTTCGCGAGACGGTCGGCCGGGATCGGCTCCTCGGTGCTCTCGGTGCCGTCAGCTGAGACATTCTTCACCGCGGGGTCGTTCGGAACGTACGCCGGATCCGACACCTTGATCAGGACATCGAGGAAGGTCTCGTCCGATCGCATCCACTCGTCGTTCGCGCTGATGTCTGCGAGAGCGGCAAGGGCCACACCACTGAGCACCTGGGCGACGTTCATTCCGGTTTCCGGGGTGAGTCCGTCACGCTGCAATGCATCGATGTTGAGCTGCCGGCCGACGTTGATCGCGAGCTCCAAGAGCGCGATATTCTCAGGTGCCGAGCAGGTCAGATCTCCTTCGGAGCAGAACGACGCGACCTTGCCGTCGAGCGCACCGAACCCGCCCCCGGTACCCGGCAGAGCGCCACTCCCGGACGCGCTGTCGTTCCCGTCCTGGTACTCGCGGTCGAATCCGTCGGGATTGCGGTACTCGTTCTCGGCGCCCGGGAACGGGCCCTCACCTGCCCCGCGACCGGCATCTGCGAGGATCACCACGCCGACGACGGAATCGGGGTCGATGATGTCGTACGACCCGTCCTCGTTCGGTTTCTGGTTGCCGATCTCCTGGGCTGCCCGACGCGCGACGTCGGCGCCCTGGCTGTATCCGACGATGGCGAACTTCGTGTCGGGGCACGAAACCTGGATGGCCTGGATGATCGTCTTGGTGTTCTCGACGCCCCCGTTGACGGCATCCTCGTAAGAGTCCATGTGAGCCGGGTAGTCGACGTAGACGGCCGCGTAGGATTCGTCACCCACAGTGTCCCGCGGTGCATTGACAACCGGGTCGACCCAGTGACTGTGGTAATCGTCCGACAGCGCTGCGGGCAGCGTGGTCCCGTCCGGCGTGACCAGCATCTTGCTCTGGTCGCGCGGCGCGTCGCCCCTGCCACCGAGCGAGATGGTCACCATGTCGTAGCAATCCTGTGTCGACACCACGAGTGCGGGGTCGGCGGTGGTGGGCACGTTGGGCTGCGCCACGGTGACCGCGACGATGGCCGCGACGCCGAGTGTCACAGGAGCCAGGATGCCGGCGAGAATCCGGCGTCGGGACGACGAGTTACGAGTTGCCATGGGTTATTACCAATCCGATCTCACCAGTCGGAAAATCCGGGCGGGAATTGCGAGCGGGTCAACACAGACGTCGCCGGAACCGACTGCGGCGTTACAAATCGATCGGTACTCCACATCGACCGGCGTTGTATCCCCACGATTTGTCCGACGACCACCACAGGCTGTTCGTTCGGACAGGTAGGTCTCGTCGTTCGAACAGGTCCAGAGAGTCGCGGCGGTGGATAGGGTCGTGTGGGAGCCCACCCAGGCTCCCGCCACAGTCACGAAGGAGACATCACCATGTCGCAGACAGTCCGAGGAGTCGTTGCACGCGCGAAGGGTGCTCCCGTCGAGGTCGTGCCCGTCGTCATCCCTGATCCGGGACCGGGTGAGGTGGTCGTCGCGATCGCGGCGTGCGGTGTGTGCCACACCGACCTGCACTACCGCGAAGGCGGCATCAACGACGAGTTCCCGTTCCTGCTCGGCCACGAAGCGGCCGGCGTCGTCGAATCCGTCGGTGTCGGCGTCGACTCGGTGGAGGTGGGGGACTTCGTCGTTCTGAACTGGCGCGCCGTGTGCGGTCAGTGTCGTGCCTGCAAGCGTGGTCAACCGCAGTACTGCTTCTCGACGTTCAACGCCACCCAGAAGATGACCCTCGAGGACGGCACCGAACTGTCGCCGGCGCTCGGCATCGGCGCATTCGCCGACAAGACGCTCGTCCACGCGGGGCAGTGCACCAAGGTCGATCCGACCGCCGATCCGGCAGTCGTGGGACTGCTCGGCTGCGGCGTGATGGCAGGCCTGGGCGCTGCCGTCAACACCGGCGGAGTCACCCGCGGTCAATCCGTCGCCGTCATCGGTTGCGGCGGTGTCGGTGATGCCGCGATCATGGGTGCACGGCTCGCGGGTGCCGGCACGATCATCGCGGTAGACCGCGACGACACGAAGCTTGCATGGGCCACCGATCTCGGCGCCACCCACGTGATCAATTCGACCAGCGTCGATCCGGTGGAGCGCATCCAGGAGATCACCGGTGGTTTCGGCGCCGACGTCGTCATCGACGCGGTCGGTCGTCCCGAGACCTACAAGCAGGCGTTCTACGCCCGCGACCTCGCGGGCACGGTCGTGCTCGTCGGTGTGCCGACCCCCGACATGACCCTCGAGATGCCACTGATCGACTTCTTCTCGCACGGTGGGTCGCTCAAGAGTTCGTGGTACGGCGACTGCCTGCCCGAACGCGACTTCCCGACCTACGTCGACCTCTATCAGCAGGGACGGCTTCCGCTCGAGAAGTTCGTCACCGAGCGCATCGGCATCGACGACGTCGAGAAGGCCTTCGAGACGATGCACCACGGTGAAGTCCTGCGTTCGGTGGTGGTGTTGTGAGCGCGACGAGCCCGATCAGGGTCGACCGTGTCGTCACCTCGGGCGTGTTCGCGCTCGACGGCGGCGAGTGGGAGGTCGACAACAACATCTGGCTGGTCGGCAACGACGACGAGGTGGTGGTGATCGACGCAGCGCACACCGCGCAGCCGATCATCGACGCCGTCGGCCACCGTCGGGTGGTGGCGATCGTGTGCACGCACGCGCACAACGACCACATCACCGTCGCTCCCGAGTTGTCCGAGAAGCTCGACGCGCCGATCCTGCTCAACCCGGCCGACAACATGCTCTGGGAAGCCACCCATCCGGGGGTCGCGCACGGCACGCTCGAGGACGGCGACAGAATCAGGGTTGCGGGCACCGATATCCAGGCGATCTCCACGCCCGGCCATTCGCCGGGCTCGACCTGCCTGTATCTGCCGGAAGCCGGGGAACTGTTCACCGGCGACACCCTGTTCTCGGGTGGGCCCGGCGCGACGGGTCGCTCCTTCTCGGACTTCCCGACGATCATCGGATCGATCCGCGACAAGCTGTTCGTTCTCCCGGCGGAGACGACGGTGCACACCGGGCACGGTGACGGCACCACGATCGGTACCGAATCGCCGCACCTCGAGGAGTGGATCAGGCAAGGCGGCTGACGCCACCCGTGCGTGGTTCCGGTAGCACCGGCTACCGGAACCACGCACCGGCGTGTCGAGGGTGGGTGAGGAGGCCGACGCGTGCACGTCCTAGCATGGGTTGCCCGGGCGAACGACGGTCGAGGAGGAAAGCGCGTGGCGAAACGGAAGATTCCGGTCGTCGTTGTTGCAGGCTTCCTCGGATCGGGAAAGACCACCCTGCTCAACCATCTGTTGCGCAATACCCGGGGCGCTCGAATTGGAGTGATAGTCAACGACTTCGGCGCCGTGAACATCGATTCGATGATGGTCGCGGGGCAGGTCGACTCGATGGTTTCGCTCAGTAACGGATGCCTGTGCTGCGCGGTCGATGTCAGTGAGATGGACGCGATGCTCGACAAGCTTGCGCACCCGAAATCCGATCTCGACGTCATCGTCGTCGAAGCAAGCGGGTTGGCGGAACCGCGCAACATGATCAGGCTCGTTGTCAGCACGGAGAACGAACACATCACCTACGGCGGACTCGTGCTCGTCGTCGACGCATACGAGTTCGACACCACGCGGGAGCGGCACCCCGAACTCGACCAGCACGTCGCGATGGCCGACTTGATTCTCCTGAACAAGACCGACCTCGTCGACAGCGATGCTCATGACGACCTGCTCGGTCACCTGTGCCGACTCAATGCACGGGCGGCGGTGGTGTCGACCGACCACAGTCGGATCGACCCGGGTCTACTGTTCGATTTCACCGAGCGCACCGAGGCGAAGCCGGGCGAACAACTGACCCTCGACGACCTGCTGCGGGAGTGCAACGAACACCGGCATCGACACCTGCACGACGGATACGACTCGATCACGTTCGAAAGCGACGCGCCACTGCATCCGCGCGTGCTCGTGAACCTTCTGGAGAATCAGCCCGCGGGAGTCTTCCGGATCAAGGGCTACGTGACAGTTACCGCGGGACTGCGCTCGACGAGGTATCTGTTGCAGACCGTCGGCGACCACATCCGATTCGAACCACCCGGACGTGGTGACGAGGCTCCGGGCACCACCCGGCTCGTCGTCATCGGGGCCGATCTCGATTCCGACGCGGTACGCGATCGGTTGCGTCGATGTGTCGCGGGCGAACCGGTGTCGGCGGACGCGATGTACGCCGTCCACCGGTTCACGGCGACCTGAAGAACTCCCCTGCCTAGCGGGCGGCTGCGCTGCGGCGTGGTGCCCGACGCTGGCCGCCACCCGCCGCGCCCTGTCCGGCCGCGGCACGACGGCCCCCCGTACCACCCTGGCGTGCGGCGGAGCCGGTGCGTGCACCCGAGCCCTGCCGACCGGATCCACCCTGGCGTGCTCCACCTTCGTTGCGTGCACCGCCACTCTGTCGGGATCCGCCGGTGCGGCGGGCACCACCCGAGCGTGACGGCCGGTTCGATCCGGACGTCGCTGCCTGCTTCGGTGCCGGCGGCACGTGCGGTGCGATCTCGCCGACGAGCGCGAGGACGTGCTCGGAGCTGGCGGTGGACTTCACCGGAGTGACGCTGATCGATGCCTTGCGCATGATCGTCGCGAGGTCTTTGCGCTGATCCGGGAGCACGAGCGTCACCACGTCACCGGTGCTGCCTGCGCGCGCGGTCCGGCCGGACCGGTGCAGGTACGCCTTGTGCTCGGCGGGCGGATCCACGTGCACCACCAGCTGTACATCGTCGACGTGCACACCGCGTGCCGCTACGTCGGTCGCGACCAGCACGCGTGCTGCGCCCGACGAGAATGCCGCCAGGTTCCGGTCGCGTGCGTTCTGCGACAGGTTGCCGTGCAGATCTACCGCGGGGATTCCGGAGTCGGTGAGCTGCTTGGCGAGCTTGCGCGCCTGATGCTTGGTGCGCATGAACAGGATGCGGCGCCCCGTACCCGAAGCGAGGGTGCGGACGAGGTCCTTCTTCGCGTCGACGCCGGCAACGTCGAACACGTGGTGGGTCATCGCGGCGACGGGGGAGTGGGCCTCGTCGACCGAGTGGAGAATCGGATTCTTCAGGAACTTCTTGACGAGCTTGTCGACACCGTTGTCCAGCGTCGCCGAGAACAGGAGTCGCTGCCCGCTCGTGGCGGTGGCGTTCAGAATGCGGGTGACCCCGGGGAGGAATCCGAGGTCGGCCATGTGGTCGGCCTCGTCGAGGACGGTGAGTTCGACGGCATCGAGGCTGATGAAGCCCTGACGCATCAGGTCCTCGAGACGACCCGGGCAGGCGATGACGATATCGACGCCGCGTCGGAGGGCCTCGACCTGACGGTTCTGCGACACCCCACCGAAGATGGTGGTGACCCGCAGGCCCGCGGTGTGTGCGAGGGGTTCGACCACCGCGGCGATCTGCGTTGCGAGTTCGCGGGTGGGAGCGAGCACGAGGCCGCGGGGACGCCCGGCCGCACGCGTCGAGCCTCCGGAGAGACGAGCGGTGAGCGGGATGGAGAACGCCAAGGTCTTACCGCTACCGGTTCGGCCGCGGCCGAGAACGTCGCGACCTGCGAGGGAGTCGGGAAGGGTGTCTTCCTGGATGGGGAACGGGCTGGTGATACCCGAGTCGCTCAGTGCGGCGACGAGCGGACGGGGAACCCCGAGATCGGAAAAGGATGTGGTCATGGAACAGCGCTGCCTTTCACTGCGGCGTGTATGCACGCATGCGGGAGTGAACCCGAATGGTGCGGTGTGATCGCCGCGAGGAAGGCCGATGCGTGTCCTTGCTTGCGGGCCGGGCACGATCCCGGGCCGCCGGTATCCCACGACGGTGGGTGTCGTCGTGACACCCGAACCGGATCAGACTACCTCACCCGTCGCCGAATCCTGCTCCCGCTTCAGAACGAATGGATCCTTCGATCGGTCTGACGAGACGAACGATTCGTTCGTTCGGAAGGGAAGGGGCGGTCAGCAGACCCCGACCCACTCGGAGATGCCGTCGGCGAACTGCTGCCGTTTCCAAATGGGCACTTCATGTTTGATGCGTTCGACGAGTTCGGCGCACGTCGCGAAGGCCTCTGCTCGATGCGGTGCGGCGACTGCCGTGACGATCGCGAGATCGCCGATGGTGAGTTCGCCCACCCGGTGGACCGCAGCGACCGGAAGACCGGATTCTGCGGCCACCTCCTCGCAGACCCGTCGCAGGAATGCCTCGGCGTCCGGATGCGACCTGTACTCGAGCGCCGTCACCGCCTGGCCGCCGTCGTGGTTACGCACCGCACCGGTGAACACCACCACTGCGCCGTGCTCGGGTCCGGCAACCGCGGCGTCCACCGCGGCAGGATCCAACGGCTCCGACGAAATTCTTGCCAGCAGGTCACTCATGGGCTCCGCCTCCGGACACTTGCGCCAACAGATGATCGAGGATCGGGTCGAGTGCGGCGAGTCCGTCCTGGACGCCGCCCGGTGATCCGGGCAGGTTCACCACGACGGTGAACCCGGCCAGACCGGCGACGCCGCGGGAGAGCACCGCGTGCGGGGTGACGTCGAGCCCGCGCCGCCGAATCGAATCGGCGACGCCGGGCAGCTCACGGTCGAGGACTCCGAGGGTGGCCTCGGGTGTCCCGTCTGTGGGCGACGCTCCGGTACCGCCGGTGGTGATGACCAGGGCGGGACTGCCGGTGAGAGCGTCGGCCAGGCCAGCGCTGATCTGCGCGTCGGCGTAGATCAGCGGGCCTCGCACCGAGAAGCCGCGTTCGGTGAGCCACTGTTCGATGACCGGGCCGGTCTTGTCGTCGCGCGTGCCCGCGGCCACACCGGTCGAGGACACCACGACGACCGCGGAACGCGCGGATGCCGTGTCGAGTGCCGGTGTGTCGGTTGGTGTCGACGCCTCGTGCGCGGAGGCCTCGTCACGAAACCACCGTCCGCGCTTGCCACCTTCCTTCGAGACCAGGCGTACTCCGTTGAGAACCGCTGCAGGATCGACGGCCTTGACCATGTCGTGCAGGGTGAGTCCGGCGACAGCCACCGCGGTGAGCGCCTCCATCTCGACACCGGTCGGGCCGGTGGTCTTCGCGACCGCTTCGATCGTGATCGCGGTGTCGGTGAAACCGAAGGTCACCTTCACCGTCGACAGCGCCAGCTGGTGGCACAGGGGAATGAGTTCCCACGTACGCTTGGCGGCGCCGATGCCCGCGATGCGGGCGGTGGCCAGTACGTCCGCCTTCGGCATGTCGTCGGCGCGAACGAGTGCGATCACCTCGGCGGTGGTCGCCAGCTCGCCGGCAGCGACAGCGACTCGATGAGTGTCGTTCTTCGTCGAGACATCGACCATCCGAGCGCGGCCCTGATCGTCGAGGTGGCTCAATTCGCTCACAGTGGAAGCACTTTCACGAGGTCTCCGGATTCGAGGGTGGTGATGTCGGGATCGATGTCGAGAAGTGCATCGGCGGTGGCCAGGCCCGCGACGAGATGAGAACCGTGTCCGGCAAGCGGTATCACACCGTCTCCGTCGAGACACGCCCGTAGGAACTGACGACGGCCCGCGATGGACGTGACGCCGGTGGTCAGCGGTCGTGTGCCCGAGGCGATGGCCGGCAGACCTGCGATGTCGCGCAGTAACGGACGGGCGAACACCTCGAACGAGACGAGCGCGCTCACGGGGTTACCCGGGAACGTCAGGATCGGTACGCCGTCGACGATGGCGGTTCCCTGTGGCCCGCCGGGCTGCATCGCCACCGACACGAAGCTACCGCCGCGCGGCTCGAGGGTGTCCTTGACGACCTCGAAATCTCCCTTCGAGACGCCACCGGAGGTGAAGACCACGTCGGCGACCGCCACCGCGTGGGCGATCATGGCCGCGAACTCCTCGGGGTCGTCATCGCAGTGTGCGATCGACACGACCTCGGCACCGTTCGCGGCGGCGCTGGCCGCGAGCGCCGGACCGTTCGAGTTGTAGATCTTCCCGGGCCCGAGGTCTTTACCGGGAGTGACAAGCTCACTGCCGGTGGAGATCACCGCGACCCGGGGTCGCGCCCGAACCGGAATGTCGGTCAGGCCCACCGCGGCGAGGACCGAGATGTGCCGGGCCGCCAGGACGGTGCCCGCCGGGAGCAGGAGTTCACCGGCGTGCACATCGCTGCCGGCTTCGCGTACATAGGTGCCTGGCGTGGTTGTGCGATGCACGGTGACGGTGCCGGCATCCTCGTCCGTCTCGGTGTCCTCGATCGGAACGATCGCATCAGCGCCGTCGGGGATCGGGGCGCCCGTCATGATCTTGAGGGCGGTGCCCGCGGACAGGGTGGAGACGGCATCGCCGGCGGCGATGACGGCCTGCACGGGCAGGGTCGCCGGCACCGTGCCCACCGACGTGGCGTCGACGGCGTAACCATCCATCTGTGAGTTCCGGAACGGGGGGAGTGAGATCGGTGCATGGACCGGCTCGGCGAGTGTCCGGTCCAGTGCGCGTGCAAGCGGTACCTGCACAGGAGATATCGACCGTAGCGGCTCGAAAAGCGTCGCTACGTGCTGTGCATGTTCCTCCACGGACCGCCTGCCGCCTGCCATGGCGACTACCGTACCGGTGTCCCTTCCGGGGCATTCGTATCCCCGGTTGCGTTTCATAGGCATACTGGCGATATGAGGCCGGTGGTTCTGTGACAGCAGTGGATGTGGGAATGCCGTCCGTCCGCGCGGAGACGGACGACGTGTCCGACCGTCCTCACGTGCCCGACCTGCTCGACCGGTTCGGCCGCGTCGCGCGAGATCTGCGCGTCTCCATCACCGAGAAGTGCTCACTGCGCTGCACGTACTGCATGCCAGAGCAGGGCCTGCCCGCCATCCCGCGCGAGCAACTGCTCGACACCGCGGAAATCGTGCGGTTGGTGGGGGTCGCCACCGGCCTGCTCGGGGTGCGGGAGGTGCGGTTCACCGGCGGTGAACCCCTGATGCGACGCGACCTCGAAGACATCATCGCGGGCTGCCGCCGAGTTGCCCCCGACGTGCCGTTGGCACTGACCAGCAACGCGGTCGGACTCGCCCACCGGGCACAGGGCTTGCGTGACGCCGGCCTGTCTCGGGTGAACATCTCCCTCGACACCGTCGACCGTGATCATTTCGCCCGGCTGACCCGCCGCGACCGGCTCGATTCGGTGCTCGCAGGCATCCGCGCGGCCAAGGCCGTCGGGTTCACCAGGGTCAAGGTCAACGCGGTACTCATGCCGGACACTCTCGATGGCGCCGCAGACCTGCTGCGCTGGTGTCTCGATGAGGGCGTCGAACTGCGGTTCATCGAAGAGATGCCCCTCGACGCCGACCACGAGTGGGCCCGCGCGAACATGGTCACCGCACAGCGCCTGCTCGAGGTACTCGGCGCCCACTTCACCTTGACGGAGGAGCCCCGTGAGGATCCGTCGGCTCCCGCGGAACGGTGGTCTGTCGACGGGGGTCCGGCGACCGTGGGGATCATTGCCTCGGTCACCCGGTCGTTCTGCTCGGACTGCGACCGTACGCGCCTCACCGCAGAGGGCACTGTCCGATCGTGCCTGTTCAGCGATCGTGAAACCGATCTGCGCGCGGCGGTGCGCGGTGGTGCGACCGACGACGAACTGGCCGCGCTGTGGCGCGGCGCGATGTGGAACAAGTGGGCCGGACACGGCATCGACGCGGCGGATTTCGTTCCGCCGGAGCGCAGTATGGGAGCTATCGGTGGTTGAACGGGTGACCGGGGTCGAGGTGCGGTACTTCGCGGCAGCTGCAGACGCGGCCGGACGTGAGAAGGAGACGATCGACCTCGCCGTGGGCTCCGACCTCGCAGCGCTGCGCGCGGCTCTGATCGAGCGACACGGGCCCGATATGGAACGGGTCCTGTCGGTTGCCGCCTATCTCGTCGAACCGGGGCCGGACGGCGGCGAACTCACCCGCGACCCGACCCACCCGGCGGGAGCGAAGGTGGACGTGCTGCCACCCTTCGCCGGTGGGTAGCTCTCAGCGCCACCAGGTGTCGAGCGGAGTGACGGGCACGGTCCGCTTGTGCCTCGTCGCGAGGAACACCCGCTCGATCTTGTCTGCCACCTCCGCTGTGACGTCCTCACCTTCGAGGTAGTCGTCGATCTCGGCGTAGGTCATGCCGAGTGCGACCTCGTCGGGCAGGGCAGGCCGGTCGTCCTCGAGATCTGCCGTCGGAACCTTCTGCCACGTGCTGTCCGGTGCCCCGAGCTCACGGAGGAGTGCCGCGCCCTGCCTCTTCGTCAACCCGGTGAGTGGAGTGATGTCCACCCCGCCGTCCCCGAATTTCGTGAAGAAGCCGGTGACGGCCTCCGCCGCGTGGTCGGTGCCGACCACCAGGTAACCGAGCTCGCCCGCGATGGCGTACTGCAGCACCATTCGCTCGCGGGCTTTGATGTTGCCGCGGACGAAATCGCGGAGTGCGGCGCCGTGTCCGAGGAGTTCACCGATGCCCTGGGCTGCCTCGACGGCAGTCGCGTCGGCGCCGGGCTTGACATTGACCCGGAACTCGCGATCGGGCCCGATGAAGTCGAGGGCGATCCGCGCATCGTGTTCGTCGGCCTGCTCACCGTACGGGAGGCGGACGGCGACGAATTCGGCGTCGTGCCCTTCGGTACGCAGCGTGTCGACGGCAAGCTGGGTCAGCTTGCCAGCCAGCGTGCTGTCCTGACCGCCGCTGATGCCGAGTACGAATCCCTTGGCGGGAGTCGACCGAAGGTAGTCGGCGAGAAACTGTACCCGAGAGCGGATTTCGTCGTGGGGAACAACGGTGGGCCGGACGCCGAGTTCATCGATGATCCGAGCGCGAAGGTTCGTCATCTGGGAACTCTAACCTGGGAATTCGACACCATTGACAATGCCGTGGTGGCAGGGCCGGACGCGCACCCCGTTCTCTCTCCGCGGGCCCGCGCCCGGCGGGATACGGTCGTGTACTGCACCGGGCCGCGGACGCGAACCGGGACACGGAGGCGGAAGGACAGCGGGTGAAGGACATTCTCGTCGTGTCGGCGACGAAGGCAGAAGCTGCCCACGTGCCGGATCGGTTCGACGTGCTCGTCGTCGGGATCGGCAAGGTCGACGCGGCAGTTGCGGTGACGGCGACCCTCGCGCGATATGCGGTGTCCGAACGGCCCCTGGTGGTGAACATCGGGACCGCTGGCGCCCTCCACGACCAGCACAGCGGCATGTTCGTACCGTCGACGGTGATCAACCATGATTTCAGCGGGGAGGTCCTGCGGAGCCTGGGGTACCCCGCCCGCGACACCCTGGCACTCGACGCCGGCGACGGAACCGTTCTCGCCACCGGCGACGCGTTCGTCTCGGACGCCGAGGTCCGCGCCGCACTTGCGGCGCGTGCCGACCTCGTCGACATGGAGGGCTACGCGATCGCTCATGCCGCGGCGCACATGGGTGCGCGGTGCCGGTTGGTCAAGCACGTCAGCGACAACGCTGATGAGTCGGCGATGGACTGGCCCGATCGGGTCGACGCGAGTGCGCGGGCGCTCGCACGATGGCTCACTGATCGGTACTGACGCCGATGGAGCCGGTCAGCGGGCGGTGAGACCCACGCCGTTCATCCCGTCGGCGGCGGTGATGATCATCGTGGAGCTGTCCACGGAGTAGGTGGTCTCCCCGGCCAGAACCGCAAGAATGTGGTGTTCGATGTCGGTGGTCTCCGGGTCGCTGCACGCGATCGTCGTGGTCGCCAGAGCACCGAACGTGATGGTTCCCTCACCCACCTCCGCGGGGCCGGAGAACCGATTGCATCCGGCGTTGCCGCTGACGGTGCCGTCATCGGCGATCGTGAGTGTCGGTGCTGCAGACTCGAGCGCGAGCGAGGAGATGACGGCATCCGGGGTGCGTAGCGTGGTGACCGTCCATTCGGTGCCCGTGACCGGTCGGTCGGGCTCGACGACTTTCTTGTCGCCGAGAGTGACGGTGGTGTCGCCGCCGGTGAGCGTGAGAACGTCACCGTCGAGTCGCCACCGGGGGGAGGACTCGAACAGAGTGCTCAACCACTGGTCCGCGCCATCGCGCGGCGGAGGACACGCCATCATCGTGCTCGCCAGGCTCGGCGCAGTCAGCGTGTCGTCAGCGAGATCGACGGCTCCGGTGAATTGGTTGCAGCCGGCGGTGGCGGCGATCCGCCCGGGTTCGGGGAACTCGACCGTCAGCGGCCCCTCTCCCGGAATGGGAGCGCCTGTGACCTCGGTGGAGAGGAAGGTGCGACCGGTGAGGTCATCGATCGAGCCAGTCCCGGAGGGGTCGGGTGGGCTGGTACTGCATGCGGAGACACCGACTGCCACGGAACACAGTGCGAGGACACCGAGGATACGAGTCATCCGCCCACGCTACGTGGAGTGTTGTGCCCTCGGGTTCATGCGGGATCAGCCGAGCGCGTCGATGATGCGGTCGACAACGTTGTTCGCACTGTAGTAGTCGAGGCGGAAGCTGTCGTAGCCCAGCGCGTAGACAGAGTCGTTCTGGACCGACTTCGTGTTGGCCAGCGTCGGATCGGCCTTCAAGCGGTCGGCGTCCTCTGGCAGGGCGTTGATGATGAACGTGGTTCCGCCGGTCAGAGCCAGCGGCAGGTTCTCGGTTGCCACGGCGATGATGTCCGAGCGTCCGGCAGCGGCCGCTCCTGCTGTCTCGGGAACCGCCGCGATCTCGAAGCCCAGCCGCGTCGCGAGGCGGCCCTGAGCGGACTCGTCGGTGAAGATCCGGGAATCCTCTGGCGAATTGTAGGTGAGGATGCTCACCGTGTTGTCTCCGGCGAGGGCAGGTTCGATCGTGCCCTTCGCCTCGTCGACCCTGCTGTCGAATTCTTCGAGAAGTTCGGCTGCGCGTTCCTCGGCGCCGACCGCCTCGGCCATCTGCGTGGTCAGGTCCTGCCACGACTTGTCCGAGTAGTCGTAGACGAGGGTGGGTGCGATCTGGGAGAGCAGCTCGACCTGATCGATCGTGGAATCCGCTCCGCTGGACGAGACGACGATGAGGTCCGGTGTCGCGGCGGTGATCGCCTCGAGGCTCGGCTCGCCCTGGTAGAGGACCTCTACGTCACGCTCGGTTGCGACGTCGGCCCACTGTGTGAACAGACCGTCCTCATTGGTCACGGTGCTCGGAGGCTGTGCAGCGGTGCCGTATAGCGGCGCATCGAGGGCGAGCAGTGTGCCGGTGAGGGCTGCTCGATACCCGACATCAGATCTCCGCAGATGCTGGTGTGCGTGGCGTTGCTACGGGTGGTGACCGACGACACGCCGGGACAGATCGGCCCAGTTGTCGCCCAGTCGACGCAGCGAATACCCCGCGTCGCGCCACAGGTGCAGCACCAGCGTCGCCTCGAGGGATGCCAGCAGGGACTCTGAGAGGAGTCGGGTGTCGCCGTCGACGTCCATTTCACGGAGCAGCGATTCGACATGGACGAGCGAGACCTGCCGCGCGGGCACGGAGTACCGGGTGTCGACCCCCGCCTCGACCGCGCGCAATACCTCACCTTGGATTTCGACGAGATCAATGCGGGCCCGTCCGAAGGCGATGAGCCGTTCGAGGGCAGGCGCACCAGGGCCCAGCGGTGGCGGACCATACAGGAACGCCTGTTGGAACTCGCGTTCGCTGTGGTCGAGAAGTGCTGCCATCAGTCCTGCACGGGATCCGAAGCGTCGGAATACTGTGCCCTTGCCGACTCCCGCGCGCCCCGCCACGGCGTCCATGGACACACGGTCGGCGCCGTGCTCGGAGACGAGCAGCGCGGCCGCGTCGAGCAGACGTCTGCGGTTGCGGGCGGCGTCGCACCGCTCGGCGTCGTCGGAGTCGGCGCGAGGCAGTGGCTTGTTCACAACGTCACACTTTAACGGGTCGACTACACAATTGGACCGCGGTCCGCTTATGATTGCGTAGTCAATTACTCCGCACGCTGAAGGACGCATCATGACCCAGACCCGCGTAATCGCACTCACCGGTAGCCTGCGCACCGGTGCCGTCTCCCGTCAGCTCGCCGAGACCGCTGCCGCAGTCGCCCCGAATGGCGTCGAGGTCACCGTCTACGACGGACTTGCCGACATTCCGTTCTACAACGAGGACCTCGACGGCGAGAACGTCCCCGCTGCTGCCGTCGCACTGCGTGACGCTGTCGCGGAAGTGGACGCAGTCCTGCTCGTCACTCCGGAATACAACGGGACAACCAGCGCCGTCCTCAAGAACGCCATCGACTGGACATCGCGTCCATACGGCGCGGGTGCCTTGCGTGGCAAGCCGGTCGCTGTCATCAGTCAGTCGCCGAGTGCAAACGCCGCGAAATGGGCGCTCGACGACACGGTCAAGGCCACCGGCATCGCGGGCGGCACCGTCGTCGAGGGTGCCTCGCTGGCCGTCGGTGAGACTTTCGGCAAGTTCGCCGGGGCACACGCGAAGGACCACGGTGAAACCGCCCAGCAGATCGCAGCGGTCGTCGAGACTCTCGTCGCTGCAACCGAGGTGCTCGAGCACGCCTGACGGCCAACGCGAATGATCGCGGGTCGGGAAGGGGTCCGGCTACGCGATCATTCTCGGCCCTGTTGGACCACAAGACTGTTGGATCACAAGACTGTTGGACCACAGGCCGATGCAGCGGATGAATGAGGGTTCCCGACCAGGGCATGCCGACCGACGTCAGCCGGCCCATAGCTGACAAAGGGTTCCCGGGAAATCGTCCGGTGGACCAGTGGTATTCCACACCCGAAGAACACAACAATCCGCTCGAGTCACACACCGTCGTCGCCCGTTGGGCCGATGACACCTTGACGACGTACGACTCGACGCAACACCCGCACGGCGTGGTGAAGGCGCTCGCCCCCGTGCTCGGACTCGAGCTCCCGGATTCGGGTCATCGCTCCGTACATCGGTGGCGGATTCGGCTCCGAAGGAGCCCTGCACGCCCACGACGTGCTTGCGGCGATGGCCGCGCTGACGCTCCCCGGGGTCGCCGTGAAATTCGCGGTGTCGCGGCAGGGCATGTTCGCTTACGTCGGGCACCGGGCCCCACTGTGTCGCACGTGCGTATCGCCGCGACACGGGACGGCGACATCACCGGAATCGTCCACGACGCCTATTTCCGCTCACTCGACCGTCCTTGTCGGTGGGGTGCGTCACACTGGTGCACGACACGCCGAGTCACCCCGCGGGGCCGGCAGAATCACGAGGGCGACCTGGGAATATCATGCATGTAAGTCACAACATCCTGGGTTCTATGTATCTGTCGGGCACAAGGTGTAGTGTCGAGACCGTTGGAAGCCCATACGGCATGAATCTCTCGGGGAAGTGAGATTCACGCGAGTTCGGTGGGTATTCGAGCATCGCGCAGCAGTCAGTCGTCCGGCCCGTCGCGGCCGTGTTGAAGAGGGGAATCCTATGAACATCACCGTCTACACCAAGCCTGCCTGCGTCCAGTGCAACGCCACCTATCGAGCCCTCGACAAGGCCGGAATCGAGTACTCGGTCGTCGATATCTCCGAGGACCCCGAAGCCCGCGACTACGTGATGGCCCTGGGTTACCTCCAGGCTCCCGTCGTTGTGGCGGGCGAAGACCACTGGTCGGGTTTCCGTCCCGACCGCATCAAGGCGCTCGCGGTCGCTGCCTGATCCCGCACGGATCACTGCAACGGCAGGCACTGTACGACGGGCAGCCTTTCGTAATCGACCGAAAAGTTGGTGAGTACCGATGACCTCGCAGGGGTCTACCCCGGGGACGTCTCTGGTGTACTTCTCGAGCGCATCCGAGAACACCCACAGGTTCGTGCAGAAGCTCAGGCTTCCGGCTACCAGGATCCCGCTGCACGACCGTGAGGGCGTGTTCGAGGTCCACGATCCGTATGTGCTGATCTTGCCCACATACGGGGGCGGCACCACCATCACCGGCCGCGACACGAATTTCGTGCCCAAGCAGGTGATCCGCTTCTTGAACAACCGGCGCAACCGAAGCCTGATCCGCGGGGTGATCGCGGCAGGAAACACCAACTTCGGTGAATCGTTCTGTTTCGCGGGCGACATCGTCTCGCGAAAGTGCAAGGTGCCGTACCTGTATCGGTTCGAACTGATGGGCACGGCCGACGACGTCGAGCGTGTCCGAGATGGTCTCACGCAATTCTGGGGGCAGAACCTCCGGACGGCATGAATGCACAGGCGGGTCTTCGGTCCGCCGTCTACGAGTACCGCGCGCCAGTCGGCCGCGCGGCTGATTTTCATACCTTTCGATATGTAGGGGCAGCACTGTGACCATTACCGATCCCGCTCGGACGACGAGTGCCGCGGCAGACGAATCGCTCGACTATCACGCACTCAACGCGATGTTGAACCTGTACGGCCCCAATGGTGAAATCCAGTTCGACAAGGACGTGGCCGCGGCGCGCCAGTACTTCCTGCAGCATGTGAACCAGAACACCGTCTTCTTCCACAACATCGACGAGAAGCTCGACTACCTCGTCGAGGAGAAGTACTACGAACCGGAGGTGCTCGACAAGTACTCGCGAGTCTTCGTCAAATCGCTTTTCGACCAGGCGTATTCGAAGAAGTTCCGCTTTCCGACGTTTCTCGGGGCGTTCAAGTACTACACCTCGTACACGCTCAAGACGTTCGACGGCAAGCGGTATCTCGAGCGCTTCGAGGACCGTGTGTGCATGGTCGCCCTGACCCTCGCGGATGGCGACGAGATCCTCGCCCGGCACCTCGTCGACGAGATCATCTCCGGACGATTCCAGCCTGCGACCCCGACGTTCCTGAACTCCGGCAAGAAGCAGCGCGGTGAGCCGGTGAGTTGTTTCCTCTTGCGCATCGAGGACAGCATGGAGTCGATCGGTCGCTCGATCAACTCGGCGCTGCAGTTGTCCAAGCGTGGTGGCGGAGTTGCTTTGCTACTCAGCAATATTCGTGAACATGGCGCCCCGATCAAGAAGATCGAGAATCAGTCGTCCGGTGTCATCCCGATCATGAAGCTGCTCGAGGACTCGTTCTCGTACGCCAACCAGCTCGGGGCCCGTCAGGGTGCCGGTGCGGTGTACCTGCATGCGCATCACCCCGACATCTACCGCTTCCTCGACACCAAGCGGGAGAACGCCGACGAGAAGATCCGCATCAAGACGCTCTCGCTCGGTGTCGTGATCCCCGACATCACGTTCGAGCTGGCAAAGAAGAACGAGGACATGTACCTCTTCTCGCCGTACGACGTCGAGCGTGTCTACGGCAAGCCGTTCGCCGACATCGACGTCACCGAGAAGTACTACGAGATGGTCGACGACAAACGCATCCGCAAGTCGAAGATCAAGGCGCGCGAATTCTTCCAGACGGTCGCGGAACTGCAGTTCGAGTCGGGCTACCCGTATGTGATGTTCGAGGACACCGTGAACCGGGCGAATCCCATCGCGGGTAAGATCACCCACTCGAACCTGTGCGTCACCGGCGACACTGAGATTCTCACGGCGAACGGCTACCGTCGGGTGGTGGACCTGTATGAGTCCCAGGAAGATTTCGATGTCGTCGTGGACAAGCGGGCGCGCGATATGGATCTCGCGACTCCGGGTATTGCGGTGGAGCCGTCCACGCGCATGTTCAAGACCGCCGAGGCTGCCGACATCTTCAAAGTCGTCACGGCAGAGGGCTTCGAATTGCGCGCCACCGAGTGGCACAAGATGTATGTCGACCGTGACGGCGAGTTGGTCAAGATTCCGCTGATAGAACTCGAGCCCGGCGATCGGATTCTGGTTCAGTCCGGCGAAGGGGCTTTCGGTGTGGAGTCCAACTCCGAACTCGCGTATATTGCAGGGGTTCTCGCTGCAGACGGGACTATCGTCGAGCAGGCGGAGGGGCGCTCGCACTCGGCTCGTCTTTATCTCCACGGGCCCAAAGCCGAGTTCGGTAACGCGCTCGAGGACGCGATCGCCAAGGTGCTGGCCGGACGGGTCGAGTTGATCGAGAGGCAGGCGACCCTCACTCCGACATTCGTCGAATCCACGGCCTACGGTCGCATGCAGTTGCAGTCGGCTCCGCTGGCCAAGGTACTCGCCGAGCGGGGTGTCACTCAGCGGACCAAGACCGATGTGCCGGAATTCGTGCTCCGTGGAGATCGCGAGACGCAGCGAGCGTACCTGAGTGGACTGTTCCAGATGGATGCGTGCATCACAGGTTCCACGTCGGCCGGTGTACTTTCGATCGAACTCGGATCGATCGATCGAAAGCTGCTCGTCGATGTACAGCGCATGCTGCTCAACTTCGGCATCTTCACCCGCGTCTACGCCAATCGCAAGGCATCGAGTCGCGCGATGTTGCCGGATGGCAGAGGCGGTCACAGGGAGTACAATCAGAGCCCCAATTGGACGCTACGGGCGACCAACCGTGCGGATCGTGACGCACTCTACGCACTGCTCGAGTGGTCGACCACGCAGCGCGCAGGCTGGGAGGCGCGGTACACCGAGCCTATTCGTCCGGTCTATGCAACGCACAAGCACCGGGCGACGGTCTTGACGATCGAACCGGACGGCATCGAAGACGTCTACGATGTCACCGTCGAGAATGGTCATTCGGTGGTTTTCTCGGGAATCGCAACCGGAAACTGCTCCGAGATCCTCCAGGTCTCTACACCGTCGGAATTCAACGAGGATCTGTCCTACAGTCATGTGGGCAAGGACATCTCGTGCAACCTGGGTTCGCTCAACATCGCTAAGGCCATGGACTCCCCGGACTTCGCGCAGACGATCGAGGTGGCGGTCCGCGGCCTGACCGCGGTGTCCGATCAGACAAGCATTGCGTCGGTGCCGTCGATCGAGAAGGGCAACAACGAATCCCACGCCATCGGCCTCGGCCAGATGAACCTGCACGGGTATCTCGCTCGTGAGCGCATCTTCTACGGTTCGGCAGAGGGTATCGACTTCACGAACATCTACTTCTACACCGTTCTGTTCCATGCGCTGCGGGCATCGAACCGGATTGCCATCGAACGCGGCAGCCATTTCAGTGGGTTCCCGGAGTCGAAGTACGCCTCGGGTGAGTTCTTCGACAAGTACACCGAGCAGGCCTGGGAGCCGGAGACCGACCGCGTCCGGGCACTGTTCGCCGACGCCGGTGTGGTCATCCCCACCCAGAACGACTGGCGCGAGTTGAAGGCGTCGGTGCGTGAGCACGGCATCTACAACCAGAACCTGCAGGCGGTCCCGCCGACCGGGTCGATCTCCTACATCAACAACTCCACCAGTTCCATCCACCCGGTGGCGTCCAAGGTCGAGATCCGCAAGGAAGGCAAGATCGGCCGGGTCTACTATCCCGCGCCGTACCTGACCAACGACAACCTGGACTACTACCAGGACGCGTACGAAATCGGCTACGAGAAGATCATCGACACCTACGCCGCCGCGACACAGCACGTCGACCAAGGTCTGTCGCTGACGCTGTTCTTCAAGGACACCGTCACCACGCGCGACGTGAACAAGGCGCAGATCTACGCATGGCGGAAGGGAATCAAAACGCTGTATTACATCCGCCTGCGGCAGCTTGCGCTGGAAGGGACCGAGGTGGAGGGCTGCGTCGCCTGCACTCTGTAATTCCGAGCACTTACCTCTGAACCCAGGGAGTTAACCGTGACGACGGCGACAGGTGGAGTGATCTACGGGGTGCGCTTGCGGTCGTCATATGACTACCGTTACCTCGGCCTCACGACGAAAACTGCCGAAATCCGCTTGCGCCGGAATCTCAAAATTGCTGCCGGAGAGTGGAAGACGCCATTCTACGACTGGCTGCGCAACCAGGATCGAGCGGAAGTCGTCGTCGACACTCTCGACTGGGTGGAGGTCTCGCCGAATCGGACGGCGGCCTCGGCCCCACCGGCGTCGTCTGGACCGACGAGATGCGGGAGGCCGCTCGAGTCAGGTCCACGGGGAGGCCGGGAGTCAGTCGGTTCGGTAAGCACGCTCCGTTCTACGGGCGTAGCCACTCCGATGCGCGGCCGATGCCATTGAGTAGGCGTAGTGCCCACGCGCGCTACCACACCAACAAGGGTGTCGTGAAGGACACGTGCCAGTACTGCATCGAAGATGCAACTCGAACAGATGATGAGTGAAAGAAAGCGACAGCTGCCATGAGCCAGAAGATCAAACTGATCGACCGGGTGTCGGCGATCAACTGGAACCGCGTCCCCGACGACAAAGACGCCGAGGTGTGGGATCGCCTCACGGGTAACTTCTGGCTGCCGGAGAAGGTGCCCGTATCCAACGACATCCCGTCGTGGGGCACCCTCACCGAGTACGAGCAGCAACTCACCATGCGGGTGTTCACCGGGCTGACCCTGCTCGACACCATCCAGGGCACCGTCGGTGCCGTGTCGCTGATCCCCGATGCGGTCACGCCGCACGAGGAAGCGGTGCTGACGAACATCGCGTTCATGGAGTCGGTGCACGCCAAGAGCTACTCGCAGATCTTTTCGACGCTGTGCTCGACACGCCAGATCGACGACGCGTTCCGCTGGTCGGAGGAGAACGAGAATCTGCAGCGCAAGGCGCAGATCATTCTCGAGTACTACCAGGGTGACGATCCGCTCAAGCGCAAGGCCGCCTCGACACTGCTCGAGTCGTTCCTGTTCTACTCGGGCTTCTACCTGCCGATGTACTGGTCGTCGCGGGCGAAGCTCACCAACACTGCCGACGTGATCCGGCTGATCATCCGCGACGAGGCGGTGCACGGCTACTACATCGGATACAAGTTCCAGAAGGGACTCGAGCAGGTCACTCAGGCCGAGCGGGACGACATCAAGGACTGGGTCTTCGATCTGCTGCTCGAACTGTACGACAACGAAACCCACTACACCTCGGATCTGTACGACGAGGTCGGTCTCACCGAGGACGTCAAGAAGTTCTTGCGGTACAACGCCAACAAGGCCCTGATGAACCTGGGCTACGAAGCGCTGTTCCCGAAGGACGAGGCCGACGTGAACCCGGCGATTCTGTCGGCACTGTCGCCGAACGCCGATGAGAACCACGACTTCTTCTCGGGGTCGGGTAGCTCGTACGTGATCGGCAAGGCCGTCGTCACCGAAGACGAGGACTGGGACTTCTGACCCTGAGCCCGTGCGTGTTTCTGGTAGCAGCCGCTACCAGAAACACGCACGGGCAGCAGCGTTTTCTGCCTCACCTACCAGCTTCGGCGTGGTGTGCGCGCTCCGGCCGGGTTCGCCGAAGAACTACCCACGCGAGTAGCGCAACGCAGGAGAGTAGCGCGATGTTCTGACCGAATTTGGCCGCAATGCTGACGCCTTGGGGCACAGGAGCCAAGAAGCCGATGAGCGTGCGGCCGATCAGCGCGCCGGCGGCCAATGTGCCGATTTCAGCAGAGCCCCACGATCGGAACCTCCCGATGGTCCGGAGAACCCCCGCTGTCACTGCGAGCAGGAGCACAGCAATTGCCGTCCCCGCCCACGTCCAGGGCAAGACATCGAAGGAGAACATGGCCACCGCTCCCGAGATGAGTACGAGATAGGGCGACACCTGCACCCGCCCGGACGAGGGGCCGGCACGGCCGATGCGAGTGAACGCTGAGGCTGCCAGGATGGCGACCACTGCAAGGACAACGACCGATTGAGTCACAGTCGGGCTGTATCCGTACATGTTCTCGGCATCGTCGCGGATGACGAGCGCGGCAACTACCCATAGGCCGGAGAGAATCCCGATGGCCCAGCGCCCGAGAAGGGGTCGTCCGCGATGTTGCGGAGCGAGGGCACCCAGGATCGCCAGCGGGGCGCCGATACTCATCAGTACATGTCCGCCAACCCACGCGACCGCATTGAAGGCGGTGATCCCCAGAGGATTGATGAAGGTGGCTTCGCGCATGTCATCCCAGAACACGAAGTCGGCCCGGTGCTCGGCGAAGAGCGCAAGATCGATGATTCCCGGCATCGCCACACCGAATGCTGCTGCTAACAACGTGATCCCCATCCACCCGAGGTCGAAGCGAACTGCTACCTCTCGGATGAGGAGGGCTGCACCGCCGTACAGCGGACCGAGGATGAGAAGGGAGGTCGCCATGACCACGACATCGCCGGTGGAAGACAGGTACGCCTGCAGATATTCCGCGCAGATCGGAGCACCCAAGAGGACGGCGAAAATCGGAATGATTCGTTCTCGCAGCGACAGAGTTTTCAGGCGCATGTGGGGAGGGTAGCAGTTAATGGATTCGCGAATCCATTAACGGTATGATGGCGAAATGCCAAGGCCGGTAGATCAGGAGCGGCGCCGCAGTCGCGAACTGCATATCATCGATGCGGCGCTGACATGCTTCGCCGAGCACGGATACGAGCGCTGTACGGTGGCATCCATCTGCCGCGTTGCCGGCATCGGTTCCGGAACGTTCTTCCACTATTTCCCGACGAAATCCGACGTGCTCCTGGGCATTCTCGAGCTCGGGCACAGGGAGACAATAGAGTTCTTCGAGAGACAGACCCCCGAGTGCGATGCACGGGGAGTGCTGCTCGCCTACGTCGAGCACGAAGCCGCCGGCCTGTGCGATCCGCGCACGGCGGGGTTCGTACGAGTTGTGGGTTCCCTGGTGGGGGAGCCCAAGATTGCGCGGGTGCTCGGGGACGAGCAATCTACAGCCCACCGCATGCTCATTCCATGGGTCGAGTTGGCTCAGGAAGCGGGAACGATCCGTACCGACCTCACGGCCGACCAGGTCGCTGCGTGGGTACGGGCCCTCGTGGACGGATTCGCGGCCCGGATCGCCGAAGCACCCAGGAGCGCGAACGTCGAGGCCGAAGTATTGGTCGATCTCACGCGCAGGTTCCTGGCCCCGTGACGTTTCTCTAGGCATCCCCAGGATGATGGGACCACGCTTCCGGTCGCCCTGTGAGTGCCTTCCCCAGTCTCAGGGCCGACGTTGCGGTCAACGGATCCGGCAGTGAACCCGGAGTAAAGCACCACACCTCGAGGTTCTCGTCATCAGTGACTCGGGCGAATCCGCCGGTCGCGCGCATCGCGAAGGATACGTCCAGATGACGAATTCGGGGATGGGCGTGTACCTATCCCGACACTTCAGAAGTGGAACGACACCGGGGAGGCAGCCTGACCGGAGTACGGCAGCAGCACGGTGGGCTGCAACGGCACCGAGAACCGGGCCGGTACATTGCTCCACTCGGTGCGCCCGCCCTCGGCGGGTGTATCGAGCCGGGCGAGCGTGATGCGGTTCATCGAGTCGGCCCCCACCTGATCGCCGGTGGAGGACTCCGCGGAGAGGTAGGTGCCGTCGGCGGTGAACTCGATCCACGGATTCGCGAGCGCGATTTCGAGCAGATGGAAGCGTGTGAACGACACCACCGTGCCGTGGTATTCGATACGTCCGAGCCCGGTATCCGAATCGACCCGTGCCTCGGAGAGCTCGAATGTCATCGTCCCGTCGTCGCGGACCGAGGCCCCGTCGCTGCCGACGACCGAGCCCTGTGCGGTGCCCGTGACGAGATCGCTGAATCCGGGCGCGAAGCCCCACACAAGACCCTCGGACGGTGCCACCGGAGCGTTCGGGCCGGGGGAGGAGTCGAAGTTCACCGGCACCGAGAGTTCCTGCGCGGCGTTGACCGCATCGGCCGCCCCGAAGGTGTAAATGCCGTACCGGGCGTCGTCGGGAACGGTCTCGGGCGCGTCGATGGTGATCGTTGCCGAAAACGAGCCGTCGTCGGCGAGCGGCACCCACTGCTGCCGCACGGTGCGGCGAAGGTCGAACGGACGATCCGGAACCTGGTTCAAAGCGCGTTCCGACAGCACCCACGCGTTCGTGGAACGGACCGTGGCGCGGTTCTCGGTGGGGGCGTTCTCGGATGGCCGCCAGTGCTCGGCAAAGCCGCCGAACGAGACGAAGGTGCCGTGCGGCACACCGGGCGGCACCGGCAGTGGCAGTCCGCCGGAGCGGTTGGCGTCGGGGTCGAACCCGGTACCGCGGACGACCACCGTATCGCCTTCGTGGACGGGAGTGTCGCCGAGCGGAGTCACACCGTCGGAAGCGAACACCTCGATGGCCGGTTGGACGACAGGCTGGGCGGTTGCCGGCGCGACGACCAGTGTGCCCAGTGCGAGTGCGCCCGCGAGAACGATGCCGATCCGGCGGATACCTGCAGCGGTGTCAGTTCGAATAGCCATTGAGTGAGTGCCTCAGATCTGTCAGTACTGCACGGGCCGCGACCGGGCCGGGCGTGGACCACACGTCGTCGGAGACGGAGAACAGACGGTTGTCGGTGACAGCACCGAGATCGAGCCACTCGTCCCGCTTCATGTACTCGGTACCCTGATCGAGGCCCTCTTGTCCATCGAATCGGACGAGGATCACATCCCCGTCGGCTGCGGTGGGATCCTCGGTGTCGAGCGGTCGGAATGCGCGGCCGTCCTCGACCCCGAATCGCTGCGGAGCGGGCCGCTCGGCCCCGAGGTCGGCGAGGACCTGGCCGGCGAACGAGGCGGTGCCGTCGATGGTCGGTCCGTCTCCGGTGAACCGCACGAGTGATGCCTGCGTCTGCGAGGAGGTGAGTTCCCGCCCGAGTTCGCTCGCCGCGACGGAGTACTCCTCGAGCACTCTGCGTGCCGCCTCGGACCGGCCCAGCGACTCGCCGACGCGCTGGAATTGCTGCCGCCAGAACACCTGGTCGGACCCGACAACGACGGTCGGTGCAACGGACGACAGGGATTCGTAGAGTCCAGTGTCGGCCGACGCGCCGACGATGAGATCCGGTTGTGCCTGCTCGACCGCAGCGAGATCGGGGGAGTCGGGCGAACCGATCGCGGGGATCTCCGTGACACCCGTGCCGAGATACTCGGGGCGCTCGTCCGGGGGGATGCCCACGCCGACGACGCGTTCCCACAGTCCCAACGCACACACGGCGTCGAGTGAAGCGGCGTCGAGGACGACGATCCGCTGCGGATCGTTCGGGACCTCGGACACACCCGCCGTGTGGATGACACCGTGTGTGCGGTCGGCGGGCAGGCCGGGGTCGGTCGGTGTCGGCAGCGCGCATGCGGTCGTCGTGTCGCGTTCGATGCCGACCACCGCAGCGCCCGCGATGCTGGTGGTGGTGCGCACGATCTCGGAGGCCGGGTCGTCGGCCGGAGCGGAACAGCCGGCGAGTGTGAGAGCGGCCGTAGCGGCGGCGAGTGCGACGATGCGGACACGGTGCGCGGGCAATTCCACCACTTCCTGTAGAGAGGACGAGTCTGGCTACTGCGTGTGCAGATCTGCCCCGGCGATCCTGCCACAGTGAGGAGCGGTGGAGAACGGACCTCGGCGCGACCGATTCTGCATGCGGTGATGTGCATCACACGTGCCCGGCGAGGTGCTGGACGCGGCGATTCGCTCGAGCGCGGATTGCCGGTTCGGCGGTAGTGTGACGCCCGAGTACGACAGCGAGTAGGACCCGGTTAACGAGTGGTATGCGCACGGTCTACGATTCGATGAGCGCAAGCCAGAGAGACCGTTCGCCTCCAGCCCGAGTCGAGCGCGCATTCAGGAGGATTAGTGACTGCCGTAGCGCCCCAGCCAGTCCCAGAGATAGCTGCAGCAAGGCCATACCCGCCGCGGCAGGGACCGAAGGGTTCGTTCATCTACAAGATGATCACGACCACAGATCCCAAGGATCTCGGGATCATGTACTTGATCACGTCGATCTCGTTCTTCCTCATCGGTGGCTTGATGGCCCTGCTGATCCGCACCGAGCTTGCGGTACCGGGTCTGCAGTTCTTGTCGAACGAGCAGTACAACCAGCTGTTCACCATGCACGGCACGATCATGCTGCTGATGTACGCGACCCCGGTCGTGTTCGCATTCGCGAACTACATCCTGCCGCTGCAGATCGGTGCACCCGACGTGGCGTTCCCGCGACTGAACGCGTTCAGCTACTGGCTGTACCTGTTCGGCGCGACGATCGTGATGCTCGGCTTCGTGACCCCCGGTGGCGCTGCCGACTTCGGCTGGACTGCGTACACGCCGCTCTCCAGCGAGCTGCATTCTCCGGGCGTCGGCGCGGACTTCTGGATCCTCGGTCTCGGTGTCATGGGTCTGGGCACCATCCTCGGTGGCGTCAACTTCATCACCACCATCGTCTGCCTTCGTGCGCCCGGCATGACGATGTTCCGGATGCCGATCTTCACCTGGAACATCCTGATCACCAGCATCCTGATCCTGCTGGTCTTCCCGCTGCTGACCGCCGCGTTCATGGGCCTGTTCGTCGACCGACACCTCGGTGGCCACATCTACGACCCGGCCACCGGTGGTGTGCTCCTGTGGCAGCACTTGTTCTGGTTCTTCGGCCACCCCGAGGTCTACGTCATCGCACTGCCATTCTTCGGTATCGTCTCCGAGATCTTCCCGGTCTTCAGCCGTAAGCCGATCTTCGGGTACACGGGTCTGGTGTACGCGACCATCGGCATCGCCGCGCTGTCTGTTGCGGTGTGGGCTCACCACATGTACGCCACCGGCGCTGTGCTGCTCCCGTACTTCTCGTTCATGACGTTCCTGATCGCGGTGCCGACGGGCGTGAAGTTCTTCAACTGGATCGGCACCATGTGGCGAGGCCAGATCACGTTCGAAACACCGATGCTGTTCTCGGTCGGCTTCCTGATCACCTTCCTCTTCGGTGGTCTGTCCGGCGTCATTCTGGCGAGCCCGCCGCTGGACTTCCACCTGCACGACACCTACTTCGTCGTCGCCCACTTCCACTATGTCGTGTTCGGCACCGTCGTGTTCGCCACCTACGCCGGCATCTACTTCTGGTTCCCGAAGATGACGGGCCGGATGATGGACGAGCGTCTCGGCAAGTGGCACTTCTGGCTGACGTTCATCGGCTTCCACCTGACGTTCCTCGTGCAGCATTGGCTGGGCAACGAGGGCATGCCCCGCCGCTACGCGGACTACCTCCCGACCGACGGATTCACCACGCTGAACATCGTGTCGACGATCGGTGCCTTCGTTCTCGGTGCCTCGACGCTGCCGTTCATGTGGAACGTCTTCAAGAGCTACCGCTACGGTCAGGTCGTCACGGTCGATGATCCGTGGGGCTACGGCAACTCGCTCGAGTGGGCCACCAGCTGCCCGCCGCCGCGCCACAACTTCACGGAGCTGCCGCGGATCCGCTCGGAACGCCCCGCGTTCGAACTGCACTACCCCCACATGGTCGAGCGGATGCGGGCCGAGGCGCATGTCGGTCCGGGCAGCCACAAGCACAATGTGAACGTGCTCGAGGGTGCAGAACGCACGCCAGGCGACCATCCGCGCGCCGACGAGAAGTAGGCGCGACCCCGGAGCTGCGACGATGACCCCGCCCGCAACGGCGGGGTCATCGTCGTCCTGGTTCCACGCCCGGATCCCACACGCTCGACCCCCGCACCTCGAGGGCGCGTCCGACTGCAACAATGGACGCGCATGTGCTTCGACCGTGCGCGACTCGACTGACGAAGATCGGAGACGTAGTGGCGTCTGAGACCACTGTGCTTGTGACGGTGACGGGGCCGGATCATCCCGGTGTGACCTCGGTGCTGTTCGCCGCGTTCAGCCGCCACGACGTGGATCTGCTCGACGTCGAACAGGTCGTCATCAAAGGGCGGCTGACCCTCGGTGTGGTGGTGGTGTGCCCGGGCGACCCCGAAGCCCTCCAGGACGAGGTCGAGGCCGCCATGGCGACGATCGGCATGCAGGCCGATGTCGAGGTCGGAGCCCGCCCCGAGAACGGCCGCGCCGTCTCCACACATGCCGTCGTCGTGCTCGGCAGCCCCGTGAGTGCTCGCGCCATGCGCTCCGTCGGCCGCGCCCTCGCCTCGCTCGGGGCGAACATCGACTCGATCCGCGGCATTGCCGACTACCCGCTCACCGGCCTCGAGTTGATGGTCACCGCCACTGACCAGGGCGCCGACGCCGACAAGGCGTTGCGCACGGCACTTGCAGAACTCGCGGCCGGACTCGACATCGACATCGCGGTCGAGCGAGGGGGCCTCGCACGCCGGTCCAAGCGACTGATCGTGTTCGATGTCGACTCGACCCTGGTCCAGGGCGAGGTCATCGAGATGCTTGCCGCACATGCCGGTGTCGAAGACAAGGTCCGCGCCGTCACCGAAGCGGCGATGCGCGGCGAACTCGATTTCGCCGAGTCACTCGAGCAGCGTGTCGCCACGCTCGAGGGGCTGCCTGCCACTGTGATCGACGAGGTCGCCGAGCAGATCGAACTGACGCCCGGCGCACGCACCACCATCCGGACCCTGCGTCGGCTCGGATTCCGCTGCGGCGTCGTATCGGGCGGATTCCGCCAGGTCATCGAAGGGCTCGCACACGATCTCGAACTCGACTTCGTGCGCGCCAACACGCTCGAGATCGTCGACGGCAAGCTCACCGGCAAGGTCATCGGAGATGTCGTGGACCGCGCTGCGAAAGCACGGGCGCTCCGGGAATTCGCCGACGACGCCGGTGTCCCGATCGAGCAGACCGTGGCGGTCGGCGACGGCGCCAACGACATCGACATGCTCAGTGCAGCGGGTCTCGGTATCGCATTCAACGCGAAGCCCGCGCTGCGTGAGGTTGCCGACACCGCCCTGTCGTACCCGTACCTCGACGCCGTCCTGTTCGTCCTGGGCGTGACGCGCGACGAGATCGAAGCGGCCGACCGCGGCGACGGAACGCTTCGGCGCGTCCCGCTCGAACACGGTGCCTGAGCCGCACCCGGTCGTCGCCGATCCCGGATTCGTATCCAGGCACGGTGTACTCGCCCGCGGGTACGGAAGCCGGGAGGACCCGGACGATCCGTCGGAGGTGCTCGCGATGCCACTCGTGCTCCACATCCCCAAGGCGGAGGCTCCCGAACGCAGCGCGCTGCTCGAGGCCGCGGCCATCGCGACCGTGACGCTGTGCCTGGACTCCCGGGTCGGTGCCGGGGAGGACGGTCGGCCGGGTGAGTGGCAGGACGCATTCCTCGCGTGGAACGACGCCCGGATCCGTAAGGTGAGCCGACGTGCCCGCGGCGCGCACTGGCGTGCCATCCAGGACCTCGACGGCGTGACCGTCGACCGTGGCGGCGCGCAGGCCCGCGCGCTGGTCCCGGGCCCCGTCGGCCGACTCGACCCGCGGGTCGCGCGGCTGCAGATCGGTGGCACGGACCTCCCATCCGACGATCCGGCCGACGTTCCAGCGGGTGTGCCGGTCCTGTGGATGAATGCGGCACTCGGGATGACCGTCGGGAAGGCCGCCGCGCAGGTGGGCCACGCCTCAATGCTGCTGGCCGGAGCTCTCGACGTCGACTCGGCACGGGCGTGGGCTGCAACAGGCTTTCGATGCGCGGTCCGCGACGCGGACCCCGACAGGTGGGCCGAACTCGTCGTCCGGGTCGCTGAAGGCACCGGCGTCCCGGTGCACGATGCGGGTTTCACCGAGGTCGAGCCGGGCTCGACCACCGTGATCGCCACCGTGTCCTGACCAGCCCTCGTCCCGACCAGCCCTCGTCCGGACCACCGGTCCTCGGGATCCCATGTCAGTCCGCGATCCGGAACACCAGGACGGTCGGGCCCGTCAGCGAGAACGACGAGCCCACCCGGTATGCCGCCGAATCGACGGGACGACCGTCGACCGCGGAGGAATCGAACACACATCGGATGTCGCCGTGATACCACTCTGGGCCCGCCAACGTCACCGTCGTCGCATCATCGGCATGAAGGACGAACAGACCACTGCTGTCCGGTAGCGGCCTTCCCGTAGGCAGCACCGTACCGAGCTCGGATCCGTCCAGCCATGCCTGCACTGTGCGGCGGTCGTCGTCGTGCCAGTCGGCATCCTTCAGTTCGATGCCGTCGCATCCGAACCAGACCAGGTCGGGATAACCGACCGCGCGGGCTCGACCGTCGAAGAACCGACGTTGACGGAGCACGGGCACTCTCCGCCGCAGCTCCAGCAGGGAACGGACGAACTCGATGCGTTCGCGGTCGGCGTGCTCCCAGTCGAGTGGCCACGACTCGGACACGGGTGTTCCAGCAGGAACGCAGTACGCGTTGTTGTTGCCGCCCTGGGAGTGAGCGAACTCGTCGCCGGCGAGCAGCATCGGAGTACCCGTCGAGAGCAGGAGTGTGGCAAGGAGAGCGCGGATGTGACGGGCGCGCGCGGCGAGAATCGCCGGGTCATCGGTAGCTCCTTCGACGCCGTGGTTCACCGACTCGTTGTGGTCGGACCCGTCCCGGCCCTCCTCACCGTTCGCGTCATTGTGCTTGTGTGTGAACGAGACTGCGTCGACGAGGGTGAAGCCGTCGTGCGCGGTGACGAAGTTGATCGACATCCACGGCTGGCGTTCATGCCGTCGATACAGATCTTCCGACCCCGTCAGGCGCGACGCGATCTCGCGCACTCCCGAATGTCGTGCCCAGAACCGCCGGGTGGCGTCGCGGTAGCGGTCGTTCCACTCCGACCACTGCACACCGAACCGGCCGAGCTGGTATCCGTCCGCCGTCGCGTCCCACGGTTCGGCGATGAGTTTGCAGTCGGTGAGCACGGGGTCGGTGGTGATGGCGGTGAACAATGCGGCGCGCGCATCGAACGCACCGCCGTGCGGGCGCCCCAGGGCACTCGCGAGATCGAACCGGAATCCGTCGACACCCATGTCCGTCGCCCAGTAACGCAGGCTGTCGCACACCATCCGCACCGTGATCGGCGACGTGCCGTCGACGGTGTTGCCGCAGCCGCTGAGATCGATGTCGTGGCCGTCGTCGTCCAGCAGGTAGTAGCCGGGAGCATCGAGCCCGCGCCACGACAGGCTCGGCCCCGCGACCGACCACTCGCACGTGTGGTTGAAGACGACGTCGAGGATCACCTCGATGCCGGCGTCGTGCAATGCCGCGACCATGGTGCGGAACTCCGTGATCTCGTTGCCGGGTGTCGCGGCGTACCCGGGGTGCGGCGCGAAGAACGACGCGGTCGAGTATCCCCAGTGGTTGCGCATTCCCCGTGCCCGGACCGGGGGTTCGGTCACGAACGCATGCACCGGCAGGAGTTCGACAGCGGTGACGCCCAGGTGTACGAGGTGGCCCGTCACCGCCGGGTGGGCCAGCCCGAGGTAGGTACCCCGAAGCGCACGCGGTACGTCGGGATGCATTGCCGTGTACGAACCGACGTGCAGTTCGTAGAGGACGGTGCTCTCCCACGGGGTGCGTGGTCGCGGATGCGGTGTCTCGTCGGGGGTGGTCGCCGCGGTGACGACCGACAACGGTGTGTGTCCGAGCGAATCGACGGTGGACATCGAGCCGAAGGGGTCGTGGTCGTACGCGAGCAGCCGCGATGCATCCGCGGAGTCGCTCCGCGGATCGGTACCCGTCACTCGGCGACCCCACGGATCGAGCAGGATCTTGTGCGGATTGGTGCGGAGCCCATCGTGCGGGCGCCACGGGCCGTATGCGCGGTAGCCGTATCGCAGACCGGGACCGACATCGGGAACCGTGCCGTGCCAGACACCGTATGTGCGGTCGGGCAGGTCGACGCGATGTTCGTGGCCGCCGTCGTCGATCAGGCACACCTGCAGTCGATCGCAGTGCGGAGCATGGACAGCGAAGCGGGTACCTGCCTCGACCGGGGTTGCGCCGAGAGGGAACGGCGACCGATCGGGCTCGGCCGCAGGGCCGGTGGGGGTCTGCACACGAGTGGATGACGACACGAATGAGATCCTGCCGTGTCCCGAGTCCGGGTGTAAGCGAAGATGGACGGCGTGGCACAACCTGATCCTGATCTGCTCATCGAATTCGACAACGTTGTGGTGCGGCGAGGCGGAAATGTTCTCGTCGGGCCCGTGACCTGGAAGGTGGAGCTCGACGAGCGTTGGGTGGTGCTCGGTCCGAACGGTGCGGGCAAGACGTCGTTGCTGCGTGTCGCTGCCGCGGAGGAGTTCCCGACATCCGGTACCGCGCATGTGCTGGCCGAGACCTTCGGCCGCACAGACCTGTCCGAGCTGCGACCTCGCATCGGCCTGTCGTCGTCCGCGCTCGCCAACCGCGTCCCGCGTGACGAGCTGGTCGTCGATCTGGTGATCTCCGCCGGGTACGGGGTGCTGGGCCGGTGGCGGGAGAAGTACGACGACATCGACAATGCCCGCGCGGTGGAGATGCTCGAGAGCCTCGGCGCCGAGCACCTTGCCGAGCGCACCTACGGAACGCTGTCCGAGGGTGAGCGCAAGAGGGTGCTGATCGCGCGGGCCCTCATGACCGACCCCGAACTGCTACTGCTCGACGAACCTGCCGCGGGCCTGGACCTCGGTGGGCGGGAGGAGCTGGTAGCGAGGCTCGCGACACTCGCAGCCGACCCGGATGCCCCGGCCACCGTCCTGATCACTCATCACGTCGAAGAGATCCCGCCCGGTTTCACACACGCAATGCTTCTCGACGAAGGCCGCGTCGTTGCGCAGGGCCTGATCGGCGATGTGATCACCGCGGAGAACCTCAGTACGGCGTTCAGCCAGGCGATCACCTTGGACCGGGTCGATGGCCGATTCTTCGCCCGCCGCACGAGCGAGCCGGGACGGCACCGCCGAGGCTGAGACGGGGCGGGTTCGTGCCCGTCTGGTCGACTACGCTCCGAGCATGACTGACCAGCGCTCGGCAAGTACCTTCGATCCCACGTCCGTACCGGTCAAGGACGCCTCCACCGTCATGCTCGTCCGTGATTCGGCACGTGGCGTCGAGGTCTTTCTCCTGGAGCGTGTCGTGGGTATGGACTTTGCAGGCGGCATGACCGTGTTCCCGGGCGGCGGGGTCGACCGCAGCGACGGTGATGCGTCCGTGCGATGGACGGGGCACGATGTGGCTTGGTGGGCTCAGCGCTTCGATGTCACGCCGGTACGCGCGCAGGCGCTCGTGCTCGCGGCGGTGCGGGAGACGTTCGAAGAGTGCGGTGTCCTGCTCGCAGGTCTGGACCCGGAATCGGTACTCGCCGACACCGCGCCCCACGCGCGGGCCCGTAGACAGCTCGAAGCACGCGAGCTGTCGTTCGGCGACTTCCTGACCCGCGAAACACTCGTGTTGCGCGCGGATCTCCTCCGCCCGTGGGCTCGGTGGATCACCCCGCTCGGCGAGCGACGACGCTACGACACGCACTTCTTCGTGGCTGCCGCGCCGGACGGCCAGGATGCCGACGGGGAGACCAGCGAGGCCGAACACGTGCTCTGGCAGACGCCCGCGGAATCCCTCGAACACTGGAAGTCCGGCCGGTCGGTGCTGCTTCCACCCACCTGGGCTCAGCTCACTGCACTGTCGAAGTATGCGACGGTCGCCGAGATATTGGCGGCCGAACCGAAGATCCCCACGATCCTGCCGATCATGAGCCGGAGCGACACCGGAATCCACATCGCGTTCGACGGTGACGAGGGTTATTACGAGGCCGGCGGTCCACACCCCTGGGCGAATCGAGACGACATCTGACGACACCGGTCTCACCGCGACGATACAGCGGGGGCCCTCTAGGGTGAGATGCATGGCTGAATTCGTGACACTCGAGGTTTCCGACGGCATCGGCACGATCCGACTGGACCGCCCCCCGATGAACGCTCTGAACCGGCAGGTCCAGGAGGAGATCCGGGGCGCCGCGCGTGACGCCACCGTGCGCGACGATGTCAAGGCCGTGATCGTGTACGGCGGCGAGAAGGTCTTCGCTGCCGGCGCAGACATCAAGGAGATGGCCGATCTGAGCTTTGTGGAGATGAGCAAGATCATCGACGATCTGCAGTCTGCGCTCGGTTCGGTGGCAGACATCCCGAAGCCGACTGTCGCGGCACTGACCGGGTACGCACTCGGTGGCGGTCTCGAGCTCGCCCTCGGTGCGGATCGTCGTATTGCCGGCGACAACGTCAAGGTGGGTACCCCGGAGGTGCTGCTCGGAATCATCCCCGGCGGCGGCGGGACCCAGCGTCTGGCGCGTCTCGTCGGACCGTCGAAGGCCAAGGACATCGTCTACACCGGGCGTTTCGTCGGAGCCGACGAAGCGCTGGCGATCGGGCTCGTCGACGAGGTTGTCGCACCCGACGCCGTCTACGACGCCGCACGTACGTGGGCCTCACAGTTCACCACGGGTGCAAGCCGCGCACTCGCCGCGGCGAAGGCCGCGATCGATCAAGGGCTGGACACCGATCTCGACACCGGATTGAAGATCGAGCAGCACGTCTTCGCCGGACTGTTCGCCACCGAGGATCGCGGGATCGGCATGGCCTCGTTCATCGAGAACGGGCCGGGCAAAGCGGAATTCCTGGGTAGGTAATCGTCGGGACGGGGCACTTGTCGAGGTCTTACTGCCGGGTAGGATCTGCGTCATGACTGCCAGCAGGACCGACGGGACCGATCCCGCGCCGAACCCGCACGCCACCGCCGAACAGGTCGCGGCTGCTCTCGAGGACTCCAAGCTCGCTCAGGTGCTCTATCACGACTGGGAAGCCGAGACCTACGACGAGAAATGGTCGATCTCCTACGACGAACGGTGCATCGACTACGCTCGCGGCCGCTTCGACCTCGCAGCCGGTGAGCAGCAGTTACCGTACGAGCGCGCTCTGGAGCTCGGGTGCGGCACGGGCTTCTTCCTCCTCAATCTGATGCAGGGCGGGGTTGCGAAGAGCGGGTCGGTCACCGATCTGTCGCCCGGTATGGTCAAGGTTGCCTTGCGCAACGCAGAGAACCTCGGACTCGACGTCGACGGCCGGGTCGCCGACGCCGAGACCATTCCCTACGAAGACGACACCTTCGATCTTGTCGTCGGACACGCGGTGCTCCATCACATCCCCGATGTCGAGCAGTCGCTGCGCGAAGTGTTGCGTGTGCTCAAGCCGGGCGGACGTTTCGTCTTCGCCGGGGAGCCCAGTACCGTCGGCAATTTCTACGCACGGTGGCTCGGTCGGATCACCTGGGAAGCGACCACCACCGTCACCAAGCTGCCGTTCCTGAACGAGTGGCGTCGGCCGCAGACCGAGCTCGACGAGTCCTCGCGTGCTGCGGCGCTCGAGGCGGTCGTCGACCTGCACACATTCGATCCCGCCGATCTCGAGAAGCTCGCCGACTCGGCGGGCGCCGTCGAGGTCAAGGCGTCGAGCGAAGAATTCGCCGCTGCGCTGCTCGGTTGGCCGGTCCGCACGTTCGAGGCCGCGGTTCCCGAGGAGAAGCTGGGCTGGAACTGGGCCAAGTTCGCGTTCGGTGGCTGGAAGACTCTCAGCTGGGTCGACGAGAACCTGCTCAAACATGTCGTGCCGCGAAACTTCTTCTACAACGTGATGATCACCGGCGTGAAACCCGGCAAGTAGTTGGGCTACGAGTTCACGCTCGCCGACGTCGAGTACCTGACGTCGGGTCCGGGGGTCGCAGCATTGTCCGCTGTTGACGATCGGGAACTGTCGACGCGTACGCGCCTGTCGGATATCGGTTGGGCGCGTAGGCGTTTCGGCGACCGTGCAGCGCCGCTCGTCGAGACGGTGTTGGCGCGTCGCAAGGGTGCGCTCAAGCTCGAGGGTGCGCACCGATGGTTGTTGACCGACGACGCGGTGCAACAGGCGACCCCGTCGCCGGTCGCCGCTCACCGAGCGCGCAGGCTCGTGGGCCGACAGGTTCACGACGTGACCTGTTCGGTGGGAGCCGAACTGGCGGCGCTCGTCGATGTGGCCACCACCGTCGTGGGAAGCGACCTCGATGAGGTGCGGCTCGCGATGGCGGACCGCAACGTTCCCGCTGCCCATATCGTGCGGGCCGATGCGTTGAGACCGGTGACGCGCCGCACCACGGTGATCGCCGATCCGGCACGCAGGTCCGCAGGCCGGCGCACCTACGATCCGGCTGCTCTGCAGCCGCCGCTTCCCGACCTGCTCGATGTCTACTCCGGCCGCGACCTCGCCGTGAAGTGCGCTCCGGGCCTCGATTTCGACACGCTGGGCTGGGACGGCGAGGTCGAGATCGTCTCCCTCGATGGAGGCGTGCGGGAGGCGTGCCTCTACTCGCCGGGTCTGAGTGTCCCCGGCGTCCGGCGTCGGGCCACCGTATTGCGTTCGGGCGGAACGACAGTCGAGGTCACCGACGCGATGCCCGACGACGTCCCCGAGCGGGCGCCGGGGGAGTGGATCGTCGACCCGGACGGCGCGATCGTGCGCGCGGGTCTCGTACGGCACTATGCTGCGATCCACGGCCTGTGGCAACTCGATCCGCGCATCGCCTATCTCACCGGCAACCGACTCCCCTCCGGAGTGCGGGGCTTCCGTGTTCTCGACCGGTTCAAATACACGGAGAAATCGTTGAAGCAGGAACTTGCGCGGCTCGACTGCGGCGTTGTCGAGATTCTCGTTCGGGGCATCGACATCGATCCCGCGTTGCTGCGGCCCCGTCTGAAACTGAAGGGGGCGCAATCATTGTCGGTGGTGCTCACGCGGGTCGGGCGTACTGCCGAGGCGTTCGTGTGCGAGGCTTCGCGCTACGGTGTCGCGTAGGTGTCTGAAATGACGGTTGGTGTATCGAAATATTGGGCACCAACCATCATTTCGGTCGTCGATAGGTCAGGGTCGATAGCGGCGAGTTGTGTGATCGGTGACGCGTCTGGCGTGTGGGTCGATCAGTCCTCGGGCTCGGCCAGCACGTAGATCTGGCCCTCGACGGTGGTGGCCACCAGTTGGCCGTCCGGTCCGACGGCCGTTCCCACCGAGAATCCGGACGCGTCGGGGAGGGGCTCTTCGTCCAGGGTCTGTCCGTCGGCCACGTCGAACACGAGGGCGGTGAGGCCGTCATCGCCCTGCGTGATCGTGTAGCCGCGACCGTTCGCTGTGAGCGCCGGGACACCTGCCTGCCGAATCTCGTCGCGTTCCCACGCGACCTCGACGCCGTCGCCTGTGTCGCGTAGGGCGAACAGTGCGCCCGAGGGGCCACCGGCCGATATCACGAGCAGGCCGTCCTCGGAGACCGCGGGGCCGGTCGCCGGGGTGTATCCGAGGTCGCGGCTCCAGCGGGGCTGCCCCGTCTCGGCGTCGATCGCCCACAACGCGCCCTCGCCGTCGTGGACGTACACGGTGGTGGCATCGGCCGAGAGTACCGGACTCGTCGTGACGCCGCCCGGAAGCTCGACGTTCGACCATTCTTCGGTGATCACCGGGTTGTCGCCACCCGGGTACCGGAGGGCAACCAGAGCCGTACGATCGGCGCCGGGGCGCCATACCGTGGTGAAGATCCGGCCGGTGCTCTGGTCGACCGCGGGGGTGGTTGCGACGGGGCAATCGGGGGAGCCTCCGAAGCATCCGGCCAATCCGTGGTCGGGATCCTGACGCGGAATATTGGTGCCGTCCGCAACCCCGGGGATGGGGACCAGATCGAACAGCGGCGCACGAAGCATCCCGGTCTGAGGATCGACGATGTTGACCTGGCCGAAATGCGTGATGACGATGAGGCTTCCGTCGTCGGCGAACTGGGCCGCGCGCGGAGTTCCGCTCACCGGGATCCGCCAGCGGCGCTGGCCGTGCTCGTTGAACGAGAACAGACCACCGGCTTCGCCGACGTAGATGTTGGCGACACCGTCCGTCACCGGGCTGATGTCCGTCACCCCGGCGCCGAGGCGGGTGCACCAGCGTTTGCGCCCGTTGTCCATCTGGTAGGAGAAGATGTTGCAGCCTGCGTCCGTGGCGGAGGTGATGGTGATCTGGCCGTTCGGTGCCACCGTCGCCGGTGATCCGACAACTCCACCGGTTGCCCGCGACCACGACGGTGCGACGTCACCCAGTCCGTCGCTGGTGGTCGCGTTGCTGTTGCGCGCGTCCGAATGGCGTCCGGGCCACGCACCGGCCGAGTACGGTCCACCATCGTCGTTGCTGCCGCCGCACCCGCTCAACACCAGTGCTGTTGCCGCCGTCAGCACCGCAGCTCGCCGGGCACCCCGCATCGCTCAACTCCTTCAGGACTGTCGGATTCGAGTCGCCAGCGTATCGGGCCGGGTGTTTCACGCTCCGGGCGAGGCAGACCGTAGGCTTCCTGGCATGACGAGCATGTGGGGTGCACCGTTGAGCACCAGGTGGCGTGGGTCGCGACGCCGCGATCCGGAGCAGGCCCGATTCCTGACACCGTCTTCGCTGCGGTGGGTGATGACCAACAAGGCGTATACCCCGTGGTACCTCGTGCGGTACTACCGGCTGGCGAAGTTCAAGCTGGCGAATCCGCATGTGGTGCTGCGCGGGATGGTCTTCCTGGGGAAGAATGTGGAGATCCACGCGACACCGGAACTGGCGCGGCTCGAGATCGGCAAGTGGGTCCACATCGGCGACGGCAACGCCATCCGGTGCCACGAAGGATCCCTGCGCATCGGCGACAAGGTCGTGTTCGGCAAGGACAACGTGGTGAACACCTACCTCGATATCGAGATCGGCGCATCGACCCTGGTCGCCGACTGGTGCTACATCTGCGACTTCGACCACCGCACCGAGGACATCACCTCTCCGATCAAGGACCAGGGCATCGTGAAAAGCCCTGTCCGAATCGGCCCCGACACCTGGATCGCTGCGAAGGTCTCGGTGCTGCGCGGCACCCGGGTCGGTCGCGGGTGCGTCCTGGGAGCACACGCCGTCGTCAAGGGCGACATCCCCGATTACGGCATCGCCGTCGGATCGCCGGCCAGGGTCGTGAAGAACCGCAAGGACGCGTGGGAGGCCGGCGCCGCCGATCGCGCGGCCTACGTTGCGGCGCTCGAAGACATCGCGCGCAAGAAAGCGGGGGACCCGCCCGTCGACGCGAACCCTGCGCCCTGACGGGCCTCGGAGGAGGAAACCGTGGACTATGCCGAGTATCGCCGCTACGACGCGGTGGGGCTCGCGGGTCTCGTCGCCCGACGCGAGGTGTCGCCGGTCGAGTTGCTCGACTCGGCCCTCGCACGCCTCGATGCTGTCGATCCGACGCTGAACACGGTTGTGCACCGTCTCGGCGAGCGTGCCCGCGTCCGCGCCTCCGGCACCATGACAGGGCCGTTCGCGGGCGTGCCGTTCCTGGTCAAGGACCTGCTACAGGATGTGATCGGAACCCCCACCGGGAGCGGTTCCCGTGCGCTCGCCGAGCTCCCCGCGACCCGGAACTCCGTGGTGGTGGATCGCTGGCTCGGGTCCGGGCTGGTGATCTTCGGAAAGACCAACACACCGGAGTTCGGCGCGAAGGGAGTCACCGAGCCGGAGGCGGGTGGGGTAACCCGCAATCCGTGGAATCCCGAGCTCACGCCCGGCGGGTCATCGGGTGGGTCCGCAGCAGCCGTGGCTGCCGGTGTCGTACCCGTGGCGGGCGCCAACGACGGCGGCGGCTCGATCCGCATCCCGGCGGCGTGCTGCGGCCTTGTCGGTCTCAAGCCAGGTCGGGGCCTGGTGCCCACGGGGCCGATCGGTGGGGAACCGTTGCACGGCGCGGTGTCCAACGGAGTGATCAGTCGGACTGTTCGCGACTCGGCTGCGATGCTCGACGTGATGGCGGGTACCTATCCGGCGGCGCCCTATGCGGTAGGTGCTACACCCGGATCCTATGCCGCAGCAGTGTGTACGCCGCCGCAGCGCCTGCGGATCGGCTACGCGACCGTCTCTCCGATCGGCACCGGCGTCGACCCCGAGGCCGTCGCAGCGGTGGACCGCGCAGTGGTGCTGCTCGACGAACTCGGGCACCGGGTGGAACCGGCCGAAACGGGAATCGACGAGCGTCGCCTCGCCGCCGACTTCCTGACGATGTGGTTCGCGTCGCTCGCCCTCGAAGTCGAGGATGCCCGCCGGCGTACCGGTTGCGGATCGGACGGTTTCGAGTTCGACACCCGCATCATGGCCGCACTCGGCAGATCCGTATCGGCCCCGGACTACCTTGCCGCTCATGCTCGATGGGCAGACTACATCCGCGACCTGTCCGCGTTCCACGAACGTTACGATCTGTTGCTCACCCCGACTCTGGCGTATCCGCCGGCGCGGGTGGGTGAACTGGCCACCCCCGCGTGGATGCGGGGAGTGGGATCGGTGCTGATGGCGGCGCGGTTGGCGCGGCTCGCGCGCTGGGGTGGAGTGATCGACAAGGTGATCGACGACAACCTCGGTCGCACTCCTTACACGCAGTTGGCGAATATCACGGGGCGGCCGGCGATCTCGATTCCATTGCACTGGACTGCGGATGCGGTGCCGCTGGGCGTGCAGTTCGTCGCACCGCTCGGTGGGGAAGCCCTGTTGCTCTCTCTTGCGGGCGAGCTCGAACAGGCGAGCCCGTGGTTCGACAGGCAGCCACCGTTGTTGCCTGCGCCGGACGTGTCGACGGATTGATGTCAGCTGCGATCCGGCAGGGGACGCTGTGGGATCGTCGGCCGCGCCATCGGATGCCGGACCCGACGTTTCGCGGCGGCGTAGACCTGGACGGTCTCCTCGGCGACCACACCCCAATCGAACTGATCGGTGAGTCGATCGCGGGCCGCACGCGCTCGCTCCTGGGCCGCGGACGGATCGTCGAGGGTCTCCCGTACCGCGGACACCAGGCCCGCGACCTCACCGGGCTGGAACGACAGGCCGGTCGCACCGTCGACCACGGCTTCACCGAGACCACCCGCCGTGGACGTGACGAGCGGGATGCCCGCTGCGGCAGCCTCGAGGGCAATGATCCCGAACGGTTCGTAGCGGCTCGGCAGGACGATCGCGTCCGCGCCGTGCAGCCAGCCGAGCAGCTCGGTGTGGTCGAGGTTGCCCACGAAGGTCACCGACCTCGCAACCCGGTGCAGGCGGGACTGTTCACGCAGCCACTCGAACTGGGTGCCTTCGCCGGCGATGACGAGCGTGGTGCCCGGATGTGAACGCCGGATCTTCGGCATCGCCGCGATCGCGTCCTGCACACCCTTCTCGTACTCGAGCCGGCCGACGTACAGCAGCTGCGCGGGCCCGGTCCGAGGCTGCCGCTCCCGGTACGACCAGGTGGTGACGTCGATGCCGTTGCGGATCACCGAGATCGTCGGCAACGTGGGGCCGTACAGTTCGGTGACTTCGTCGCGCATGGATGCCGAACACGTGATGAGCGCGTCCGATTCGTTGGCCAGCCACCACTCGACCGAGTGCACCTGCCGGTTGATACGACCCGACAGCCATCCGCTGTGACGACCCGCTTCGGTCGCGTGGAGGGTGGAGACCAGTGGAACGTCGAAGTACTCGGCGAGGGCGATCGCGGGATGCGCGACGAGCCAGTCGTGCGCGTGGACGACGTCGGGGTGCCAGCCGTCGCCGATACCGCCCCGGCTGAGCCCGACTCCCGCGCGGACCATCGCGTGCCCCATCGCGAGGGTCCAGGCGAGCATGTCGGTGCCGAACTCGAAGTGCGGTGCATCCTCGGCCACCGCGACGACGAGGACACCCTCGGAGATGTGGGTGATCGTCGGGTGGGTCGACGCGTCGGTGCCGGTGGGGCGGCGCGACAGCACCACCACCTCGTGCCCCACCGCGGCGAGTTCGGTCGCCAGATGGTGGACGTGCCTGCCGAGGCCACCCACCACGACCGGGGGGTACTCCCAGGACACCAGGAGGATCTTCAGCCGCGGAGCAATCGTCGATGTCACAGGGGGCCTCCGTGTCTGCCGGGGAGACGCCGTGCGTCGAGTCCGGGGAACAGGTTGTCGGCTCGGTTCCAGGCGTCGGCGAGTCGTCGCGCTGCGGTGTCGCGCCCTTCGGCGACTGCGGCGGCGATCTCCCGTGTCGCGTGCGCGTGCTTGTGGGCGCGGTCGCGTGCATAGCCCGCCGCGGTGTCCTTGCTGACCATGAACGCCCAGTCGCTCGAGACGGTCAGCAGCGCCTCACGTAGAAGCTGGTCGTGCACCCGGTTACGCAGAGCGGGTGTGTGCGATCCGAGGGCGTCGCGGGACTTGTCGATGGTGTCGAGCGCGGTGGCGACGACCTCGTCGTCGAGTTGGACGAGGTCGGCGACCTGATCTCCGGCCCACACCCGCCAATCCTTCCCCGAACCCCATGACGAGTCCTCGAGTGCCACCGGCCCGCCGACGTACCCGCGGTCACGCGCGTCGGAGAGTGTGCCCACCTCGATGCCGGCTTCGGGTAGCGCACGCAGCAGGCGCTCGAGGAAGACAGGTCCCTCGTACCACCAGTGCCCGAACAGTTCGGTGTCGAACGCAGCGACGACGAGGGCATCGCGCCCGATGCGGGTCGATTCGCTGCGCAGCCGCTGCCGGACGGTGTCGACGAAATCCGCAACGTGCCGATCGAGTGCGACCGACGCGAGATCGGGGTCGTACGGGGCCTTGTCCTCCGACGCGACGGTGCGACCGGTGACACGTGAGGGCTTGAGGCCGGTGTCGTGGCAGTAGGTGTGGAAGTCGCGGTATGCCGAATGCCCGGGGTATCCGGACTTCGGGGACCAGACCCGATAGGAGACCTTCAGGTCGCGGCCGAAACACACGACGTCGGACTCACGGACGGTGCGTCCCAGTGCGGTGTCGCCGTGCAGAGCCGGTCCGTCGACCATGAAGTGCTCGACACCCGCTGCGGCATAGCCTTTCTCCATGCCCGGGGTGTACCCGCATTCGGGCCCCCAGATTCCGCGGGGGGTGTGCTGCCACCGCCGGTGTGCGTCGTCGAGTCCCTCGGACAGCGAGAACGCCCGCAGTCGAGGATCGAGCAATGGCTGGAACGGATGCGCGAGCGGACCGCCGAGCAGTTCGATCGTGTCGGCGTCGACGAGTTCGCGGATGACGGGAGATCCGCCGTGCCGCCACCGGGTCTCGAACGTCTCGAGTGCTCGCTCGGCGGCGCGGTGCTCACGGGCGCCGAGCGCGCGATAGGACGGTTCGAGCATCCCGGCGGCCTCGTGCGCGCGCAACTTCCAGTTGCCCAGCCAGTGATGCATACCGGTGAGGCTGTGCGGATCGTCGAGCTGTGCGGCGAGCACGGGCGTGACCCCGAGGGTCAGCAGCCGAGTGCGCCCTTCGTCTGCGAGGCGATGCAGGACGTCGGCGACGGGCAGGTACGTCGCGGCCCAGGACTGATACAGCCATTCTTCGCCGACCGGCCACCGTCCGTGGTTCGCGAGCCACGGAAGATGGGAGTGGAGGACCAGGGCGAACATCCCCGGTTCGCGTGTCGGTTCGGATCTCACGGTGCAGGATCCTTCACTGCGACTGCCACCAGGTCGAGACTGTCGTCGAGGTTCTCGGGGGAGAGGGCGAAGTGGTCGGCGGTGACGGCCGCGACGTCGGCGGTCAGCCCATCGGGCCACGGCTCGCCGGCGAGGGCGCGCTCGATCTGTGCGTCGATGAACGAGCCACCGTGCTTGGCGTCGAGTGCACGCAGAGAACTGCCGTGGTGGACGCCGGTGACGAGGTCGAGGCGGAAACCCGCGTCGACGAGGAGCTCGGTCAGTTCGGCGGCGTCGAGTTCGCGGGTGTGGAACGGGTTGAGCGGTGTGTCGCGCCCGGGGGAGAAGGTGATGCGATTGGGGGTGCTGATGAGCAGCTCGCCCCCGGGTGTCAGGACGCGGTGGCATTCCCGAAGGAACTGAGATTGATCCCAGAGGTGTTCGATGACTTGGAAATTCACGACCACGTCGACGGAGGCATCGTCGAGTGGGAGTTCGGCGAGGTTGCCCTGACGGATGTCGATGCGCGGGTACCGGGTGCGGATGTGCGCGACGGCACCCTCGTCGTAGTCGAGTCCGATGACACGAGTAGCGACGTCGGCGATCATATCGGCCCCGTAGCCCTCGCCGGCACCGGCCTCGAGGACGATGCGGTCGGCACATCGCTGCAACATGTCGCGGTAGACCACTTCGTGGCGGCGGAACCAGTAGTTTTCTTCGGCGATGCCGGGGACTGTCCGTTCGCCGGTCAGTGGCAGCTGTTGCGCGCCGTCGGCGCGGACGGTGGAGTCACTCACCGCCCCGAGAGTAGACCCACCGCCTGCGGAGTCGGACTCGGTGGTCCAGATCACAGCCATTTCGCTCCTCGTCTGCGGTTATGGTGAACCGGGAATTCCACAAAGTTACCACCCAGTAACTTAGCGTTTGGTAATCTGGCGCACATGCCGTGCGACAGGCACGAGTAGTCGGTTCAGGCATCGCCGCTCCGAATCCGAAGTAGCTACACACAGGAGGTCGACGTAGACCCATGGCGAACATCGTCGTTTTGATCAAGCAGGTCCCCGATACGTGGTCCGAGCGCAAGCTCACCGACGGCGACTTCACTCTCGACCGTGAGGCCGCCGATGCCGTGCTCGACGAGATCAATGAGCGGGCCGTCGAAGAAGCCCTGCTCGTCAAGGAGCGCGACGGCGGCGAGGTGACCGTCCTCACCGCAGGTCCCGACCGCGCCACCGATGCGATCCGCAAGGCGTTGTCGATGGGTGCCGACAAGGCCATCCACCTCAACGATCCCGCCCTCCACGGATCGGACGCCATCCAGACCTCGTACGCGCTTGCTGCCGCGCTCGGTCAGATCGAAGGCGTCGAACTCGTCATCGCGGGCAACGAGGCCACCGACGGCCGCGCAGGTGCGGTGCCGGCGATCATTGCCGAGTACCTCGGCCTGCCCCACCTGACCCACCTGCGCAAGCTGACCGTCGCCGACGGTAAGGCTTCCGGCGAGCGCGAAACCGACGAGGGTGTCTTCGGCGTCGAGGCTCCGCTGCCGGCCATCATCTCGGTCACCGAGAAGATCAACGAGCCGCGCTTCCCGTCCTTCAAGGGCATCATGGCCGCGAAGAAGAAGGAAGTGCAGACCCTCACGCTCGCCGAGATCGGTCTCGACCCGGAGATCTTCGGTGTCGCCAACGCTGCCACCACCGTCACCGGTGTCACGCCGAAGCCCCCGCGCACCGCGGGCGAGCGTGTCGCGGACGAGGGCGAGGGCGGCAACCAGATCGCCACGTACCTGGTCGGCCAGAAGATCATCTGATCGCGCCCCACGGCACACAGCAGACATATCTAGGGAGAGAAACAAGCAATGGCAGAAGTACTTGTGCTCGTCGAGCACGCCGAGGGTGCACTGAAGAAGATCAGCGTGGAACTCATCACCGCCGCCCGTGCGCTCGGTGAGCCGTCCGCCGTCGTGGCAGGCCCGGCCGGCACCGCAGACAAGCTGCAGGAAGCCCTCGCCGCGGCCGGTGCCGTCAAGGTCTATGCCGCCGAATCCGACGTGGTCGACAGCTACCTGGTGACCCCGAAGGTCGACGTCCTCGCCGCCCTCGTCGAGTCCACCAGCCCCGCAGCGGTCCTCACTGCGGCATCGGTCGAGGGCAAGGAGGTGTCGGGCCGCCTCGCCGCGCGCATCGGTTCCGGCCTGCTCGTCGACGTCGTCGACGTCAAGGGCGATGGCTCGGCCGTCCACTCGATCTTCGGTGGCGCGTTCACCGTCGACGCCAAGGCCAACGGCGAGGTTCCGGTCATTTCGGTTCGCCCGGGTGCCATCGAGTCCGCTCCGCAGGCCGGTGCCGCGGAGCGCGTCGACGTCGAGGTCCCGGCGCAGGAGGAGAACGCCGTCAAGATCACCTCCCGTGAGCCTGTCGTCGGTGGCGACCGCCCCGAGCTCACCGAGGCATCGATCGTGGTCTCCGGTGGCCGCGGTGTCGGCTCCGAGGACAAGTTCCACGAGGTCATCGAGCCGCTCGCCGACTCGCTCGGTGCCGCCGTCGGCGCTTCGCGCGCCGCCGTGGACTCCGGTTACTACCCGGGCCAGTTCCAGGTCGGTCAGACGGGTAAGACCGTCTCGCCGCAGCTGTACGTGGCCCTCGGAATCTCCGGTGCCATTCAGCATCGCGCCGGCATGCAGACGTCGAAGACCATCATTGCGGTCAACAAGGACGAAGAGGCCCCGATCTTCGAGATCGCGGACTACGGCGTCGTGGGCGACCTGTTCAACGTCGCACCGCAGCTGACCGAAGCCGTCAAGAAGCACAAAGGCTGAGACGTTCGTCGCGTAACGCTCCGCGCGGCCCCGTTCCGGACTTCCCGGAACGGGGCCGCGCGGTTGTTCCACCCTGTTCACGAACGCGACACCCCATCGCTGCCGTCGTGCCGCACCGCCGCGTTACACCTGCAGCATGACCACATCAGCGGTGCTGTCACACACACGAGAATTCACGGTTCCGGTGCTGTCCGGCCCGCGATATTCGCTGAGTATCTCCACCGAGGCGCACCATCGGGAGGCGGCACAGCGGCTGCGTCGCCGGGTGTTCGCCACCGAACCCGGCTTCGCGCTCCCCGGCGATGGCAACGACCTGGACGCCGACCCGTTCGACGAATTCTGCGACCACCTTCTTGCGCACGAGGCCAGTACCGGCGAACTCGTCGGCTGCTATCGGATGCTGCCGCCGACCGCGGCGCACGAGGCGGGCGGCTATTACACCGCCACCGAATTCGACCTGTCCGCGCTCGACCCCGAAGGTCTGCGTGCCGTGGAAATGGGTCGCGCGTGCGTTGACGCGGCGCACCGTTCCGGCTCCGTCCTGACCCTCATGTGGGCCGGGATCCTGCGGTACCTGGAGCTGACCGGCCACGACCTGGTCATCGGCTGTGTCTCGGTGCCGATGCAACTGCAGCCCAGTGACGCTGTGGGCGCCAACGTCCGCGGCGTGCGCGACATGGTGCTCGGGCGCCACGGCATCGACCCGGAACGACGGGTGCGCCCGTTGAACCCGGTGGTGGTCGACGGCCGTTGCCTCGACGAGATCGAAAGGCCCGCACGGGTCGTCGTGCCGCCGCTCATGCGCGGATATCTGCGCCTCGGCGCCCAGATCTGCGGCGAGCCCGCACACGATCCAGACTTCGGCGTCGCGGACTTCGTCGCCATGCTGAGCCTGCACGACGCGAACATCCGCTACCTCGAACGCCTGCGGGCAGCCGCCGAAAGTGCCGAAGCATGACCACGCGCACGCATGCGTGGATGCCCGCGAGCCCGTGCGGCGACGGCTGCCTTCCCTCGACGTCACCCCGGGTCGCGTGGGTGACCGTCGCCATTCGAGCGTGCACCGTCCTGGTGGTCCTCGCCTGCGCGCCCGTCCTCGTGGCGGCCCGGCTCGTCCCGGCCTCGGCACGAGAGGTCTTGCTGCGGGCAGGTGCCCGCGGCCTGCTGCGGTGCGTAGGGATGCGTGTCGCCGTCACCGACCTGCGCGACCGCCGGGGGTACGACGGGGGTCTCCTCGTCGTGGCACCCCACGTGTCCTGGACCGACGTGCTGGTGGTCATGGCCGTGACCCCCGCGGGGTTCGTGGCACGCGCCGACCTACTCGATTGGGGCACACTCGGCGCGCTTGCGCGGCGGATGCGGGTGATCCCGATCGAACGTGACCGTCTGCGAGCTCTACCAGGTGTCGTCGACACCGTCCGGACCCGGTTGGAGGCCGGCGAGCGCGTCGCCTTCTTCCCCGAAGGGACGACCTGGTGCGGTCGCGCGTACGGGACGTTCCGCTCGGCGCTGTTCGAAGCCGCCATCGACGCGGAATGCCCGGTGCAACCCATCGGGTTCACGTACCTCGACCACACTGGTGCGCGGACCACCGGTCCCGCATTCGTGGGGGAGGAGACGATCGGGACCTCGATCAGCAGACTCGCGCGCTCTCGGCGGCTCGTCGTGGCGGTGACTGTCGCACCGCTCGAGTGGCCGGGGACCGATCGCCGCGACCTCGCAGCCCGGTGTGAACGGGCGATACGGCCGACGGAGCGGAGTGCCGCCCCGCACGTGGTGTCGACAGCGGGGCCGGTGGTGACGCCCACCTGATCGGACCGGCTATCCTGGATCGGTCATGACCTTGCCCGCCGCCGGTCCCTCCGGCACCTCGAAGACCGTCTACCTCGACCACGCCGCGACCACGCCCATGCTGTCCGCGGCGATCGAGGCGATGACACACGTGTTCGCGACCGTCGGAAACGCGTCGTCCCTGCATGGTTCCGGTCGTGCCGCCAGACGCCGCATCGAAGAGGCCCGCGAATCGATCGCGGCGGATCTCGGTGCGCGCCCCTCCGAGGTGATCTTCGTCTCGGGCGGTACCGAGGGCGACAACCTCGCCGTCAAGGGCATTTACTGGGGTCGGCGCGCGCAGAACCCGCGTCGTCACCGCATCATCGCGAGTGCGGTGGAACACCATGCGGTGCTCGATGCCGTCGAATGGCTCGTGGAGCACGAAGGCGCGGATGTGACCTGGCTGCCCGTCGACGAGAGCGGGCGTGTCGACCCACGCACGTTGCGCCAGGAACTCGAGGCACACGCCGACGAGGTCGCACTCGTGACCGTGATGTGGGCGAACAACGAAGTCGGCACCGTGATGCCGATTGCCTCTCTCGCTGCGGTGGCCGCAGAGTTCGACATCCCGATCCACAGCGACGCGGTCCAGGCGGTGGCGCACCTTCCCGTCGACTTCACGGCCAGCGGACTGTCCGCACTCACCGTGGCCGCGCACAAGTTCGGTGGCCCCCAGGGCGTGGGTGCGCTACTGCTGGGCCGGCAGGTGCCGTGCGTTCCGCTGGCCCACGGTGGCGGTCACGAACGCGACGTGCGGTCCGGTACGCAGGACACCGCCTCGGTCGTGGGTATGGCGACGGCGCTTCGCCTCGCGACCATCGAACTGCAGGCACGGACCGCCGAACTCGAGGTCCTGCGCGATGAACTGATCTCCGGCGTCGAACGAGTCGTGCCCGATGCGATACTCAACGGGCCACGCGGCACCGACCGCTTGGTCGGCAACGCACATTTCACTTTCCCCGGGTGCGAAGGCGACTCGTTGCTGATGTTGCTCGACGCCGCCGGGATCGAATGCTCGACAGGTTCGGCATGTACTGCGGGAGTGGCACGGGCGAGTCATGTGCTGGTGGCTATGGGATGCGACCCGGCCGTCTCGCGGGGTTCTCTGCGGTTTTCGTTGGGGCACACCACGACCCGAGGCGATATTGAAGTGCTGCTCGCGGCGTTGCCGCAGGTGGTGGACAGAGCGCGGGCCGCCGGGATGGCGAGCGTCGGCGGACGAGGAGGTGACCGGGGATGAGGATTCTTGCGGCGATGAGCGGCGGTGTGGACTCGGCGGTTGCCGCAGCCCGCGTTGTCGATGCAGGTCACGAGGTGGTCGGTGTGCATCTGGCACTGTCGACGGCGCCGGGGACGTTGCGCACCGGTTCGCGTGGATGCTGCTCCAAAGAGGATGCCGGCGATGCGCGTCGCGCCGCCGATGTGCTCGGAATCCCGTTCTACATATGGGATTTCGCCGATCGCTTCAAGGAAGAGGTGATCGACGATTTCGTTGCGTCCTACGCCGCGGGGCAGACACCGAACCCGTGTCTGCGGTGCAACGAGAAGATCAAGTTCTCGGCGCTGGCGGATCGCGCCGTCGCGCTCGGTTTCGATGCCGTCGCGACCGGCCACTACGCACAACTTGGTGCCGGTGTCCTGCGTCGTGCGGTCGACGCAGACAAAGACCAGTCCTACGTGCTGGCAGTGCTGACGGCGGAACAGCTTTCGCGTGCGATGTTCCCCGTGGGCGACACCCCGAAGGAACGGATCCGCGAAGAGGCTGCCGAGCGTGGCCTTGCAGTAGCCGACAAACCCGACAGTCACGACATCTGCTTCATCCCGTCGGGCGACACCCGGGCTTTCCTCGGCGCCGAGATCGGTGTTCGTCCAGGCGCGGTCGTCGATGCCGACTCCGGGGAGATTCTCGCCGAACACGAAGGTGTGCACGGCTTCACGATCGGACAGCGCAAGGGCCTCGGGATCGCCGGACCGGGCGCAGACGGGCGCCCTCGCTACGTCACGGAGATCGAACCCGAGACCGGCACCGTGAAGGTGGGTAGCGCCGAACGCCTGCAGGTGTCGTCGATCAAGGCCGAACGTGCCGTGTGGACATCGGGTTCCGCGCCGGTCGGACCGATCGAATGCGTCGTGCAGGTCCGCGCACACGGCGGGCTCGCGGAGGCGGTTGCCGAATCCGTCGGCAGCGTCGACGATGTCGCGAACCCCGGCGCCATCGAGATCTCGCTTCGCGAACCCCTCACCGGTGTCGCGGCAGGCCAAGCGGCGGTCCTGTACCGTCCCGATCCGGGGGGCGACATCGTCCTCGGTAGCGGCACGATCACGGCAACCGGTACGGCCGGAGACCAGTGACCCCAGCACTGGCGGGTGCGAATCCCTGGGCGGGATCGACCACCGGAATCGGATCATGGCCGGGCACCGACGCCCGGGAGGCCGCCGCGGTGATCGTCGGCGAACTCCCGTCGCTGCCGCACGTGGTCGAACTGCCCGCACGGGGGCTCGGAGCCGACATGATCGGCCGCGCGAGCGCACTGCTCGTCGACCTGCATCTCGACGCCACCACCACCGGTTACCGCCTGCGGTCCGGACGCGGCGCTGTCGCACGTGTCGCGGAGGACCTGCTGAAACAAGATCTCGACGCGCTCGAGGAGGCATGGGAACTCGCCGGAGCCGGATCCGACCGCACCGTCAAGGTGCAGTCGATCGGGCCGTGGACACTCGCCGCGCACACCGAGCTCGCGACAGGCACCCGCGCTCTCGTCGACCGAGGCGCGGTCCGCGACCTGTCGGAATCTCTCGCGGAAGGTGTCGCGAGGCACGCGGCCGAACTGCGCCGGCGTCTCGGCGTCTCGACCGTCGTTCAGTTCGACGAGCCCGCATTGCCGGCCGTACTCTCCGGATCGTTGCGGGGACGTACCATGCTCGAAACCGTGCCCGCCGTGCCCGAACCGGAGGTCCAGCACGTCCTCGATGCGACCCTCACCGGCGTCGGACTTCCGACCGCGGTGCACTGCTGCTCGGGTGATCTTCCCGCAGACCTGCTGCGCCGAAGTGCGGCCGGCGCCGTCTCGTTCGACCTCGCGCAGCTCACCCGCGCGGACCTCGACGCGGTGGGCGAACTGCTCGATTCGGACACAACTCTGCTGCTGGGCCTGATCCCGACGACCGCGCCGGAGAAGCGGCTGACCTGGCGGGAGTCGGCAGCACCGGCGGTGGCATTGATCGACCGCCTCGGATTCGCGCGGGCAACGCTCCGTTCGGTGTCGGTTACTCCGGCATGCGGCTTGTCGGCCGCCGACCCGGCCTGGGCCCGGACCGCGCTCGGACTGGCGAACGATGTCGCCGCTGCATTCGCGGAAGACCCCGATTCGCTCTGACGGATTCGTCGGTCTCCTCGACTACGCTTGCAAGCTGTGAGTGAACCGACGGACGTGGCCGATACAGCTCCAGCAGACGCACGTGAGCGCTGGCAACAACTCGCGGAGGAAGTGCGCGAGCACCAGTTCCGCTACTACGTGCGCGACGCCCCGATCATCTCCGACGGTGCATTCGATCAATTGCTCGGGCAGCTCAACGCGCTCGAAGACGAGTACTCCGACCTTCGCACCCCCGATTCGCCCACGCAGCTCGTCGGTGGCGGTTTTGCCACCGACTTCACGGCTGTCGATCACCTCGAACGCATGCTCAGCCTCGACAACGTCTTCGACGAGGACGAACTACGCGCCTGGCTGTCCCGCGTCGAATCCGAGGCCGGATCGGATCTGCATTATCTGTGCGAGGTGAAGATCGACGGCGTGGCGCTGAGCCTCGTCTACGAGGACGGGCGGCTCGTGCGTGCGGCAACGCGCGGCGACGGCCGCACCGGCGAGCTGGTCACGCTCAATGCCATGACCATCGATGCCGTCCCGGAACGACTCACTGCCACAGCCGAATATCCGATTCCCTCGCTCCTCGAGGTTCGCGGCGAGGTGTTCTTCCGCCTCGAAGACTTCCAGGTTCTCAACGCAAGTCTCGTCGCCGAAGGCAAAGCACCGTTCGCCAATCCCCGGAACTCGGCGGCAGGATCGCTGCGTCAGAAGAACCCCGCTGTGACGGCGAAGCGCCGACTCGGAATGATCTGCCACGGTCTGGGCCGGATCGACGGCTTCCGGCCCGAATCTCAATCCGACGCCTACGCCGCGCTCGCTGCGTGGGGGCTACCCGTCTCGCCACACACCGTGCGGGTCACCGGCGCCGATGCGGTGATCGAACGGATGACGTACTGGGGTGAGCACCGGCACGACATCGAACACGAGATCGACGGACTCGTCGTGAAGATCGACGAGATGGCCCTGCACCGCCGTTTCGGCGCGACGTCGCGCGCCCCGCGCTGGGCGATCGCCTACAAGTACCCTCCCGAGGAAGTGACCACCACGCTTCTCGACATCCGGGTCAGCGTGGGGCGTACCGGTCGCGTGACCCCGTTCGCCTACATGGAGCCGGTGGCGGTCGCGGGATCCACGGTGTCCCTCGCGACTCTGCACAATGCCTCCGAAGTGGAGCGCAAGGGTGTTCTCATCGGCGACACCGTCGTGCTGCGCAAAGCCGGCGACGTGATTCCGGAAGTACTCGGACCGGTCGTCGATGTCCGCGACGGCAGCGAACGTGCCTTCGTGATGCCTACGGACTGCCCGGAGTGCGCGACCCCCCTCGCACCGGCAAAGGAGGGCGACGTCGACCTGCGGTGCCCGAACCAGCAGTACTGCCCGGCGCAGTTGCGTGAACGCGTGTTCCATGTGGCGGGGCGCGGCGCATTCGACATCGAAGCCCTCGGCTACGAGGCGGCGACGGCCCTGCTCGAATCCGAAGCGATCGGCGATGAAGGAGATCTGTTCTCGCTCACCGCTACCGACCTGATGCGCACGTCGATCTTCAAGACCACGAAAGGAGTGCTGTCGAAGAACGGCGAACGTCTGCTGCAGAACCTCGCCACGGCGAAGGAAAAGCCGCTCTGGCGGGTTCTGGTGGCCCTGTCGATCCGGCATGTCGGCCCCACCGCCGCACGAGCCCTGGCCACCGAATTCGGCAGTCTCGACCGTATCCGGGCGGCGTCGCTCGATGAGCTTGCCGCTGTGGAGGGTGTGGGGGCCACGATCGCGGCCGCTGTCGTCGAATGGTTCACCGTCGAGTGGCACGTCGCGATCATCGACAAGTGGGCTGCGGCCGGTGTGAGCATGGAGGACGAGCGCGACGAATCCATCGAACGCACCCTCGAGGGAATGTCCATCGTGGTGACCGGCACGCTGGCCGGGCTCTCACGCGACGAAGCGAAGGAAGCGATCCTCGCTCGCGGCGGCAAGGCGGCAGGCTCGGTGTCGAAGAAGACCGCGTTCGTCGTGGTCGGCGACAATCCGGGGTCCAAGGCCGACAAGGCCTCGGACCTGGGTATTCCGATTCTCGAGGAAGACGCGTTCCGTGTCCTGCTGGAACAGGGACCCGACGCGGTTCTCGGCCCACCCGAGTCCTGACGCCGCGCGGAACCTCGGCGGCGACCATCGGGTGCAGAACGGCCATCAGGACGCGGCGGAAGGCACCGGTTCGGGCGCGCGCTGTCTGCCGAGATAGGCGGTCGATGCGAAAAGGAAGCACAGGGCCCCGACGAACGTTCCGACATTTGCGAGACTCGGATCGAGTGTGCTGCCGGTTGCGAGGACGAACGAGCCGACGGCGGACACCCCGAAGGCGATTGACCCGAGCATGTTGAGCCAGACACTCTGCCAGTCCTTCGAGCGCGGTGCCCAGTACGATTTCGCGCGCCACAGGATCAGCACGGCGAGCGCACTGGAGGCGAGAAAGCACAGGGACCCCTCGAGGTTCGGGTTCCACACCAAGTGCTCCTCACCTTTGACGGTGTGTGCGTGTAGAGCTGCTCCGGTGCTCACGTTGAACAGAAGCGTGCCGATGAATTGGACCAGTGCCGAAAGCCACTCGGCCCGGATCCCGATGCCCTGCTTGTCCGAGACCGTCGGGGCGCCGCTCAACATCAACTGTACGAATGCAGCGCCAGTGAAGAACCACGAGCCGATGAAGAACGACGTGTTGGCACCGGTAGTGCCGAGCATGCTCGAGACCCCCGGGGCCGAGCCGAGTGCGAAGAGGAAGGCTCCGACAACGAATCCCCAGGACTGCAGACGCAAGGTCGGACGGATCACCATGGCGGCAGTGTAGAACACCGCAGAGCGTCTCGCACCCGATACGGATACGCCTGTTACAGGACGAAATCCCCTGCCCTGGAGCTCTTCTGCCGTCACCGGTACGAGGGTGAAACCGGAGGGTGAATTCTTCCGGACGGCAGTGGGATCGCGCGCGCGCCGAGAACAACCGGATTAACGTCCGGCTCATGACGGCAACCCCGGATTCGAGCAAGCGCCTGTTGTTCCGAAACGTCCGTGTATTCGACGGTCACTCCGGTGATCTGGTCGGTGGCGACGTGCTGATGGATGGGGACAGAATTGCCGCGGTGTCCACGTCGCCCATCGGCGACGAACCGGGCCGCGAGACCGTCGTCATCGACGGTGCCAACCGAGTACTGATGCCCGGCATGAGTGATGCCCACGTCCACCTGGTCGGCAACGCCAATTCCTACGTCGACATGGTGATGGGATCCGAGTCTCACATTGCGCTGAACGGGCTCGCAGAGGCCAAGAACATGTTGCACCGCGGGTTCACCGCGGTACGCGACATGGCCGGAGATACGGCCAGCATCAAGTCGGTGATCGATCGGGGACTGTTCGAAGGCCCACGGATCTACCCGTCGCAAGCAGCCCTCTCACAGACGAGCGGGCACGGTGATTTCGGATTCGTCTACGACTGCCCGACGGTGTTCGGAGGCGACCAGGGCCGTGCCGAACAGATCGGGTTCATGCGGGTCGCGGACGGGGAAGATCAGGTCCTCGCCGGCGTGCGTGAGCAGCTGAAGAAGGGTGCGTCGCAGATCAAGCTGATGGTGGGCGGCGGTGCGGCGTCGATGTACGACCCGCTGTACACCGTGCAGTTCATCGACAAGGAACTCAGGGCCGCGGTGAACGCAGCAACCGACTACGGCACCTACGTGGCGACCCACGTGTACAACGTCACCGGGATTCGGCGCGCACTTGCGGCGGGTGTTCGGTCCATCGAACACGGCCATCTTGCCGACGAGGAGACCATTGCGCTGATCGCGGAGAAGGAGGTGTGGCTCTCGATGCAGCCCTTCGCTCTCGGCGACCACCACTATCCCGACCCGGATCGCGCGGAGAAGGACCGGGAGATCTGCACAGGTGTGGACCACATCTACGAGTGGGCGAAGAAGCACGGCGTCAAGACTGCATGGGGCACCGATCTTCTGCTCGAGCCGCAGCTCGCGCCGCGGCAGAGCGAGATGGCCGCTCGTCTGGGCGACCATTACACCAATCTGGAGTCGTTGACGATGCTCACGTCGGGCAACGCCGAACTGTTCCGGCTTGCAGGTGAACGGGATCCGTACCGTCAAGCCGAATTCGGAGTGATCCGACAAGGGGCCTGGGCCGATGTGCTCCTCGTCGACGGCAATCCGCTCGACGACCTGAACTTGCTGGCGGATCCGGGCAAGAACCTGTCGGTGATCGTCAAGAACGGTCGAGTAGTCAAGAACCAGCTCTGAACGCGTCGCCCCGACAAGTGACGCCGCACGCGATGTCACCCGCTGGGGCGTGCCCGGATGTTTTCGCTGAAGCGACGAGGAAGTGTGGGTGACCAGTGGCCGATACACATCTCGACGAATATGAATCCGAGGACTACGAGACCCTCGAGGCCTCCGACACACCCGAATCCGGGTGGGGTCGGATCCCCGGCAGCCTGGTGTCGGCCCGAGGCATCGAACTTCACGGCCCGTGGGGTCCCGTGTTCGGTCCCCTCGACATCGACATCGACGAGGGCGGTGTGACGGTCGTGTCGGGACAGGCGGGTGCGGCCCGTACCGCGCTCATGATGGCGCTGTGCGGCAGGATGCGGCTGACTCGGGGATCGATCACCGTCCTCGGTTTCAAGAACAAACCGACGAAGGTGTTCGCGCAGTCGGCCATCGCGTGCATGAACGAGCTCGACGACGTACTGCCGTCGGTCACCGTGCGCGACCTCGTGACCGAGCAGAAGCGTTGGGATTCACCGTGGTACAGGTTTGTTCCGCGTGTCGACGAGGGCGGGGTCGCCGATATGTGCGAGGAGGTCTTCGGCGAGGTGCCGCTTCCACGGCTCAACGCATTCGTCGACGATCTGCCCGAGATCCAACAGTTGCTGCTGCGCATTGCGGTTGCCAACACCCGCCGGCCTCCGCTGCTGGTGGTCGGGCGGACCGACAAGATCGCCGACGACAGGGAGCGTGCCACATTGCTGGGAAGGCTGGTTGCGCTCGGAGGGCAGCAATCAGTGATCACCGCCGACGTGAACCCGCTCGAACCGGGAACGGGAGTGCGAGCGGTGGTCGATATGCACGGTCTTCTCGGTCCCGGCGACATCGGCGTCATGACAGAGGTGAGGTGATCCATGCTGGCAGGAATCTCTCTCGGTAGCGACTCGAAACGTTACTTCCGCGGCACCATGCCGCGCATCGCGATCGCCACGATCATCCTCATGCCGCTTCTGTACGGCGCTATGTACCTGTGGGCCTTCTGGAATCCGTTCGGTGCGGTCGACAAGATTCCGGCCGCGATCGTCAACAACGACACCGGTCGATCGTCGACCGGCCAGCAGGTCGATGCCGGCGACCAGGTCGTCAAGTCGCTCATCGCATCCGGTCAGCTCGATCTGGACGAGGTGTCGGAGAGCGAGGCGGTCGACGGTCTCGCACACGGAAAGTACTTCTACACGATTACCATTCCCGAGAACTTCACCGAAGCGGTGGAGTCGCCGAACGGTGACAACCCCGAGAAGGCGAATTTGACCTTCACCTTCAACGATGCGAACAACTACCTCGCCACGATCATCGGGCAGGATGCGTCGGAGCAGGTGATCGGCCAGGTCAACTCGACGATCGGTGCCCAGGGCGTCGGACAGGTGCTCACCGGTCTGGAGACCGCCGGCTCCGGACTGAAGCAGGCCGCAGACGGCGCGACAACTCTCGCGGATGGAATCGACACGGCGAAGTCGGGTGCCGACCAGCTCAGCTCGGGCGCGACCGAACTCTCCGACAACATGGTCACTGCGCGCGACGGGTCGGCTCAGCTGGCGGCCGGTGCCGATCAGCTCGCCACCGCAATCGACGGTGTCACCGGTCCGCTTCTGAACGCTCTCGGCAGCGGGCAGTTGTCGAGCGTCGGAAGTCAGGCCTCGCAGCTTCGGGCATCGATCGTCGCGCTGGAAGACCGGATACCTCAACCGGCACAGGCTTCGGCGGGGATCGCGGTTCAACAGGTCATCGACATTCTGGGACGGAGTTCGGACCCGATCGTCCAGCAGGCCATCAGCGCATTGACGCCGTTCACTGCACAGGAGGTGGTTTCCGATACGGAGGCGTTGCGCGCCGAGATCGTACGACTGCAGGGGGATGCGCGAGCTCTGGAATATGAGCTGAACGATCCGAACAGCCCCCTCCAGAGCGGTCTGGCGATGCTCCAGGGCGGCGGGCTCGCGGCCGAGGTCGGCGAGCTGCAGAGCGGTGTGAACGAGCTGAATTCAGGTGCGGCGACACTGCATTCGGGCCTGGTTCAGCTGACCGACGGCAGCTTCCAGCTGTCGGACGGCGCCGGTCAGCTTTCCTCCGGAATGGTCGAACTGCAGTCCGGATCACACGAGTTGGCGGATGCGCTCGCTCAGGGAGCGCAGCAGGTCCCCAGCTGGAACGACCAACAGCGCACCGCGACAGCAGATACTTTGTCGACGCCCGTGGCGCTTCAGCAGAACACGAACAACGAGGCATCGACGTTCGGTACCGGATTCGCTCCGTTCTTTCTCTCGTTGGCCCTGTTCGTCGGCGGTATCATCACCTGGATGCTGCTGACACCGCTGCAGTCCAGGCCGACGGTGAGCGGGCTCGGACTGTATCGAACCGTTCTGGCGTCGTACTGGCCCGCGCTGCTGGTCGGTGTTCTCCAGGTGATCGTCATGTACACCGTCGTGCATTTCGGAGTCGGTCTCGACGTCAAGCATGTGGCCGGGACGATTCTGTTCCTCATGCTGGTCTCCGCGACGTACCTGGCGATGATCCAGGCATTCAACGCGGTGTTCGGCGTCGCGGTCGGGCGTGTCGTCACGCTCGCATTCCTGATGCTGCAGCTCGTGTCGGCCGGGGGCATCTACCCGGTGCCCACCACCGCGAAGCCGTTCCAGTACATCCACCCGTTCGATCCGATGACCTACACGGTCAACGGACTCCGGCAGCTCACCGTGGCTGATCAGATCGACTCACGGTTGTGGATCGCGATCGCAGTACTCACGGGAATCCTGCTCGGATCGCTGACCGCGAGTGCCCTCTCGGTCCGGCGAAACCGTCGCTACACGATGGAAAGGCTCTACCCGCCGATCGAGGTCTGATCGGAAGTGACCCAATTCAGCCGAATTTCAGTTCATAGTTGTCATCGGATGGGATGAGTGTTCGATGCACCAAGTATCGGAGGATGAGATGTCAGACCGCATTGCCGCCCCTACAGAGACACTCGCGCCCGCATACACCGGCAGGCTCGGAACCGACCCGATTCCTGCGCTGCGGCTGCCCAAATCGGAAACCGAACCCGAAGCGGCCTACCGGTTCATCCACGACGAGTTGATGCTGGACGGAAGTTCGCGCCTGAACCTGGCGACGTTCGTGACCACCTGGATGGATCCGCAGGCCGACCGTCTCATGGCGGAAACCTTCGACAAGAACATGATCGACAAGGACGAGTACCCGGCCACGGCAGAGATCGAGACCCGCTGCGTCAACATGGTCGCTGCGCTCTTCCATGCCGAGGGTCTGTCCCCTACAGATCCGACATCCGCGACCGGTGTGTCGACCGTGGGTTCGTCCGAAGCGGTGATGTTGGCGGGCCTGGCGCTCAAATGGAGGTGGCGGCAGGCTCGCGACGCCGCAGGCAAGGACTCCAACAAGCCGAACTTGATCATGGGCAGCAACGTTCAGGTGGTCTGGGAGAAATTCTGCAGGTACTTCGACGTCGAACCCAAGTATCTGCCCATGGAGAAGGGACGGTACGTCATCACTCCGGAGCAGGTCCGCGATGCTGTGGATGAGAACACCATCGGTGCGGTGGCAATTCTCGGGACGACCTTCACCGGAGAGCTGGAACCGGTCGCGGAAATCGCCGAGGCCCTGGACGAGATTGCTGCAGGCGGGGGTCCGGACGTTCCGATGCACGTGGATGCGGCGAGCGGCGGGTTCGTCGTGCCCTTCCTGCACCCGGAGTTGAAGTGGGATTTCCAGATCCCTCGGGTCGTCTCGATCAATGTCAGCGGCCACAAATACGGCATGACGTATCCGGGTATCGGGTTCGTGGTCTGGCGCTCGAAGGAACACCTCCCCGAGGAGCTCGTGTTCCGTGTCAACTACCTCGGAGGCGATATGCCGACCTTCACTCTGAACTTCTCCCGTTCCGGCAATCAGGTGGTCGGCCAGTACTACAACTTCATCAGGCTCGGGGTTGCGGGCTACACCCAGATCATGGAGTCGTTGCGGGATACCGCTCTGATGCTGTCCGAGCAGATCTCGAAGATCGACAACATGGAGATCATTACGGACGGGTCTGCAATTCCGGTGCTGTCGTTCCAGGTGGTCGGGGATCCAGGGTTCACCGTCTTCGATATTTCGCACGAACTGCGCGCCCGCGGTTTCCAGGTTCCCGCCTACACGATGCCTGCGGATGCGGAAGACATCGCGGTGCTGCGGGTCGTTCTGCGCGAAGGCTTCAGTCGCGACCTCGCGTACAAGTTGTCCGAAGCAATCGGAGATGTTGTCGATGGACTGCGCGCGGGTGTGGGCACCGGGCATCGCGCGCGGGGATTCGCGCACTGACACTTTCTCGCTGGACCGGGTTTCTGAACAACGAAGCAGGGCGGCCGAATCGATGTGATCGATTTCGGTGCTTCCGGCTATTGTCTCTTTTCCTCACTTTGACCTCATGATGCTGTTAAAGTTCACGTAAGTCTGATTATAGTATTCGAGGGGACGCGAATACGTGTGGTGGTGTCACGCGTTCTTGGGAGCGGAGAGGGCGTCGCGTCGGTGCCGAAAAAACTGCCACTGTTCCGAGGTCGCTTGTTTTCGATTCTGTCGGGCTCGGACGATCTGGTGGTCGTCCACGGGAGTCGGTTCTCGGGAAAGACCACGCTGGTCCGAACCTGGCTGATGACCGATCCGATTCCCGCCGCCGTCCCGGTGTTCGTCGAGTTGCCCCCGGAGGGCATCACGAGCGACCAATATTGGGGCAGGGTGCTCTCCTGTGTGTGCGCATGCGCAGGAATTGCGCCGATTGCACACGGCCGCACCAATTTCGACACTCTTCGTTCGGCTCTCGCCACACGGCATGCTCCCATCGTTCTCATGCTCGACGGGCTCGATGCCGTCGAGTCGGCCGAGGATCGTGTCGGTGAACTTCTCGAGTGCGGTGCGCAGCTACGGATCATTGTGACCACACGCATCGGGGGCAGGTGGCCTCAGTGTCTTCGCGGGCGGCCGGATCGGACGATGATCAGTTCGGATACCCTCGCGTTCACCGTGGCGGAGACGGAAGCCTTTCTTCGTGCATCCGCGGTACCCCGAAGTCTGAGAGTGGTCGACCGGATCACGCGACGGACCGGCGGGCTGCCGGCTCTGATCGCGGCCGTGTGCGAGGCGCTGAAGGCCGAAGGTGTGCAGACATCGAACGATCCCGAGCGGCTCGACGCTCTCGTCGACTCCACCGTCGACACGCTGGTCTTGCACACGGTAGCCACCGACCCCGTCCTGGACCCGTTGTTCCGGGTAACTCCGGTGTCGTCCGACGTCGCGACCTCGATAGTGTCGTCCACCGTCGCCTTACCGCAGGTGACCGACCCGATCGGTTTCGCTGACACATTGGAATCCGCGGGTTTGGTGGCGTCGGAACCAGGAACCGACGAACCGACCCGGAAGTATCCGGTCGCTGTCGAGGAATCGTTGCAGCGTTCGGCCGACGCCGAGTACCCCGACCAACTACAGACTGCCCGGTTCCCGTTGGTCCGGTACTCGCTGGATCGGAGAGACGCGCACTGCCCCGGGCGATCTCTTGCGACACTCGGCGACGCGTCGATCGACCGGATTCCTGCCGAGGTGGTCGACAGCAACCCCGCAGTCGCGGCGATTCGCCGGCTGCACCGCAAATGTGCTTCTCCCCGTGATGTTCCCGCTGCGGTTGATGGTTCCGACTTGGCTGCCGACGTCTCGTGTGAGCCCGCTGCGACGATCATCCGCGCGATGAATCTTCGTGTCGGCGGGCAATTCGACGAGGCGGCCGCGGTCTGCGATGCGCTCGCGTCCGAGCCGGTCCCGGTGTTCGAGAAGCTCGACGACACAGCGAGGTATGCCCACGCTTTCTGCTACCTGCACACCGGCATCTCGTACTTGCTGGCCGACCGACCCGGCGAGTCCACGATCATGCTCCGTCGCGCTCACAGCAGTGGGGCCGGCACGTCTGTCGAACGCGACGCTGCCGGCACACTTGCTCTCACCCATGCGGTACGCGGCGCAACCTTCGACGCTCAGCTCTGGATCGATGCCGAGCGGGAGCATCGTTCTCTGTTGTCGGAGACCTCGGAGGCGCAGGCGAAGACGGCGGGCCTCGTCGCCTCCGTGCTCGTTGCCCTGGACCGACTCGTTCCTGATCGCGCAATCGGATTGCTCGTCGAGCTCGGTGTTCCCCGTGAGAGCGAAGAGTTGTGGGCTTTCGTGCTGTATGCGAGTGGGCAATATGCGCTGCTTGCCGGCCTGCCCGCCGACGGTCTCCGCTACGTGGAGGCGGAGATGCGGACATTCTCCCGGGCGTACGGCGGCATCTCCGGACAGCTGCTGGATGCCGTCCGAGCCGATCTCAATCTGGCACTCGGTCATCCGGACGAGGCGGAACAGTTGGTGGGTCGGTCGACCGACCCGCTCACCGCGGCCGTTCGTGCCCGGATCTGTCTGTTCACGGGAGACTTCGTCGGAGCCGAGACGATCGTCTACAGCTACGGAGAAGATCCGCATTGCCCACTCCGGGTGTCCATGGAGCTGTTCGTGATCGGTGCTGCCGCCGCGTGCTCACTGGGGCGGCGAGCCGATGCCCGTCGCCACATGTCCCGTGCGGCCGCGCGGTCTCGACAGACCGGGATGCTGCGGCCGTTCACCGGTCTCGCTCCTTCGATGGCCCGGGACATCGCGGCACTCGGCGTGGAGCTGCCCGTGGATCTGGCGCAGATCGCGCCCGAGTTCGTCACTTTCCGCCCGTGTCGCCCTGTCGTGCGGCTGACCCCACGCGAGCGCGCTGTTCTCGATGGGCTGCTCGCGGGGGGCAGCGCGGGAACGATCGCCGAGACTCAGTTCGTGAGCCTCAACACGGTGAAGACTCAGCTGCGTTCGCTGTACCGCAAACTGGGCGTGCACTCACGCGGGGATGCAATCGCCGCCGCTCGCCGGGTGGTTCTCGACTGAGTCCGTCAGCCGAGAACGGTGCCGATGATGCCTGCGAGGTAGCCCATCCGCGCCACCTCCGAGGGCCGGAACTCAGGCCCGCCGGGCCTGCCCAGCACCAGGACCCGATCCGGCGAGCCGAGGGGTGCCGCCGCGAGCATCGTGTCCATGTCGCGCCACAACTGCGGAACCCAGTCCGCTTCGTGGTCGAGCAGCACAGGCTTCTCGAGGGGCATCCAGGGCGTGTCCGCGAGCTGAGTTTCGGGCGCCCCCGGGCTACCGGCGACGCGATACACGCCACGCTTGCCGATCTCGAGGACCGTCGCCCAACTCACACGCAGCACCCGAGGGGCACCGTCCACGAGGACCTGGAGACGGTCATCGCGCGCAGCCGAGACCTGATCGATGAGTTCGAGCTCGCGATGCGTGTCGAGGATGCCTGCGTAGGGACGAATCGAGTCGACCGTGACGCCGTCGAGTGCTTCGGCCGCCGTGATCAGGGTGTCGGGGAGTTTGCCCGGTTCGACGTCGACCACGAGGTCGTCGATGGCGAAGCCGACTCCTCGATCGACAACGTCGAGCGACAGTATGTCCGCGCCGACCGAGCCCAGAGCCAACGCGAGCGCGCCGAGGCTACCGGGACGGTCGGGAAGCTGGACACGCAGCAGGTACGACACGTGCGTCCTTTCCCACATTTCTCGCCGACGCGTGAACACCCGCCGGCCCGGGGCGCAGTGTGCATCCACTACAGCAGCAATCAGAACCCCGGCGTCGTCCATCTTTTCACCCTCGCGTCATGCGTAGGGACGCTCGACCGCGGAATCATCACATGGCGGAAGAAAACACCCGGTCATAGGTGGCGTCTTCACACGAACGCAACAAGGCTTTCTCGCGTATGCAACGCAGCGGGCCGGTACGGGTAGCGGCCGAACCGAGTACACGGCCGCGAGGGTGGGGCATTACCCTGGACAGGACCTTCGAACGCCAGCTGATCCATCACCACTGGAAAGGGGCCACCTACGGTGCCTGCCATTTCCCGTGACGAGGTTGCGCACCTCGCCCGGTTGTCCCGTCTCGCGCTGACCGATGCGGAACTCGACGAGTTCTCCGGCCAGCTCGATTCCATCCTCAGCCACGTCAAGGCGGTATCCGAGGTGGCCGCGGACGACGTGGCACCCATGGCGAACCCGAACGCGGTCACCAACGTCACCCGCCCCGACGTCGTACTGCCCGGGCTCACTCCGGGCGAGGCACTCTCCGGTGCACCCGCCGTCGAAGAAGGACGCTTCGCCGTTCCTCAGATCCTGGGGGAGGGCGAATGAGCACCGATCTCACCAAGCTTGACGCCGCGACGCTCGCGTCCCGCATCCACGCCGGCGAGGTCTCCTCGGTGGAGGTCACACAGGCGCATCTCGACCGTATCGCCGAGGTCGACGGTGAATACAATGCGTTCCTGCACGTCGGATCCGAGCGGGCCCTCGCCGCCGCGGCCGAAGTCGATCGTGCGGTTGCCGCCGGGGAAAAGCCGGCGTCTGCTCTCGCGGGCGTTCCGCTCGCGCTCAAGGACGTGTTCACCACCACCGACATGCCCACTACCTGTGGCTCGAAGATCCTCGAGAACTGGGTTTCGCCGTACGACGCGACGCTCACCACGAAGCTTCGCGAGGCCGGGATCCCGATTCTCGGCAAGACCAACATGGACGAGTTCGCGATGGGTTCGTCCACCGAGAACTCCGCGTACGGGCCTACCCGCAACCCATGGGACACCACGCGCATCCCGGGCGGATCGGGTGGAGGCTCCGCTGCTGCACTCGCGTCGTACCAGGCGCCACTGGCGATCGGCACCGACACCGGTGGTTCGATCCGTCAGCCCGCGGCCGTGACCGCGACGGTCGGCACCAAACCCACCTACGGCACGGTGTCGCGCTTCGGATTGGTGGCCTGCGCGTCGTCGCTCGATCAGGGTGGTCCGTGTGGACGCACCGTACTCGACACCGCACTGCTGCACGAGGTCATCGCCGGACACGATCCCCGCGACAGCACATCCGTCGGGGCCGCTGTGCGACCGGTCGTCGACGCAGCGCGACAGGGCGCGGCGGGCGACTTGAAGGGCGTCAAGGTCGGCGTCGTCAAGGAGTTGCACTCCGACAGCTACCAGCCCGGCGTGATCGCGTCGTTCGACGCCGCCGTGGACATCCTCACGAAGCTCGGTGCCGAGGTCGTCGAGGTGTCGTGCCCGCACTTCGAATACGCCCTCGCGTCCTACTACCTGATCCTGCCGTCGGAGGTGTCGTCCAACCTCGCCCGCTTCGACGCGATGCGATACGGCATGCGCGTCGACGACGGTTCGATGAGTGCAGAGCAGGTCATGGCCGCGACCCGCGCCGCCGGATTCGGAAAAGAAGTCAAGCGCCGCATCATGATCGGTACCTACGCCCTGTCGTCGGGATATTACGATGCCTACTACGGCCAGGCGCTCAAGGTGCGTTCGCTCATCGCACAGGACTTCGACAAGGCCTACGAACAGGTCGACGTCCTGGTCTCGCCCACGAGCCCGTTCACCCCGTGGAAGCTCGGCGAGAAGGTCGACGATCCGCTCGCGATGTACCTGTCCGACCTGTGCACGCTCCCGACGAACCTCGCAGGGCATTGCGCGATGTCGGTGCCGTCGGGTCTGTCTGCCGATGACGGACTTCCCGTCGGGTTGCAGATCATGGCTCCCGCACTTGCCGATGAGCGGCTCTACCGTGTCGGCGCTGCATTCGAGACGGCGCGCGGCCCGATCGTGGCCTGACTTCCCAACCATCAACCGCAGTGCGCCTGATCCGGCCCGTACCGATGGCCGTGCCCGGCGGCCGAATCGAGTGAGGTCAACAGATCGACAGTGGTCTGCAAGAACCCCACCACCGGCAGCCACGTCGGTACGGGTGCATCCTGCACGGCGCGTGAGAGGTCCGGTGGCGACCACAGCAACGACGGCTGCCACCACACGACGGGATCCGACGTGTTCGCCAGTACGGTCGCCCCATCCATGCGCACGGATCCGGCGGGGGGCCCCGCCCACAGGGCGTCGCACGGACCGGGTTCGATGTCGTCGAACGCGGCGCTGCCACCGATCGAACCGAGGCTCTGTCCGTACACGTGGAGGTCGGGTCGTCGGGCGGGAGGAAGCGTGACGATATGTTCGCGTACGGCGGAGACGAGAGCGCGAGCAGACTGAGTGGCCGCGTCGCGGTCGAAGACGAACGTGACCCAACTCGGAGTGTCCGAATACTGCTGTGCCGCGATGGCGACGTCGTCGCCCCAGCGGTCCTCGAATCCCCGCACGGCGTTGGCGTCGATCCACCCTGATCCGGTGGGAACGGCGACGACGAGATGATCCCGCTCGAACCCACCGGTGCGTTCGAGTTCGCGGACGGCGAGTGCGGCGCGAGATTGGTCGTCCGGGGCCGCGGCGAGCCCGACATAGACCCGAACCGGTGAGCCGGCCGACTCGATCGAGACGAATCGCCGGCCCTGCTCACCGAGACCGGTCCAGCTCACCAGCGACACGGGGGAACCGGACAGTTCGGGATCGAGGGTGGCGACCGGAGGCGCCGCCGAGGCCGTATCCGGAGACGGGGTGATGATGGACGTGGCCCCCCATGTGGCCAACACGACGGCCGTAACCATCGCGGCGGCCGAGCGCTTCCACCCCGCCATCCGGCACAGGATGCGCATGCCGCAGACGCCTCCCACGAGAAGCGTTGCCGTCACGATGCTTCCCGCCAGCACCTCGAACCAGTAGCGGAGACCGATCGGTGGAAGGTTCATCGCATCGCGAAGTCCGTTCTGCCAGTGATGCGCCCACGTCACACTCACTGTCATTGTCGCAGCGGCCACCGCCACAGCGAGCCAGCGAGACTCGGCGTCGGGTTGGCCACACCGCGATCGGAATCGTCGTCGCGCACCCCACCGGCACAGGGCGGCCACCGCCAGGGCGAAGGAGACGAACACCCCCGAGACGATCGCCTGGGTCAAGGAAGTGCGAGGCAGCAGTGACGGTGCGAGTGAGATCGCCACCGCGATGGACACGGCGATCGTCGAACCGAACCGGGGGCCGGTGGCGCGATGCGGAAGCAGCGGACGACCTCGTCGACCGGGGTGGTGGCTCGGTGCGGTCGGAGTCGGTGTGGTGTCGATCAGTTTCGTCGTCATCGGTGTGCTCGCTTCAAGAAGGTGCCGCCGGCGGTGATCGCGATACCGGCCGCAGCCAGGTAGGGAATCGGTGATTCGGACACGGGGAGTCGGTAGCCCTGTCGCCACGAGTTGATCTGCACGGCTGCGGAGGCCACCCCCGCCATCACGTCGCACCGCGGTGCCAGACCGGACTCTGTGGTGCAGGCCGCGTTGAGATTCCGCTGCAGATGCGTGTCGAGGTCGCGCCGCGCCTGCGGCCCGAGCTCGCCACCAGCATCGCGGGCGTACCGGAGCAGGTCGTAGCCGAGGTCGTGAGCACGGCACGCGGGTTCGAACTCCGCGGGAAGCGGAACCGGAGACGAGCAGTCGCCGTGCGGATTGGTGAGTACTCCGTCGGATGTCGACCCCGGTTCGAGAATCGGGTGGTAGCCCATCATTGTGGAGAAGTCGGCCGGCAACGCCGTGAGTGCACCCGCGGTGTCGTCGGCCACCAGTGCGGTGATGGTCGCCGCGGCGGCGGAATTCTCCTGCGCAGTGATGCTCGTGGGTGAAGCGGCACCGACACAAAGTGCGGCTCCGGCGCTGAGCAGTACAGCGGCCGCCGCGCGGCGGATGGCGCGTCTGTTGATCATGGCCTGACGCTATGAAGCACACACACTCTGCGGGATCACGCGCCGGTGTGGTTCCGCGAGGGTGCTCTCACCCCGGAGGAGTGCAGCGAACTCACTCTCAGGTATGAGGACAGTCGAGACGCGGACTCCTAGCGTGGAGTGCGTGAAATCGTTGATGCGTACCGGAGCGACCTCCACGGTGAAGACCTCGGCGAACCTGGGACGTGGTAGGTGGCCGACCATCATCGTCGTGCTGGTGATGTTGATCCTGTATGCGGTGGCATGGCCGACGCTGCAGGTCACGCATGATGTGTCGGCGCCCTTGATGCCGCTCGTCGCCGGTTTTGCGGTGTTCCCGTTCGTGCTGGTCCTCAGCCGCCCGGCTCTGGGTTGGGCCGTCACCGCGCTCGCTGCGCTGGTGATCCCGTTGGCTTTCGATCGGATCGGTGACTACACCTATCCCTGGCAGGTCGTGCACATCATCGTGATCCTCTCACTCGTGCTCGCGGTGGCCATCCGGGAAGAGATCCGCGTCGTGCTGGTGGTGTGGATCGCGACGGTCTTGTTGTTCTTCCTGTACATGCCGGGAGATGACGGGTGGGGCTGGATGGTCGGGCTCACCGCCCTCGTCGTGTTCGGTCTGCTGGTGCGCTGGTTGGTGATCTCGCGGCGGCAATTGGCCCACGAGGAGGAGGTCAGTGAGCTCGAGCGCGCACGCCGTACGGTGCTCGAGGAGAAGGCACGCATCGCGCGGGACCTGCACGACATCGTTGCCCACCACATGTCGATGGTCGTCGTGCAGGCGCAGAGCGCGCCCTATCGACTCCCCGCCGTGTCCGATGAGGTGCGGGCCGAGTTCGACTCCCTCGGAGCAACTGCACGCGAGGCTCTCAACGAGGTACGTGGCCTACTGGGTGTGCTGCGCAGCGACGGATACACCCCGGAGAACGAACCGCAACCCGGCGTCGAGCGAATCGGCGAACTGCTCGCCGCGTCACAACGTGCGGGGATGCAGTTGAGCACGAACATCACCGGTGATCCGGTGGGCGTCGGTGACGTCGTAGGTCTGGTGGTGTACCGGATCCTTCAAGAATCCCTGACCAACAGCGCTCGCCATGCGCCCGGTGCCGCCGTCGATGTCCGCGTCGAGTTCGGTCCCCGCACTGTCGAGATGGACGTGAGCAACGGTCCGGGGACCCGGAGTGGGCCCGCGGTGGTGCCGTCGGATCGGAACGGCGGCAGCGGTATCAAGGGCATGGGGGAACGCGCAGCATCGGTCGGGGGACAACTCGTCGCGCATCCGCGCCCCGACGGCGGATTCGAGGTGCACGCAGTTCTGCCGACCGCAATCGCAGCCTAGGCTGTGGCCGTGACCGAGCCGACTTCTCTTGCCCCAGAATCCGTACCCACCACGGTGTTCATCGCGGACGACCAAGCCATGGTGCGGCAGGGCTTCGGCGCGCTGCTCGCGGCGCAGCACGACATCAGTGTCGTCGGCGATGCACCTGATGGGCGTATCGCGGTGACGGAGGTTGCGCGGCTGCGCCCCGACGTCGTGTTGATGGACGTGCGGATGCCCGAGATGAACGGTCTCGACGCGGCGCGTCGGATCCTCGCCGACACTCGCGAACCGAAGACCCGCGTGCTCATGCTCACGACCTTCGACCTCGACGAGTACGTATACGAAGCGCTCGGCATGGGCGCGAGTGGGTTCATGCTCAAGGACGCACCGGCCGACGAACTTGTCCGCGCGGTTCGCGTGGTAGCGGAGGGGCAGGCGCTGCTCGCGCCGACAGTCACCCGCAGATTGATCGCCGACGTCACCCGTCGGCGTGCGCCGGCGCGTGGTCGGACCCGAGCACTCGACGCCCTGACACCGCGTGAACTCGAAGTGCTCGAACTCATCGCACACGGCCTGTCGAATCAGGAGATCGCTGGGAAGCTCTTCGTTGCCGAGCAGACGGTGAAGACCCATGTGGGAAAGGTGCTCGGCAAGTTACACCTCCGCGATCGGGCTCAGGCCGTGGTTCTTGCATACGAATCGGGCGTCGTCACGCCCGGGTGAGCGCTTCCCGCGCGGTCCCCGGCGTCCCGCGTCAGCAATTGCACTCGCGGGAGGCTGGCGACCGCGCGGGAATCATCGTCGGCTTCCGATCGACGTGCACTCGGTGCCGGTAGGGCAGGATGTCGTACGGCACGTGCAGTCGGCGGAAGGGTTCGGTGGATGACGAGGATCGGTATTCTCACCAGTGGCGGCGACTGCCCCGGCCTCAATGCGGTGATCCGCGGGGCGGTGCTCAAGGGCACCGAGGTGCACGCGCAGGAGTTCGTCGGTTTTCTCGACGGCTGGCGAGGCCTTGTCGAGGGCGATGTGATCCCATTGGACCGCAGCCGGGTTCGGGGTCTCGCGCAGCAGGGCGGCACCATCCTCGGAACAAGCCGGTTCGGTCCCTATCAAGGGCCGGACGGCGGAGCGCAGAACATCCAGGCGACCCTGGACAGGCTCGGGATCGACGCGGTCGTCGCGATCGGCGGCGAAGGCACGGCGTCGGCCTCGAAGCGACTGTTCGAAGAAGGTATCCGGATCGTCGGTGTCCCGAAGACCATCGACAACGATCTCAGCCGCACCGACTACACCTTCGGCTTCGATACGGCGGTCGAGATCGCCACGGTCGCCATCGACCGTCTCCGCACCACCGGGAACTCGCACAAGCGCTGCATGGTGCTCGAGGTGATGGGCCGTCACGCCGGGTGGATAGCGCTGCACTCGGGAACAGCCGGGGGAGCACACGCCATCCTCATCCCCGAACATCCCGAGAGCCTCGAACAGATCTGTGCATGGGTCACGAGTGTGCGCGACCGCGGTCGCGCACCGATGGTCGTTGTTGCCGAAGGCTTCACCTTGCCCGAAATGACGGAAGCGCACTCCACGAAGGGGCTCGACGGGTTCGATCGACCCCGGCTCGGGGGTATCGCCGAACTCCTCGCACCGCTCATCGAAGAACACACAGGTGTCGAGACCCGCGCGACGGTCCTCGGGCACATCCAGCGCGGTGGCGTCCCCACCGCGTTCGACCGGGTTCTCGCGACCCGGCTCGGCATGGCCGTCACCGATCTCGTGGCCGACGAGGAATGGGGGCACATGGTGGCCCTGCACGGAACCGACATCGCTCGTGTCGGATTCGAGGAGGCGCTCGCCGATCCCAAGTATGTGCCGGACGAGCGCTACCAGGAGATGCGGGTCATCTTCGGCTGACACCGGCCGCCGTCTAAAATCGTGAGCATGACTGCCTCCGTGTCTGCCGACCTGCTCGCCTACGACGACGTGCTCGCGAAGTTCGAGCCAGTGATGGGCATGGAGGTGCACGTCGAACTGCACACCGCCACCAAGATGTTCTGCCCGTGCCCCACCGCGTTCGGTGCCGAGCCGAACACCCAGGTCTGCCCCGTGTGCCTGGGCCTGCCCGGTGCACTGCCGGTGGTCAACCAGCAGGCCGTCGAATCCGCAATTCGCATCGGCCTCGCGCTGAACTGTTCGATCACCCCGTGGGGCCGGTTCGCGCGGAAGAACTACTTCTACCCCGACCAGCCGAAGAATTACCAGATCTCGCAGTACGACGAGCCGATCGCCACCGAGGGCTACCTCGACGTCGTGCTCGACGACGGCACCACGTGGCGCGTCGAGATCGAACGCGCCCACATGGAGGAGGACACCGGCAAGTCGCTGCACGTCGGCGGTGCCACCGGGCGCATCCACGGCGCCAGCCACTCGCTGCTCGACTACAACCGTGCCGGGGTTCCGCTCGTCGAGATCGTCACCAAACCCATCGAAGGTGCGGGCGCGCGTGCCCCAGAGGTGGCTCGCGCCTACGTCACCGCCCTACGCGACCTGCTGAAGGCGCTCGACGTCTCCGACGTGCGGATGGACCAGGGTTCGATGCGGTGCGACGCCAACATCTCGCTGATGCCGATCGGCGCGAAGGAATTCGGCACCCGCACCGAGACGAAGAACGTCAACTCCCTCAAGTCGGTCGAGGTCGCCGTTCGTTACGAGATGCGCCGGCAGGCGGCGGTTCTCGTCGGTGGCGGTGAAGTGATTCAGGAGACGCGCCACTTCCAGGAGGCCGACGGCACCACCTCACAGGGGCGCCGCAAGGAAACCGCGGAGGACTACCGCTACTTCCCCGAACCCGACCTCGAACCGGTCGCCCCCGCCGCCGCGTGGGTCGAGGAACTGCGCACGACGCTGCCCGAGTTGCCGTGGCTGCGTCGCGCCCGCATCCAGGCCGACTGGGGCGTGTCCGACGAGGAGATGCGCGACCTCGTCAACGCCGGCGCTCTCGATCTGGTCATCGCGACCGTCGATGCGGGCGCCCCGGCCTCCGAAGCACGCTCGTGGTGGGTCGCGTATCTCTCGCAGCAGGCCAACACCCGCGGCGTCGAACTCGGCGATCTGCCCATCACCCCGCCGCAGCTGGCTCAGGTCATCGCGCTGGTCGCCGAGGGCAAGCTGACGAACAAGCTCGCGCGCAAGGTCGTCGACTACGTTCTCGAAGGCGAGGGTGAGCCCGCGCAGATCCTCGAGGCGCACCCCGAACTCGTCGTCGTGCGCGACGACAGCAAACTCCAGGCCGCCGTCGACGAGGCACTCGCCGCGAACCCGGACATCGCCGACAAGATCCGCTCCGGCAAGGTTGCGGCTGCCGGCAAGATCGTCGGCGACGTCATGAAGGCCACGCGCGGCCAGGCCGACCCTGCCCGGGTGAAAGAACTCGTAATCGCTGCGTGCAGCTGATCTTGTGCCGCTAACGTAGCGGTACATGACCGCCGCCGTCGCCACCTCGCTCTTGTGGATCGTGGTGGCGGCGGTACTCGCACCGGTCATCGCCGGTGCAGTGCCTCGCAGGCTCGTGCCGGAGGTCGTGCTGCTGCTCGTGGCCGGTGTGCTCATCGGGCCCTACGTGTTCGAGCTCGCGTCGGTCGACAGCGAGATCGAAATGCTCCGGGAGTTGGGGCTGGGGCTGCTGTTCCTGCTCGCGGGGTACGAGATCGACCCGAAGGAACTCACCGGTCGCGGAGGTCGCCGCGCGCTGGTCGCCTGGCTGGTGTGTTTCGCACTCGCCCTCGCGACCATGGGCACCCTCTCCGCGGCCGGGGTGGTGCACGCGGGCGTCGCGGTCGCGATCGCCCTCACGTCGACTTCGCTGGGCACGCTGTTGCCGATCCTCGCCGACCGCGGTCTCATCGCGACCCGGCTCGGTCGCGCCGTCCTCAACCACGGCGCTGTCGGTGAACTGTTTCCGATCATCGCGATGGCGGTCCTGCTCGGAGCGCGTGGCGCCGTGTTGTCGCTGGTAGTACTGGCGGTGTTCGCGGCGATTGCGGTACTCGTAGCGTGGCTGCCGCGACGGATCCTGCGCGAAGGATCGCAGTTCCTGCGCTTCGTGCAGCGCACATCCGAAACGACTGCGCAGACACCGGTGCGGTTGACGATGCTGCTGCTCGTCGGGCTGATCGCGGTGGCTGTCGTGTTCGATCTCGATGTGATCCTCGGCGCGTTCGCGGCGGGATTCATCCTGCGGCGGCTCGTACCGGCAGGTGACGAACGTCTCGAGTCGAAACTCGACGGACTCGCCTACGGATTCCTCATCCCGATCTTCTTCGTCACGTCGGGAATGGCGATCGATGTTCGTGCCGTCGCCGACGCCCCAGGTGTGCTCGTGACCTTCTTCGCGCTGCTCGTCGTCATCCGAGGTGTCCCCGTGTTCGTGGCGTCGCGCACCGACCGATCGCCCGGCGGGGGCCGGTTCGACACGTCGCAGCAAGCGCAGATCGCGTTGTATTCGACGACGGGCCTCCCGCTGATCGTCGCAGTGACGGGGGTTGCGGTGGCGGCGGGGGAGATGAGCAACGCGGCCGCGTCGATCCTCGTTGCGGCCGGTGGCATCACCGTGCTGACCCTGCCGGCACTGGCCGGTCTGCTACCGAGTCCCGACCGACCGCAGTCACCCACGGATCGGGGTCCACATTGATGTCAGCGTGCAGTTACTCCCCCTGCCTCTCGTGTTCGGCGACCGTGGGCCACCCCGGATCGAAGGGCTCGACGACGGGGGGACCCGGACGGCGCTCCGTGATCGGGGTGTCCTCGTCGATCCCCGACGTCTCGTAATAGCAGGTGCTTCGTGGTCCGCCGTCATCGTTCCGGTAGTCGGTGAAGGTGTGGATCTCCCAACCGTCGAAGACGTTCCATGTGGGGTATGGGATTCGGTGATCGTAATCGAGCGATGGTGGGGTGGCGGTGTCCCATCCGGTCCGTTGGATACGGAGGGACCAATAGCGCAGTCGTTCCTTGCGTACCCAGTCGGTGTCGGTCGGGGTGGCGGTGTTCAAGAGGAGATTGCACACATGGACTTCGGTGGTCGGTGTTCCGTCCGCGGTGGTGGAGTGAATTTCGAGGACATGGTGGTCGATGGTTCCTGTTCGCGGAGCGGGAGTCCTGGCCACGTACTCTCGGACGTCTACGAAACCGGGGTAGGCGGCGGCCAGGTCGGCGGTGCGCCAGTAGTTGTGGTCGCTTTCGATGAAGGCACGCGCGACTTGCAATTCGGGTGAGTCGAGGTCGATGCCGGGCGAGGCGGTCCAGCGGTGGGACATGACCTGTGCGTTGGCGTCGAGAGCGGCGAAGGGATCCGGTTCGGGTGCCGGTGGCGTGGTGTCGGAAGTGCACGAGACGGTCGCGAATGCGCACACCAATGCCAGGGCCGCTGTTTTCAGCGTGGGGAATCGATTGTGCCGAGAATGTTGTTCCTGCCGTAGCGAAGAACTCATCGAGGAGCGGCCTCCTCGGTTCCGACCCGCACGGTCGGAGTAACCTGCGAGTATCCTTTCTCGTAGTATTCTCGATATCCTTCGTAATCAATTCCGCAGCTGGTCAAGGCATTATCGGCTGCGCTTATAATTACGATTCTGCGCGAATCGTCGGCGGGGTATCGAAGGGTGTTGTCGTCACCCAGTAGGTTCGCTTCCCGAAGGTCACCCAAGACTGCCGGATCGTCAGGAAGCCCGTACTGACCAACAGCGCTGTCCAGAAGAAAATACGAGTTCGTTGCTTCGTAGTTGCTGAAGTCTCCCGTGAAGGGTGATGCTTCACGGCTGTCGAAGGCGGGAACAAAGGCATCGTGGATGGCCGTGCTGTTGATGTCCAACAGCAGGCCGACGGTCGAGCTGAGTCGCGGGTCCAACGCCACGAGATTTCTGACAACCGTGTAGTTCGTGTTGTATGTGTCTTCCCTGCGCTGCTGCGCGAACTGCTCGCGCTCGGTGGTGTCGTCGAACATTTCGTCAGCGACATTGTAGATTCCCTTGTCGACCAATGCTTGGAGTCGTCCCGCGGCTGCGGCAGGGGTGTGGCTGATGGATGCGTCGCCGGCGTACTCGGCGGCGAGGTGTCGGGTGAAGGTGGTAGCAGCACTGCCGAAAGTTGTGCTGGATTCCGAATCGGTCGCCATCAACGTGAATATGCGCTGGGCATGCTTGAATGAATCGGTAGGCTCGAGGCTCCCTACGTTCCACACCCCCGAATCGTCGGCTTGGATCATCTCGGGAATGTACCCGTGCAACCCGTCCGCGAACGCTCGGACGAGCTCAGGATTGACCTCTCCGATGTTGGAGGTGTTCTCGCCGTGCACGTCCATCAGGGTGTCGTAGTTCTCGTCGTGCGAGAGATACTGTGCGAGGCCGAGTGCGGAACTTTCCGCGCGGTCGATGAGTGCGCTATCGCCGCTGGTGTGCGCGGTTCCCATCTCGTGGGTCATCCAATTCGTCAATCGTCCGGCGGATTCGCCGTCGTCGTCCCACGAATGGGTGAACAGGGGTGTGAGAAGATCGTCCCGCTCGATGTCCGTCCGTCCGTCACCGTTCAGGTCGCCGGTGAGCACCCGAGCGCTCACGTCGTGGTTGCTGGTGGCGACGTCGAGCATCGATTCACCCGCGTGAGGGATCGGAATGGGGACAGAATCGAACGGTCCTGACGGATCGGTTCCGATCGCGCTGATCACGGCAGCTTGGGACGCGGCGGATTCGACCAGTTTTGTTCCCAGGTCCGCACCGGGAATGCCCTCGCCCGACCCGACGAACGTCCAGAACTCACGGCCGCGGAGCACCGCGTCTACGTAGGCGGCGTCGTCGACATGGGCCAGGGCGTCGCGATGTGCCGTGGCGGCCGCACCCGGCTCGGACTCCAGTTCGGTACGTACATCCGGCGGCAACGAGTCGAGGAAACCTGCCAACGTGGCTGGCACCTCGTATCCCGGCACGGGGGTTCCCGGGCGCACGTCGACCAGATCGCGCACCTGTTGTGGGAGGCGATCCCATCCGCCGCGAGCATCGTCGACATCGCGTACGTTCTCGTTGGACAGGACCAGTAGTCCGTTCGCCAGGCTCTCGCGTGCGTCGAGGGACGCGGGGGTGGCGTCGTCGAGGAGTTGTTCCTGCAGTCGGAGGAGGCCGTCGACGCCTGCTCGTGCATACAGATCTTCGAGGTAGTCGAACGCTCCGGCGGGCAATGTGGTGACCACGTTGCCGGCGGCCAGTTCGTCAAGGGTGCGTGGATCGAGGCCGGCGGCAGCGAGATTCGCGGTGACGCGTGCGAGTTCCTCGGATGTGATGGTGCCGTCCGTGAGCGCTTCCCAGTCGTGGACGGCCTCGGCGGGGGAGAAGACCGCGGGTCGAGGTGTCATGTGGATGAGGTTCGAGACGCAGTCGGAAATACGGCGGGCGCCTTCGGTGTCCAGGACGCCGACGACGCGAAGGGCTTCTTGGATCATTCCCCAGTGTGCGGTCGCGTCGGGTTCTCCCCGGTAGGTTCCTCGGAAATCGGTGCCTTCCGTGATGCCGGTGTCGCTGACGACGAACCCGGCGCGTTCTGCTTCGGAGATCTTGTCGAGAGCAACTCTCACGGCGTACCCGAGGTCTTCGTCGACGTTCCGTACCGTGGAAGCGATGCTTCGTATTTCCTCGATGATCGAGGTTGCCGATCGTTCTTCGCGATCGAGGTGATCTTCGGCTGCGTCTGCGGCGATACCGGTCCACGCATACCAGAGGTCCCTCGTCGCACTGTTCGTCGTGTCACGCGAGGTCTCCAGCAGGCGTGCGATCGTGTCGGTGGAATCCGCGCTGTAGCCGAAGGCATGCCGGTCCCAGTGACGGACGTCGGCGATCGACGGAGTCATGCTGAAACTGCTTTCCGGAGTTCGTCGCTGAAGTACTGGTCGGTCTGCGAGTAGTCTTCGCAGACGCGGTTCATGGTGTCGTGCAATGACCACGCGCGGTCGGCGAGGATCAGCAGTGCTCGCCGGATTGCGTTCTCGGCATCGCCGATCGCGGCGACGGACGCCGAACTCCGGAGGAAGCCTCCGATAGAGGTGATGCGCATCGACGATGCGTCGATGTCGGTGAGTTCTTGCGCGTGTGCGTCGAAGCGTCCGGACACCACCTGAATCTGTGGGAGGTCGACTTCGATCGTGTCGGGCGTTCCCATGTGAGCCTCTTTCGTCGATGTGCGTGTGGAGTTCGAGCGATCGGATGTGTTCCGGCTACGACTCGGAACCACCCTGATGCCACGGAAATCTGGGTTCCGGTGGGCGGCACGATTGGTAGGTGCCGACACGAACGGCAACGCTGCGGTGGCCGGCCGACGGCACTGCGCTCAACGGAAACGATGTCATGGACTCCCCCTTCCGACCTCATGCCCCCGCGAGATCAACAGCGAGACAGTAGCAGAACTGAACCACGCCAGTACCTACTTGCACGCGTGTGCAGGCAGGTGGCTGAGCCGTGCGTCACGGTGCGACTCAGGTCGCAGACGGCGACTTCTGAATCAGCGCGCGTTCATTCAGTGCTGTGGCCGCCGATGTCGGATCGACGAGCCGGGTCGACAGCGTCCGTCGGGCGAGAGCTTCCGGCAGGGCAGAGGAGAACTTCAGCCCCGTGAGCGCGTTCTTGTCCACCGTCGGCAGGCGCCGCTCCCCGTTGTGATTTCGCAGGGCTGCAAGCCCGGCTCGAATCTCGTCGACCGAGAGGTCGCCGTGCAGGCGGAGGGATTCGGCTCCGATGCGCTGACGTGGTGGAACCAGGTCCGGCGCCCACGCCGCGAGGGTGCGGTTCGCTTTCGCGCCCGCCCACGTCCACCAGCGCCAGTCGTCGCGACCGTCACGCGCGATGACGAACGCACCCTCGGCGACGTGGGCGGCGCGCTGCACGCGCACATCGTCCAGGGTCGCGACGGCCCGGCGTGTGAGCGTGACGCCGTTCGGCAACGCGCCCAGCACGACGTCGCGCACACCACGGGTGATCTCGAACGATGCGCCGTCGGGCAGCGACATCCACTTCGCGCGACCCCGAAGGTCGGTGTTCTCGACGAACACGTGGCGGCGTTTCCAGTCGATGTGGGTGACCTTCCATGATCGGCCGCCGAGCAGCAGGACACGAGGGCCTTCGATCTCGTCGGTGAGTACCCCGGTCTCGACGGAGCCGATTTCCTGCCGTCCCGCGAACACCGTGAACTCGGGTGCGGCGGTGAACACGGCGAGCAACTCCTTGAAATGCCTTCGCCCGAAATGCTTCTCCGCTTCCGGACCGATGAAGGCGGTCCCCGAATCGTGTTCGAGGAAGCCTCCCTCGAGGAGGTGATCGAAGATCTCCTGCCCATCGGATCCGAACAGCGGCAGGGGTCCCCAGGTTCGCTGCCGCCCGGCGGACCAGCACTGCAGCATTCCGAGGGTGCTGAGCACCGCCTCGTCGGTGACGCCGAGAAACAGGCAGTTGCGGGTGGTGCCCGGACGCCACCTGGTATGGCCGAGGCGCTGCAGGAATGACGATACCGTGCGAGGCGCGTTGATCTGGATGACGCGGTCGAGATCACCGACGTCGATACCGAGCTCGAGCGTCGAGGTGGCGACGGTGACACAGTCTCGGGCCTCGGCGAACGCCTGCTCCGACTCGCGGCATTCTCGACGCTGCCGACCGAATCGACGGTGATCTCGGGCGCCGCGGTGTTCCCGGCGACGGCCGGCGCGATCACCCGACCGGGCGAGATGTGACCGCCCTGCAGCCAGCCGAGCAGTTCGTCGGGGTTGCCGACGGTGGCGGACATCCCGACACGCTGTAGCTTCCTGCCGAGGAGCGACTCGAGCCGGGCGAGCACGGCCAGCAGATGCCAGCCGCGGTCGTCGCCCGCGAAGGCGTGCACTTCGTCGACGATGACGGCCTGCACACCGCCGAGAACCTCGGTGGCGTCGACACTCTCCGACACGAGCATCGACTCGAGGGATTCCGGGGTGGTGAGCAGGACATCGATCCGGTCCCGCTTGATGCGGCCGCGCACCGAGTGCCCGACATCGCCGTGCCGGGTCATGGCGCCGCGCCCCATCCACGCGGCGTACTCGTCGATGCGGGGTTGCAGGTTGTTCAGCAGCGCCTTGAGTGGGCACAGGTACAGCACGGAGATGCCATGCCATCGTTCGCGTTGCATTCGGGTGAGGATCGGGAACATGGCGGCCTCGGTTTTGCCGCCCGCGGTGGGTGCGAGCAGGATCGCGTCGGGTCGCGCAGGTGTGCGCGCGGCACCGTGGTGACCTTGTCGACCATGATGCGACTCGGCTGGTCGAGGCCGGTGGCGGGAGTCGCGTCGACGGCGATACGAAGGAGTGGCGCGTCGACGAACGCCTGGTCGTCGGTCTCGTGTTTGTCGTCGCGGATTCCTGTCGGTGGGTGTCGATACGATTCGCACATGCTTTCGACAGTGGTGGGAGGGGAGGCGATCGAGGCGCGATTGACCGCCCTCGAGTCGGCGATCGGCGGCCTGCTCGGCGACGACCTGTCCTCACTGTCGGAGGACGGCCTCGTCGAGGTTCTGCAGCGGGTGGAAGTGTCGCTGAGGAAGGTGTCGGCCGTGGGGAACCGGCTGATCGTCGAATCGGTCGAACGGTCGATCCCCGGAAACCTGGCCTGCCGGTCGATCAACGATTTCCTCATCGGTACGTTGCGGATTTCCGCGTCCGATGCGGCGCGCAGAGTCGAGGGCGCGAAGAAGGTCGGCATGTGGCGCACCCTCGGTGGCGAAGCTCAGGAGCCGGACCTGCCTGCTACCGCTGCCGCGCAGCGGGTCGGCGCGATCGGGCCGGATCATGTCGCGGCCGTCGCGCGGATCATGCGGAAGGTTCCGTATGGCGCCGAGGCGGATGAGATCGAGGCGGCGGAGAAGATCCTTGCCGATGCGGCCTGCTCGGTCACACCCGAGGACGTCACCAAAGTCGGCGTTCGTCTGCTGGCGCACCTGAACCCGGACGGTGACGTGCCCGACGAGAAGGAACGCAAGCGCCGGCGTGGTGTGCGGATCGGCAAGCAAGGTGCCGATTTCATGTCGCCGATCTCAGGGCTGCTCGATCCCGAGACGCGGGCACTGCTCGAACCGGTGCTGGCGAAACTCGCTCGTCCGGGTATGAACAACCCGGACGACCCCGAATCCCCGTCCGGGGATGTCGACTCGCCGGATCTGGACCGCACCGCTCTCGTTCAGGCTGCGGCCCGCGACACGCGGACGGTCGCGCAGCGAAATCACGACGCGGTGAAGGTGGCGTTGCGGCAGTTGCTGTCGTCCGGTGTGCTGGGCAGTCATCGAGGGCTGCCGGTCACGGCGATCATCACGATGAGCGTGCAGCAGCTCGAGGAGGCGTCGGGTGTGGTGACCACCGCGACCGGTGGTCTGGTGCCGATCAAGGATGCACTGCGCATGGCCGAGCGTGCGCACCCGGTGCTCGCGTTGTTCGATCACCGCGGTAGGCCGTTGCACCTCGGGCGGGCGAAGCGTCTCGCGTCGGTGGATCAGCGGCTCGCGTTGATCGCCGCGTCGCGGGGTTGCACGCGGCCGGGTTGCGACGCACCCGCGACGTTGACTGCGGTGCATCATATTCGGGAGTGGAAGGATGGCGGACCCACCGACATCACCAACGAGGATCTCGCGTGCGATGCCTGCCACGCGCTCGTGCACGAGGGGCCGGGTGGTTGGCAGACGCGGGTCGCGTCACCCGGTGCGGAGTATCCGGGCAGGACGGAGTGGATTCCGCCGCCGCATATCGATCCGGAGCGGACGGCTCGGGTCAATCATCGTCACCACCTCGGCGATCTGTTGTCGGCGGCGTTGGCGCATTATCGTGCGCGGCGGGAGTCGGAGGCGCGGGAACGTCGGGTGAGGTGGCAGCGTGAGGCAGGTGGAGATTCCGGCGGTGACGACTGCCCGTAGGGTGTGGGCTTAATTGAGTTGGGCACGTGGATCAGTTCGCGCGCCCGCGGACCTGCGCGCGAGCGAGGAAAGCATCGACGGACGTCGAACCATCATCGGCCGGATCCCACCGGTCACTGCCTTGTGCCACTTCACCGCACCCCGGTCAGTCGAATCCTCCACCACCTGCGGGGAACTGGATGCGGATGACACGATCGTCGTTGGGTCCGGGTTCGCCCCCGTCTTTGTTGACCGTCGACACCCACAGCAGGCCATCGGGTCCGGCCGACGCCCCACGCAGCATGCCGTAGCGATCGTCGAGTGTGAGGACGGGTGCGGCCGTCACAGCGCCGGTTGCGGGATCGATCGACACCACCGACACCGCTTTCCCGTCGGTGAGTGATACCGCGAGTCCATCGGGGGAAGCGGCACACCCCGCCACTCCCGGCTTTTCCGGCCAGGTCCAGGCGGGTCCGGCTGCCGCCGCGCCGTCCATGCTCACCCGCTGCAACCGGTCTTCGAGCACCGTGCGATCGGTGACCCACAGACTGCCGTTCGGATCACGGCACACGTCGCCTGCTTCACCGAGGCCGGACAGCGTGACGGTCGGTGCCGCGGGCGCGCCGGGTGCGGGCAGCGGAAGCGACAGCAGCTTGCCCGACAGAGACGACGGATTTGCTGCCGCGGCCGGATCACCCGCATTGCCGGTGAGAACGGCGAGTTCGGTGGGCGAGGAGAATTCGAGGGCACCCGCATTCCCGGTGGCGCCGCGCGGGATCCCGGTCAGCACATCCTTGGGGACATCGCCGGCCGCGATCCGCACGACCCGATTGTCGGATGGAGTGGTGATGTAGGCGTAGAGCAGACGGTCCTCGTTGTAGGTGGGGGACAGGACGACATCGTGCAACCCGCCGTCTCCCGAGCCGTCGACCGGTACCGTCGCGACCTCGACGGGTTCCTCACCGACCGCGACACGCAGGATGCGACCTGTGCGTCGCTCGGTCACGAGTGCGGAATTGCCGTCGGGAAGGGCGATGAGTCCACCGGTGGTATCGAGGCATGTCGCGATCACGGCGGGATCAGGATCGACGCACGGACCCGGGGGGACAGGTGGTGCGCTCGGCGTGGTCGTCGTGCTCGGCGATTCCTCGGGGCCGACGCCACCGGCGTCGAACGACGGTGCAGACGTGAACGGTGTGGTGGCTGCGTCGTCGAATTGCGCGCATGAGGGAACGAGAAGGACCCCGATAGCCAGGGCCACCGCGCTCGTACGCATCTTCCACGAACCTGCCGACCGCGTGCCCCTCGTCATGGCGCAAACGTTACCGGGACGACGCGCGGCCGTGCGTATGCCGGGTCCTCGGCGGCACGGAGACCTACCCTGGGCTGGTGACCGACAATGAGAACGGCCGCGCGCCGGACACAGGTTCGAGTCCTTTCGACCGACCGACGCTGCCGCTGCGCCGGGATCGGCCTGCCATGCTCGAATCCGACGACGACCTCGGCTTCGACAATTCCGCCCTCGATGATTCCGGTTTCGATGGTTCCGGTTTCGGTGACGTCGGGTACGGCGGCGTCCAGTACGCGGCACCCACCGAACAGATCTATCAGCCCGTCCCGGCAGGAACAGCTGTCGCCGACGAGCCCGCCGTCGTGAAACCGCGGCGCGGATCCCTCGATCTCGGGCTCGTCGTGCTGCGCCTCGCGGTGGGCGGCATCATGATCGTCCACGGACTGCAGAAGCTGGTGGGATTGTGGGGCGGTCCGGGGCTCGACGGGTACGAGGAACTGCTCCGCGACGCCGGCTATCAGCAGCCGGGAATCCTTGCGATCGTCGGTGCCGCCGGAGAGATCGCGGCGGGAGCGTTCCTCGTGCTCGGTCTGCTCACGCCGCTCGCAGCGGCCGCGGTGGTGGCGATCATGATCAATGCGGTGTTGTTCACCCACGAACTCGAGCCCGGCGTGCAGTTCTTCGCCAGCGAGCAGTCGGGATTCGAGTTCGAGGTGCTCCTCGGTGCGGCCGCGGTAGCGCTCACTCTCACCGGTCCGGGGCGCATCGCGATCGACGGTCCACGCAAGTGGGCGACCCGGCCGTTCGTCGGATCGTTCGTCGCGTTGCTGGTCGGTGTCGCGGCGGGGGTGTGCCTGTGGGTCTTCGGCCGCTGAGACCTGCCCATCTCTCGAGCGGCGCGGTCTACGGCACCTGCCGGACCGCGCCCTTGTCGGCGGAGGTCGCGAGCGCGGCGTAGGCGCGCAGCGCCTTCGAGACCGTGCGCTCACGCGCGACCGGCTGCCACGGACGTTCGGAGGCCTCCATCTTCGCGCGACGTTCGGCGAGGACGTCGTCGTCGACGAGTACCTCGAGTGCGCGGGTGGCCACGTCGATGCGGATGCGGTCGCCGTTCTCGATCAGTCCGATCACGCCGCCCGACGCCGCCTCGGGGGAGACGTGCCCGATGGACAGACCCGACGTGCCGCCGGAGAAGCGTCCGTCGGTGATCAATGCGCACACCTTGCCGAGGCCGACACCTTTGAGGAACGACGTGGGATGCAGCATCTCCTGCATACCGGGGCCGCCGGCCGGCCCCTCGTAGCGCACGACGACGACGTCGCCTGCCTTGACCTTCTTACCCAGGATCACCGAGACTGCCTCTTCCTGGGATTCCACGACGAGCGCGGGACCTTCGAAGTGGAAGAGGTCCTCGTCGATGCCCGCGGTCTTGAGGATCGCACCGTCCGGGGCGATGTTGCCACGCAGCACGCACAAACCACCTTCGACGGTGTAGGCGTGTTCGATGTCGCGGATGCAGCCACCCGCAGCATCGGTGTCGAGGGAAGACCACCGGTTGTCGGTCGAGAACGGCTCGGTGGTGCGTACTCCACCGGGAGCGGCGTGGAAGAGTTCGAGCGCCTCGTCCGTGGCCTTGCCGGAGCGGACATCCCACTCGTCGAGCCACTGTTCGAAACTCTCGGTGTGGACGGTGTGCACTTCGGTCTCGAGCAGTCCGCCGCGGCGGAGTTCGCCGAGGATCGCGGGGATTCCGCCGGCGCGGTGCACATCTTCCATGTGGTAGTCGGAGTTCGGCGACACCTTTGCCAGGCACGGCACCTTGCGGCTGATCGCGTCGATCGTCGCCAGGTCGAAGCCCTCGCCGTCTCCCGTCGCTCCGCTCGCCCCGATCTCCCCCTCCTGCGCGGCCGCGAGGATGTGCAGCACCGTGTTGGTGGATCCGCCCATCGCGACGTCGAGTGCCATCGCGTTGCGGAACGCTGCCGGGGTGGCGACGTTGCGGGGCAGGACAGACTCGTCCTCGTCGCGGTAGTACCGCAGCGCCGCCTCGACCACGGTCGTCCCCGCACGCTCGAACAGTGCACGGCGTGCCTCGTGGGTCGCGAGGGTCGAGCCGTTACCCGGCAACGCGAGTCCGAGTGCCTCGGTGAGGCAGTTCATCGAGTTCGCGGTGAACATTCCCGAGCACGAACCACACGTCGGGCAGGCACTGCGCTCGACCTCGTCGAGACCGGCGTCGTCGACAGCGTCACTCGCAGACGCGGAAATCGCGGTGATGAGGTCGGTGGGTGCCTGTGCCACGCCGTTCACGACGACGGCCTTGCCGGCTTCCATCGGGCCCCCGGAGACGAACACTGTCGGGATGTTCAGGCGCATGGCCGCGTTGAGCATTCCGGGTGTGATCTTGTCGCAGTTGGAGATGCACACGAGAGCGTCGGCGGTGTGCGCGTTGGCCATGTATTCGACCGAGTCGGCGATGATTTCGCGGCTCGGAAGCGAGTACAGCATCCCGCCGTGGCCCATGGCGATGCCGTCGTCGACGGCGATCGTGTGGAATTCACGCGCGACGCCGCCGGCGGCCCGTACTGCGTCGGCGACGATCTCACCGACCTCTTTGAGGTGGACGTGGCCGGGCACGAACTGGGTGTACGAGTTCGCGATGGCGACGATCGGCTTGCCGAAATCGGAATCGGTCAGGCCGGTGGCGCGCCACAGGGAGCGCGCGCCGGCTGCATTGCGTCCGACGGTGGTGGTGCGTGACCTCAACGGGGGCATGGGCTGACTTCCTTGACGGGGCTGGTGGTGCTGCGCGTCGACCTGGTGTTGCCCGACTGCGCCGGGCTGTGGCGGTACTGGGGGCGCGACACGAACGAATCTACCCCCGTGCTATTTGCTGTCGGGATCCGACCTCTCGCGATCCGACTCGGTGTCGGCCGGTGTATCGGAAGTCACGATGTCGTCGTCCGCTTCGTTTTCTGTGTCGGCACGCTGCGCTTCTCTGGCTGCCGCATACGGGTCGGTGATCCGTCCACCGCTGGCTTCGGCGAGTTGCGGCAGGCGTCCGAAGGTGACGACGGGAAGTGCGACCTCGGTGTCGTCCGTGAGGGTCGCGCGCGCCCAGCCGCGTTTGGGGAATCGGATGCCCTTCAGTGAATCCCAGCCGATCGTCGTTGTGGACAGCGTCGCGCGCGCGACGATTCCGTCGGGGCCGACGACGGTGCGTACCCGCAGCACCCACGCGGCGACGAGGAACGGGATCACCAGCATCCACGAGAACGCGGCGGGCCATGCCATCGCGGGGGACAGCACCGCGAGGAACAGGAAGCCGCACGCGAGGAACGACACCCGCGAGATCTGGATGACCCGCGTTGTCGGCTCGGGAGTGCGGGCAGGTTCGGGAGTGTGGGAGGATGGAGTCGGTGGCACGGGCTGCTGTGGAGATGACACCTCACCATCTTCTCACTGCGGCCATGGCATCTCACATTCTGGGACAGTGACCGAACCAAGTTGACTGTTGCATCGCACGCGCCTACCGTCGACCGCGTGAATCAGAATGGGTTGCTCGTAATCGGCCGGCGCGTCGTCGCCTGAGCCGCTTATTGCAACTCGCCCACGACGCGCCACCCTCGTACAGCACAATGCTGACGAGGGTTTTTTGTTGCCCGGAGCCAGAATCAGAGGAATTCGTAGTGAGCGCACCAACCGCACGACCTCAACCCTCGCCGCGGAAACCGGGGTCTGCGACCCCGGCTACTGCAGCGCAGCCCGCGAACCGACGCCCGGTCGCCCCTGAGCGGATCACCGGAGCTCAGTCGGTTGTCCGAGCTCTCGAAGAGCTCGAGGTCGACACGGTATTCGGCATTCCCGGCGGTGCGATCCTCCCTGTGTACGATCCGCTGTTCGATTCGAAGAGTGTGCGCCACGTCCTCGTTCGGCACGAGCAGGGCGCCGGCCACGCCGCGACCGGATACGCGCAGGCCACCGGCAAGGTCGGTGTGTGCATGGCCACATCCGGTCCGGGCGCGACCAACCTCGTGACCCCGCTCGCCGATGCCCAGATGGACTCGGTGCCCATCGTGGCGATCACCGGCCAGGTCGGGCGACCGTTGATCGGCACCGATGCCTTCCAGGAAGCCGACATCTCGGGCATCACGATGCCCGTCACCAAGCACAATTTCCTCGTCACCGAGGGCACGGATATTCCCCGCATCCTCGCGGAAGCGTTCTACCTGGCCTCCTCGGGGCGGCCCGGGGCGGTGCTCGTCGACATCCCGAAGGACATCCTGGCGGCACAGACCACGTTCAGCTGGCCCCCGGAAATGCACCTGCCCGGGTATCGCCCGGTGACCAAACCGCACGGCAAGCAGGTCCGTGAGGCCGCGAGAATGATCGCCGACGCCAAGAATCCCGTCCTGTACGTCGGTGGCGGTGTGATCAAGGCCGATGCGTCCGCCGAGTTGCTCGAACTAGCGGAACTGACCCGCATCCCCGTGGTCACCACCCTCATGGCGCGCGGTGCGTTCCCCGACACTCACGAACTGCACTGCGGGATGCCCGGCATGCACGGCAACGTCGCAGCCGTGGCGGCGCTGCAGAGAAGCGACCTGCTCATCACCCTCGGAGCCCGGTTCGACGACCGCGTCACCGGTCAGCTCGACACGTTCGCGCCCGATGCCAAGGTCATCCACGCCGACATCGATCCGGCAGAGATCGGCAAGAACCGGCACGCCGACGTTCCGATCGTCGGCGACTGCAAGGAAGTCATCGTCGAACTGCTCGAAGCGGTCCGCGCCGACCTCGCGACGGGCACCACTCTCGACTACGCGACGTGGTGGACCTACCTCGACGACCTCCGCAGCACCTACCCGTTGTCCTACGACCGGCACACCGACGGCACCCTCTCGCCGCAGTACGTGATCCAGGCCGTCGGCAAACTCGCCGGACCCGACGCGATCTACTGCGCGGGCGTCGGCCAGCATCAGATGTGGGCTGCGCAGTTCGTCGACTACGAGAAGCCCCGCACGTGGCTGAACTCCGGTGGCCTCGGCACGATGGGGTACGCGGTGCCGGCTGCGATGGGCGCCAAGATGGGCAAACCCGAGACCGAGGTCTGGGCGATCGACGGCGACGGTTGCTTCCAGATGACCAACCAGGAACTCGCGACCTGCGCGGTCGAGGGGGTTCCGATCAAAGTCGCGTTGATCAACAACGGCAACCTCGGCATGGTGCGCCAGTGGCAGACCCTCTTCTACGAGAAGCGGTACTCGAACACCGATCTGTCCACACACAGCCTGCGTATCCCCGATTTCGTGAAGCTGGCCGAGGCGCTCGGCTGCGTCGGCATCCGTGTCGAGCGCGAGGAAGACGTCGAGGATGCGATCCGGCAGGCCCAGGCCATCAACGATCGTCCCGTCGTCATCGACTTCATCGTCGGCAAGGACGCTCAGGTATGGCCCATGGTTGCGGCGGGCACCAGCAACGACGAGATCATGGCTGCCCGCGACATCCGCCCGTTGTTCGACGACGATGCGGCCGACGACCCCACCGTGATCCACGAGACCATCGAGCGCGACCGTGCGCGCAGCGAACAGGCTGCCGCCGAGGAGGAAACCAAGTGAGCACGAGCCACACCCTCAGTGTTCTCGTCGAGGACAAGCCGGGCGTGCTGGCCCGCGTTGCATCGCTGTTCTCACGGCGTGGCTTCAACATCGAATCGCTCGCAGTCGGAGGGACCGAAGTCCCGGAGATCTCCCGGATGACGATCGTCGTGACGGTCGACGAATTCCCGCTCGAGCAGGTCACCAAGCAACTCAACAAGCTCGTGAACGTCATCAAGATCGTCGAGCAGGAAGACGAGGCGTCGGTTGCGCGTGAACTCCTGCTGATCAAGGTGCGGGCCGACGCCAGCGTGCGCACACAGGTCATCGAGACGGTGAACCTGTTCCGCGCCAAGGTGATCGACGTCTCACCTGAATCGTTGACGATCGAGGCCACCGGCACCCGGTCGAAGCTCGATGCGCTGCTGCGGATGCTCGAGCCGTATGGCATCCGCGAGATCGTGCAGTCCGGAGTGGTGGCGGTCGGACGCGGTCCGAAGTCCATCACGGCGACCCGTTAGCCTGAGCACACCCATATTTTCTGAAAGAGGTAACCACTGTGGCAGTCGAGATGTTCTACGACGACGACGCCGACCTGTCGATCATCCAGGGCCGCAAGGTCGCGGTCATCGGATACGGCAGCCAGGGTCACGCGCACTCGCTGAGCTTGCGCGACTCCGGCGTCGAGGTGCGTATCGGCCTGAAGGAAGGCTCCAAGTCGCGGGCCAAGGCCGAAGAAGCGGGCCTGACCGTCGGTACCCCGGCGGAGGTTTCGGAGTGGGCCGACGTCATCATGGTGCTCGCACCCGACACCGCTCAGGCCTCGATCTTCAGCAATGACATCGAGCCCAATCTGAAGGACGGCGACGCGCTGTTCTTCGGCCACGGTCTCAACATCCACTTCGACCTGATCACAGCTCCGGCGAACGTCACTGTCGGCATGGTTGCGCCGAAGGGCCCCGGTCACCTCGTGCGTCGCCAGTTCGTCGACGGCAAGGGTGTTCCGGCTCTGATCGCCATCGACCAGGATCCGAAGGGTGAGGGCCAGGCGCTCGCGCTGTCCTACGCCAAGGGCATCGGAGGCACCCGCGCCGGCGTCATCAAGACCACGTTCAAGGAAGAGACCGAGACCGACCTCTTCGGCGAGCAGGCCGTGCTCTGCGGCGGCACCGAAGAGCTGGTCAAGACCGGCTTCGAGGTCATGGTCGAGGCGGGCTACGCCCCCGAGATGGCCTACTTCGAGGTGCTCCACGAGCTCAAGCTCATCGTCGACCTCATGTACGAGGGTGGCATCGCTCGCATGAACTACTCGGTGTCCGACACCGCGGAGTTCGGTGGCTACCTCTCCGGCCCGCGCGTCATCGACGCCGGCACCAAGGAGCGCATGAAGGCGATCCTGGCCGACATCCAGTCCGGCGAGTTCACCCGCCGCCTCGTCGCCAACGTCGAGAACGGCAACACCGAGCTCGAGGGCCTGCGCAAGGCCAACGCCGAGCACCCGATCGAGGTCACCGGCAAGAAGCTGCGCGACCTGATGAGCTGGGTCGATCGCCCGATCACCGAAACCGCATAATCTGTTCGGATTCACCCCGGAGGCCCGGTACACCGAGAGGCGTACCGGGCCTTCGGCGTGTGTGGACCGGCCGCGTCCCGCGGCGTCGGGAGAGATACTGGACGAATGTCGCTCTGGACCGGGATCGGTCGGTTACCGGGTATCGCCACCGCACGTGCGTACCAGCGCGGCTGGTTGCGGAGCGACATCGGCGCCGGACTCGCACTCAGTGCGCTCCTCGTGCCCGCGGGGATGGGATATGCGCAGGCGGCGGGCCTGCCCCCGTACACAGGCCTGTACGCGACGATCGTGCCGATGCTGGTGTACGCGGTGGTCGGGCCCTCCCGAATCCTCGTACTCGGACCGGATTCCGCGCTCGCCCCGCTCATCGCGGCGGCGGTGATCCCCCTTGCATCCGACGGTGACCCGCAGCGGGCGATCGCGCTCGCCGGTGTGCTGTCGGTACTGGTCGGCCTTGTTCTCCTGCTCGGGGGAATCCTCCGTCTCGGGTTCATCACCGAACTGCTGTCCAACCCGATCCGCCTCGGTTTCCTCAACGCGATCGCGGTCATCGTCATCGTGGGGCAGTTGCCGTTGCTGGTGGGTACCGACGGTGACGAGACGGGTGTGCTCGCCGAGTTCGCGGATGTCGTCGACGACGTCCTCGAAGACGGTGTGCACCTGCCTGCGTTCCTGATGGGAGCCACGTGCATCGCCGTGATCGTCGTTGCCCGACGATTTGTTCCGATCGTCCCCGGTGTGCTGATCGCGGTTGTCGGCGCGGTGGTGGCAACAGCAGTGTTCTCCCTCGCCGACAGGATGACGATGGTCGGTGCACTGCCCGGGGGCTTTCCCGCGCCCGCGATCGGGGGTGTCGGGTGGGGAGATGCCGCCGGATTGATCGGCCCCGCAATCGCGATCGCTGTGATCGCGTTCGCGGACACAGCGGTCCTGTCCCGTACGTTCGCGATGCGGCACGGTGAGCACGTCGACGGCAGCTCGGAGATGCGCGCGCTCGGGGTAGCGAACGTCGCTGCGGGGGTCACGGGTGGATTTCCCGTGTGCGGAAGTGGCAGTCGCACGCCGGTCGTCGAAGAGGCCGGGGGGCGTACGCAACTCGTGGGTGTGGTCGGCGCGTTGACCGTCCTGGTCTTCCTGCTGGTCACGCCGGGGCTCACCGCCTACCTCCCGCAGGCGGCGCTCGGAGCGGTCGTGATCGTCGCGGCGAGTTCTTTGATCGACGTGGCTGCGCTCCGGCATCTGTGGATGGTGAGCAAGGTCGAATTCGGCCTTTCCGTCGCGGCATTCGCCGGTGTCGCCTTTGCGGGGGTCCTGCAGGGCGTACTCGTCGCCATCGGGCTGTCGCTGGTCGTCGTGCTGGTGCGTGCGTGGCAGCCGCACCGTACCGAGCTCGTCGAATTGCCCGATGTTGCCGGATATCACGATGCGGAACGGCATCCCGAGGGTCACCGGATCGACGGACTGGTCCTGGTGCGGTTCGACGCACCGCTGTTCTTCGCGAACGGATCGATTCTCACCCGGTACATTCGGGATCGCGTGAGCGACGCCGAAGGCTCCGTGCAGTGGGTCGTGCTTGCCGCGGAGCCGATCACCGATCTCGATACCACCGCGGTGGAGGCCATCGAGGAACTCGACGAATACCTCGCACGGAAGGGCATTCGTCTCGGCTTCGCGGCGATGAAGGGGCCTGTCAAGGATCGGTTGAAGAGAATGGCCGCCGAGGGCCGATTCGACGAGGAGCGCTTCCATCCGACCGTGCGCACCGCGGTCATCGCGTTCCGGCACCGTGAGGACGGCGTCGATCGCCGTGAGGTGGATGCACCACCGCGCGACGTCGTAGACGGAACCGCCGGGCGGGGGGATTCGGTGCGAGGCGAGGACGCGTGATCGCGCAGGTCAACGTGTCTGAATTGTGATGGGTGTGCCTGGTGTGGCTGCTCGGTCCGGGACCCGAGGCATTTTACGGTATCGCCTATGGGACGGTATCTGAGGGCGGCGGCCGGAGCGATGATTCTGGCGGTAGTGTGCGCCGGCGGCACCACGATGTCTGCAGGGGCGCAACCGGCAGTGCCGGGCATCGTCCTCCCCGAAGCCGACGTCCCCGCGATCGGCGACCTCCCGACACAACCGGAACTCTTCGGCGGCGGGCGAAATCTGTTCCCCGACAGGAGGTACGTCGCCCTGTACGGACACCCCGGCGGCCCCGCGCTCGGGGCCTTCGGGGAACAGGACACTGCCGGAGCGATTGCGCGGGTGCGCGATCTCGCGGGCCAGTACCAACAGTTCTCGGCAGAACCGGTGCTACCCGCGTTCGAGATCATCGCGACGGTCGCCTCCGCCGATCCCGGTACCGATGGGCGTTTCTCGCGTGTCACACCACCCGATCAGTTGCGGCCCGTGATCGACGAAGCCGAGGCTGCGGGTATCTATGTGATCTTGGATCTGCAACCAGGCCACAGTCACTTTCTCGAACAGGCTCGGATCTACGAGGAGTTCCTCGTGCGACCGAATGTCGGTCTCGCACTCGACCCGGAATGGCGGCTGGCGCCGGGACAGCAGCACATGGTACAGATCGGCTCCGTCGATTCGGTCGAGATCAACGAGGTGGTCGCGTACCTGGGCGACCTCGTGCAACGGCACGATTTGCCACAGAAGATGCTCGTTCTCCACCAGTTCCGCAGTTCGATGATCACCGGACGCGAGTTCGTCGACGCAGGCAGGTCGGACGTCGCGGTGGTACTACACGCGGACGGACACGGCTCACCGGGTCAGAAGCTCGACACGTGGAACGCGTTGCAGAGCGGGCTTCCGCCGCAGATCCACATGGCATGGAAGAACTTCTACGATGAGGACCTACCGACCTTCACCCCGGAGCAGACCATGGCGATCGAGCCGAAACCGGTGTTCGTGTCGTTCCAGTGAGTACCGGCGGGTAGGTGCCGTATCCCCACGGTCCCGCGGAGCCCGCCGGGGCACTAAACTGTGGGCGGTCGCGGCTTGAACACGCCTACCGTCAGGTGCCCGCGCCGTCGACCAGTCACCCATCCACGACACAGGGAGTTTGCACGTGAGCCAGAATGGCCGTCCAGTAGTCCTGATCGCCGACAAGCTTGCGCAATCGACCGTCGATGCCCTCGGTGACGGAGTCGAGGTGCGCTGGGTGGACGGCCCGGACCGCCCGGCCCTGTTGGCCGCTGTGCCCGACGCGGACGCATTGCTGGTGCGCTCGGCCACTACCGTCGACGCGGAGGTCCTCGCCACGGCGCCGAAGCTGAAGATCGTCGGCCGCGCAGGTGTGGGCCTCGACAACGTCGACATCACCGCGGCCACCGAGCGTGGCGTGATGGTCGTCAACGCTCCCACCTCGAACATCCACTCGGCCGCCGAGCATGCTGTCGCGCTGCTCATGTCGGCTGCGCGTCAGGTTCCTGCCGCCGACCGCACGCTGCGTGAGCGCACCTGGAAGCGCTCGAGCTTCAACGGCACCGAGATCCTCGGTAAGACGGTCGGTGTCGTCGGCCTCGGCCGGATCGGCCAGCTGTTCGCCCAGCGGCTCGCGGCATTCGAGACCCACGTCATTGCATACGACCCCTACCTGCCCGCCGCGCGCGCCGCACAGCTGGGTATCGAACTGGTCGACATCGACGAGCTCGTCGCACGCGCCGACTTCATCTCGGTACACCTCCCGAAGACGAAGGAGACCGCAGGCCTGATCAACGCCGAGCGTCTGGCCACGGCCAAGGACGGCGTCATCATCGTCAACGCGGCCCGCGGTGGTCTCATCGACGAGGACGCGCTGTACGACGCGCTCACCTCCGGCAAGGTCCGCGCTGCCGGACTCGACGTGTTCAATACCGAACCCTGCACCGATTCGAAGTTGTTCGACCTGGACAACGTCGTCGTCACCCCGCACCTGGGCGCCTCGACCGCCGAGGCGCAGGACCGCGCCGGCACCGATGTCGCCACGAGCGTGCTCCTCGCCCTCGCCGGCGAATTCGTTCCCGACGCCGTCAATGTCTCCGGCGGTCCGGTCGGCGAAGAGGTCGCACCGTGGCTCGAGCTGGTCCGCAAGCTCGGCTTGCTCGCCGGTACTCTCTCGCCCGAGGCGGTGCAGAACGTGCAGGTCGTTGCGAGCGGCGAGCTGTCTGTCGAGAACACCGAGATCCTCGGTCTGGCTGCACTCCGCGGGCTGTTCTCGGCCAGCAGTGACGAGCCGGTCACCTTCGTCAACGCACCGCAGCTCGCCGAGCAGCGCGGCGTGAGCGTCGAGGTCGAGAGCGTGAGCGAGGCCCAGACGCACCGCAGCTCGGTCGAGGTGCGCGCTGTGGCAGCCGACGGTGGCGTCACCACCGTGGCAGGCGCGCTCACCGGCCTGCAGCAGGTCGAGAAGATCGTCAACATCAACGGACGCAGTTTCGACCTGCGTGCAGAGGGCCACAATTTCATCGTCCACTACCAGGATCGCCCGGGTGTTCTCGGAACGCTGGGTACCGTCCTCGGCAACGCCGGTATCGACATCCAGGCTGCGGCGCTCAGCCAGGACGCCGAGGGCCCCGGTGCGACGGTGATCCTGCGCGTCGCCCGTGTCGTTCCCGACGCAGAGGTCGAGCAGATCACCTCGCAACTGGAAGCGCGGGTCGCGCAGGTCGACCTGTCCTGACCATTGCATCGCACCGTTCGGTGGCCGCGACCGTCTGCAGGGTCGCGGCCACTGTCACACAGGAAGAGAGCACAGAAATGAAACTTGCGGTCATCGCCGGTGACGGCATCGGCGTCGAGGTCACCGCGGAGGCGCTGAAGGTCCTCGGCGCACTCGTTCCGGACCTCGAGACCACGGAGTACGACCTGGGTGCGCGCCGGTACAACGAGACCGGTGAACTGCTGCTCGAGTCCGACCTTGCGGCGATCCGTGAGCACGATGCGATCCTGCTCGGCGCGATCGGCGATCCGTCGGTCACCCCGGGTGTCCTCGAGCGCGGCCTGCTGCTGAAGATGCGTTTCGCGCTCGATCATCACGTCAATCTGCGTCCGTCGCGGCTGTACCCGGGGTCGGCGTCTCCGCTTGCGGCGAATCCCGATATCGACTTCGTCGTGGTGCGCGAGGGCACCGAAGGCCCGTACACGGGCAACGGCGGAGCGATCCGTGTCGGTACGCCGCACGAGATCGCGACCGAAGTGTCGATCAACACCTGGTTCGGCGCCGAGCGCGTCGTGCGGTACGCATTCGAGCTCGCCCAGACCCGCCGCAAGCACCTCACGCTGATCCACAAGACCAATGTGCTGTCCAACGCCGGTGCGATCTGGACTCGTGCGGTGGAGACGGTCGGCAAGGAGTTTCCCGAGGTCGAGACGGCGTACTGCCACATCGACGCGGCAACCATCTACCTGGTCCAAGACCCGTCGCGCTTCGACGTCGTCGTCACCGACAACCTGTTCGGCGACATCATCACCGACCTTGCCGGTGCCGTCACCGGCGGCATCGGGCTGGCGGCGAGCGGCAATATCGATGCGTCGGGAACGAATCCGTCGATGTTCGAGCCGGTCCACGGTTCCGCACCGGACATCGCAGGCAAGGGCATCGCCGATCCGACGGCCGCGATTCTGTCTGCCGCACTGTTGCTGCGCCACCTGGGGCGCGACGACGATGCAGTGCGTGTCGAGACCGCTGTCGTGGAGGATCTCGCGTCCCGCGGTGATTCGCCGATCGTGACCACCGAGATCGGCGACCGCATCACCGCCGCGCTCTAGCCGCCGGTGCGTGGTTCCGGTAGCGGGTGCTACCGGAACCACGCACGGGTCACTCCTTCTTCGGAACCACCGGCACGGCCGCTGCCGGGGCGAGTGCCGAGAGAGCGAATGCTGCGGGGAATCCGACCGCGGCGACGAGGGTGCCGAACACCGGACCCACGGCAGCGGCGAAGACGAACTGGCCGGTGTTCTGCACCCCGAGTGCGCGCCCACCCCAGTACGGTCCGGCGATCTCGGCGACCGCCGTGAATGCGAGGCCGTTGGGGCTCGACGAGGCGACCGATGCCACCAGCAATACGACAACGGCGACGGGGGAGTCCACGAGCGAAGTCGCCGCGAGTGCCACCATCGACACCGCGGTGATCACCGCAACGATCCGGAGCGGACCCAGCCGGCTGCCGACACGATCCGACCACGCTCCCGCGACGACCCGGCCCAACGCACCGAGAACCTGTGCCACAGTGATGACCAGCCCGGCGCCGGTCTCGTCCCAGCCGCGGTCGACGATCAGCCAGACCAATGCGTATGTCCACACGACGTATTGGGGGATCACCAGCAGAATCGACGCGACATGGATGCGGGTGAGTGCGGCAGAGGTCCGGTACGGGTTCGTCAGCGCGCCGGTGCGTGCTGCTTCGGCACGGTCGGGTCGGGGCGGGTCGACGATACCGATGGCGCACGCAACAGCGGCGATACCGCACACGATCGCGGGAAAGGCCAGTGCCCATGCGATCCCGTGATCGCGCGCTACCAGTGGAATGACGAGTGCAGACGCTGCGACGCCGAGCGGCACCGACATCTGACGGATGCCCATCGCGAGTCCGCGTTGATGCATCGGGAACCAGCCGACGACCACGCGTCCACTCGCCGCATTGGCGCTCACCGCGCCCGCGCCGGCGAAGATGAGCAGCACTCCGAGAACGGCCGGTGATGTGGCGAACGTCGCTGCGGTGACGGCTGCGGCAGTGATCGCCATGCCGGCGGACAATGCGAGACGTTCGCCGAAGCGATCGGCGAGGGCACCCCACAGGACGAGAGTGAACATGCCGCCGAACAACGGTGCGGCGGCGAGAGTCCCCGCCTGCGCGAGAGTGAACCCGGCGTCGTCGTGCCAGGTGGGGATGAGGAAAGCGGCACCGTTGACCACCGTTGCCTGTGCGGTCTGAGCGAAGACGCCCAGCGCCAGGATCAGCCATCGCCGGTTCCCGATGGTGAGCGTATTCATGCTATCTCACTATCTGAGAAACATATCCCGTAGTTTGAAACGTGAACGAACTCTATACCGATGGGGGCCGCGCGTCGATCGGAGGGGATGGCGCCCGATAGACTTCCCGCATGCGCCTTGGTCGAATCGCCAGTCCGGACGGTGTCGCTTTCGTCAGTATCGAAGGGGAGGGGGATTCCGCGATCGCGAAGGAGATCGCCGAGCACCCGTTCGGTACCCCGACTTTCACCGGCCGGAGCTGGCCGCTCGCGGATGTCCGGCTGCTCGCGCCGATCCTGGCGAGCAAGGTGATCGCCGTCGGACGCAACTACGCGGCTCACGCGGCGGAATCGGGCAACGAGGTGCCCGACGAACCGGTGATCTTCCTCAAACCGAATACATCCATCGTCGGCCCCGGCGCACCCATTGTGATTCCGCGGAACACCTCGCTGGTACACCACGAGGCCGAGCTCGCGGTCGTCATCGGGCGGCCGTGCAAGGACGTTACTGCGGCCAAGGCTCGGGAAGCGATCCTCGGGTACACGGTCGCCAACGACGTATCCGCCCGCGACCACCAGGCGAAGGACGGTCAATGGGCCCGCGCCAAGGGGCACGACACGTTCTGCCCGCTCGGCCCCTGGATCGAAACCGCGCTCGACCCCTCCGATCTCGAAATCTCCGCCGAGGTCAACGGGCAGCCCCGTCAACGCAGCCGGACTTCGATGATGGTGCACGACATCCCGGCACTCGTGGAATGGGTGTCGGCAGTGATGACCTTGCTGCCGGGGGATGTGATCCTCACCGGTACCCCGGAAGGTGTCGGGCCGATCGAAGCCGGCGACACTGTCTCGGTCACGGTCGAGAAGATCGGCACGCTCACCAACCCGGTGGTCGCGAAGGGGGCGTGAGCACTCGGTCCGCCGTTGCTCCGGCGGGCTCGGCGACTAGCCTGGGAGGGTCTTGATTTCCGTCCCTCGACCCGAGTGAGCCGATGACCACCAGCGAAGTTCGCGTCCGTTTCTGTCCGTCCCCCACCGGCACCCCGCATGTCGGCCTCGTGCGTACTGCCTTGTTCAACTGGGCGTTCGCACGGCACCACGGGGGCACGTTCGTCTTCCGTATCGAAGATACCGATGCCGCCCGAGACAGCGAGGAGTCCTACCAGGCCATCCTCGACGCATTGCGTTGGCTCGGTCTCGAATGGGACGAGGGACCGGAGGTGGGTGGCCCCTACGAGCCCTACCGGCAGTCGCAGCGACGGGATCTGCATCTCGACGTCGTTGCGAGGCTTCTCGAAGCAGGTGAGGCATACGAGTCGTTCTCGACACCGGAGGAGGTCGAGGACCGGCACAGGGCGGCGGGGCGCGACCCCAAGCTCGGATACGACAATTTCGACCGTGACCTGAGTGCAGAGCAGCGCCAGGGCTATCTCGATGAGGGTCGTAAGCCGGTCGTGCGACTCCGGATGCCGGCCGAAGATCTGACCTGGAACGACCTCGTCCGCGGTGAGACGACGTTCAAAGCGGGCACCGTACCCGACTTCGCGCTCACCCGAGGCAACGGCATCCCGTTGTACACGCTCGTCAACCCCGTCGACGACGCTCTGATGAAGATCACGCATGTGCTGCGTGGCGAGGATCTGCTCTCCTCGACACCACGTCAGCTGGCGTTGTACGCTGCCCTGCAGCGTATTGGTGTGGCCGAGTTCACCCCGGAGTTCGGGCATCTTCCGTTCGTGATGGGGCAGGGCAACAAGAAGCTGTCGAAGCGCGACCCGGAGTCGAATCTTTTTCTGCATCGGGACCGCGGGTTCGTACCCGAGGGCCTGCTCAACTACCTCGCGCTCCTCGGCTGGGGTCTTGCCGACGACCGCGACGTCTTCTCGCTCGGCGAGATGGTCGCGGCCTTCGACATCTCCAAGGTCAACTCGAATCCGGCCCGCTTCGACCAGAAGAAGGCCGACGCGATCAATGCCGAGCACATCCGGTTGCTCGAGCCGGCGGACTTCGCGGCACGTCTGAAGGCATTCCTCGTCGAACACGGGCACATCACCGCGGATGTCGACGACCAGCTCTTCACTGCCGCCGCGGACCTCGTCCAGACCCGCATCGTCGTCCTCGGCGACGCATGGGGGCTGCTGAAGTTCCTGTTCGTCGACGAGGCGGACTTCGAACTCGACGAGGCGTCGGCGGCGAAGAACCTCAAAGAGGACGCTGCAGCGGTACTCGACGCGACGATCGGAGCCGTCGAAGACCTCGATGCGTGGACCACCCCCGAACTCGAGGGCGCGCTCAAGGCGAAGCTGATCGACGATCTCGGCCTCAAGCCGAGGAAGGCGTTTGCGCCGGTCCGCGTCGCCGTCACCGGCTCGCATGTGAGCCCACCGCTCTACGAGTCGATGGAACTCCTCGGTCGCGAGCGGTCGCTCGCGCGTCTGCGGGCAGCGCGCGCGACGATCGCCTGATCGGACTGCGCCCTGATCGGACTGCGCCCTGATCGGACTGCGCCCTGATCGGACTGCGCCCTGATCGGACTGAAAGCGGGCCGCTCGCCGTCACGGCGGGCGACGTCCGTTCTTTCCGCTCTGCGGGGTCTGTGTCGGAGCCTGCGCGAATTTATGGGCTATGACCAGGCGATTTGTAGTTCTACACCCCGTTGGTGTTAATCTTCTTCTCGGTCCGGAACGGAGGCCGCAGCACTCGCAGTGCAGGCTGAAGGAACGAACCATTGGGGTATGGTGTAATTGGCAACACAGCTGATTCTGGTTCAGCCATTCTAGGTTCGAGTCCTGGTACCCCAGCTGCGATACGGTGATTTGCTATCGTATCTCTGCCGGTTTAGGCTGGCTGAGCTTCCCGCGGGAAGCGCACACAGAAGAAGATCCTGGCCCCGTCGTCTAGCGGCCTAGGACGCCGCCCTCTCACGGCGGTAGCGTGGGTTCGAATCCCATCGGGGCTACCATGGATCTCCTCCGACCTTCGGTCGGAGGGGTGCTTCTTCTGCAGGGTTCGATCATCGGAAACGGCGGATCGAGTCCGGGTGAGTTCCTGGCCCCGTCGTCTAGCGGCCTAGGACGCCGCCCTCTCACGGCGGTAGCGTGGGTTCGAATCCCATCGGGGCTACAACGAGGAAGACCCTCCGGAAATCCGGAGGGTCTTCCTCGTTTCTGGTGGTCAACCACTCTTGCGCCGGAATTGGCGGTGGTGGTCTGCATTGGCGTGCGGACCGTGCGCTTTCGACGTGGCGTCGAGATGTGCGGTGCCGCCGCTCGTGCTCTGTTTCTTACGTTCGAGTGCCGCGAGGAACTCCTCCTTGAGGCGTTCTTTTGCTGGGTCGGTCATCTTCCTACCTCCCTCCTGATGGCGAATGTAGCGCGACAGGGGCGCGCGTGTCGCGTGAATTTTGCCGTCAACGATCGATACGAGGCAGATACGCGGCGGTCGTACCACCGAGCGGGACGGCGGGATAACCGAGTTTGCGGTGATCCCAGGACCGAATGCGTTGCGGCACCACCCGTACCGCCACCCTCTTGTGCATCATCTGTTCCACCGCGGGATGCATGTCCTCTGTGTAGGGGCCGGTATAGCGCTCCCACACATCGCGGCAGACGTCGAACAGGGTGTCGTGATCTTCGACGATTTCGGCGCGACCCTCGATCGAGACGCCGCGCAACTGATCGTATGTGTCGCCGGCTTCGACGAGTGCCGTGATGCGATCGTCGCGGCGAAGGTTCAGGACCTTCTGGGATTTCGCCTTCGTCTCGAACCAGATCTCGTCGGCCTGCACGGCGTACCACATCGCCACCAGATGCGGTGTACCCTGCGGTCCCAGTGACGCCAGTGTGGCAACGCGGCTCTGGTGGAGGAAGTCGCTGATTTCCGGTTCTGTCATCGCGATCTCGGCGCGGCGGTTCGTTCCCATGCGGAGAACTGTGGCACACCCTGTGAGGGGATGTCACCACGCGCGCCCGCGTGCCTCGTCGGCACGCGAATTACCTGGACTACAAACGCTTGTGCAGTGCGTCTGCGGCGGCGAGCAGGTCGGCGGCCCAGCGTGCGCCCGGTCTCCGGCCCATTCGGTCGATCGGGCCGGAGACCGAGATCGCTGCTACCACCGCGCCATTGCTGTCGCGCACGGGCGCTGCCACGGAGGCGACGCCGGGTTCGCGTTCGGCCGCGCTCTGCGCCCAACCGCGTCGGCGGACCTCGGAGAGTACGCGTTCCCCGAATGCGGCATCGGCGAGGATGGTGCGCTGGGTGGCCGTATCGGCCCATGCGAGCAGAACTTTGGCACCGGATCCGGCTGTCATGGGCAGTCGGGCGCCGACGAGAACGCTGTCGCGTAGGCCGGTCGGCGGTTCGAGTGCGGCGATGCAGACGCGTTGGGTGCCGTCCCGGCGGTAGAGTTGCACGCTTTCCCCGGTGATTTCGCGAAGCCGGGGGAGAACGAGGGAGGCCGCCTCGATGAGCGTATCGCCTGCGCCTGCTGACAGTTCGGCCAGACCGGGGCCCGGTCGCCATTGGCCGTCGCCGTCGCGCATGAGAAGACGATGGACCTCGAGTCCGACGGCGAGGCGGTGCGCTGTCGCGCGTGGTAGGCCGGTACGCGCACACAATTCGTTGAGGTTGCATGGTTGCTCTGCCACCGCGTGGAGGACCGTCACAGCTTTGTCCAGCACGCCGATCCCGCTATGCTGTCTCATAGGTCGATACCTCCGTCTCGCATAGTGGGAAGCATAGCGCATCCGATTCGGGACGGAAGCGGCACCAGGCGCGACTCGGACAGCCCCGAAATCCGGGTTCGCGTACGGCACGTACGACAGGTGGAGAGAATGGCTGGAAAGACTCTGGCAGAGAAGGTGTGGGACGAGCACGTGGTCGTGCGCGGTGAGGGCGACGGTTCGGCCCGTCGGCCCGATCTGATCTACATCGATCTGCATCTCGTGCACGAGGTCACCAGTCCGCAGGCATTCGACGGTCTGCGGCTGGCCGGGAGAGGCGTGCGTCGCCTCGACTTGACGATTGCGACCGAGGATCACAATGTCCCGACGATCGACATCGACAAACCGATCGCTGATCCGGTGTCGCGTACACAGGTCGAGACGCTGCGCCGCAACTGTGAAGACTTCGGTGTGCGGTTGCATCCGATGGGCGACCTCGAACAGGGCATCGTGCACGTGGTCGGGCCGCAGCTCGGGCTGACCCAACCCGGTATGACGGTGGTCTGCGGCGACAGTCACACCGCCACCCACGGCGCGTTCGGATCTATCGCAATGGGCATCGGCACCAGCGAAGTCGAGCACGTCCTGGCGACGCAGACCTTGTCGCTGCGTCCGTTCAAGACGATGGCGATCAACGTCGACGGCGAACTGCCGCCGGGTGTCACGAGCAAAGACTTGATTCTCGCGATCATCGCGCAGATCGGTACCGGCGGCGGACAGGGCTACGTGCTCGAGTACCGGGGCGAGGCGATCCGCACGCTCTCGATGGAATCTCGGATGACGATCTGCAACATGTCGATCGAGGCGGGTGCACGCGCGGGAATGATCGCACCTGACGAGATCACCTACGAGTTCCTGAAGGGACGCCCCCACGCACCGCAGGGCGCTGACTGGGACGCCGCTGTAGCCGCGTGGGAGCAACTGAAGACCGATGAGGACGCAGTTTTCGACGCCGAGGTCCACATCGATGCCGGTGCACTGACTCCGTTCGTCACGTGGGGAACCAATCCGGGCCAGGGGCTCCCGCTCGGCGCGTCCGTGCCGATCCCGGACGAGATCGCCGACGAGACGGAGCGCGTCGCAGCCGAAAAGGCCGTGCGCTACATGGACCTCGAGCCGGGTATGCCCTTGCGTGAGATCAGGGTCGACACCGTCTTCGTCGGATCCTGCACCAACGGCCGCATCGAGGACATGCGGGCGGTCGCCGACGTTCTGAAGGGCCGCAAGATAGCCGAGGGTGTTCGGATGCTCGTCGTTCCCGGATCGATGCGTGTTCGTGCTCAGGCCGAGTCCGAAGGTCTCGGCGAGATCTTTGTTGCTGCGGGCGCGGAATGGCGTCAGGCGGGGTGCTCGATGTGCCTCGGGATGAACCCCGATCAGCTTGCGCCGGGCGAGCGTTCCGCTTCGACGTCGAATCGCAATTTCGAAGGCCGCCAGGGTAAGGGTGGGCGAACGCACCTCGTGTCCCCGGTTGTGGCAGCCGCCACCGCCGTTCGCGGCACACTGTCCGCCCCGGCGGATCTGGACTAGAGCACGGGACGAGGAGAGAATTCGATGGAAGCCTTCACCACGCACAAGGGCATCGGCGTCCCTCTACGCCGGTCCAATGTCGATACCGATCAGATCATTCCCGCGGTGTACCTGAAGCGGGTCACCCGCACAGGATTCGAGGACGGACTGTTCGCCGGATGGCGCACCGACCCGGCGTTCATTCTCAATACACCACCGTTCGAGCGCGGAAGCGTACTCGTTGCCGGTCCCGATTTCGGAACGGGATCCTCTCGAGAGCACGCCGTTTGGGCCCTGTCCGACTATGGCTTCCGGGTGGTGATCTCATCGCGATTCGCCGATATCTTCCGCGGCAACGCCGGAAAGGCCGGATTGCTCGCCGCTCAGGTCGGCCAGGACGATGTCGAACTGCTGTGGAAACTCATCGAGCAGCAGCCGGGTCTCGAACTCGAGGTGAGTTTGGAAAGCTGCACTGTGACCGCCGGAACAACCGTGGTGCCGTTCACCATTGACGACTACACGCGGTGGCGTCTGATGGAGGGCCTCGACGACATCGGGCTGACATTACGCCAGGTAGAAGCGATTTCCGAGTACGAAAAGACAAGGCCTTCTTGGAAACCGCACACCCTCCCGGCGCCCTGACACAGACCCTCCGACACCGCCCGACAGGCCCGAGCCGACACGGTCGCCGGCTCGGGCCTGCCCGTGTATTTGCATGAGAATTGGCGTGGCACATAGACTCTTGACCGTTTGCGGGGCTACCGTGGACTCGAGTCGGTCTGACGGTGGACCGTGATATGCGGAGGAAATCAATGAACAAGGCAGAATTGATCGACGTTCTGACCGAGAAGCTCGGTTCGGACAGGCGCACCGCGACGGACGCTGTCGAGCACATCGTCGACGCGATCGTTCGTGCGGTGCATGCCGGTAACAGCGTCACCATCACCGGTTTCGGTGTGTTCGAGCAGCGTCGTCGCGCGGCTCGTGTTGCTCGCAACCCGCGTACGGGTGAGACCGTCAAGGTCAAGCCGACGTCGGTTCCTGCGTTCCGTCCGGGTGCTCAGTTCAAGGCGGTCATCGCCGGCACACAGAAGCTCCCGGCGAGTGGCCCCGCAGTCAAGCGTGGTGCCGCTGCGGCAGTGAAGAAGTCTGCTGCCGCCAAGAAGGCTGCGAAGAAGGCCGCGGCCAAGAAGACCACCGCGGCCAAGAAGGCTCCGGCCAAGACCACCGCGGCCAAGAAGACCACCGCGGCCAAGACCACGGCGGCCAAGAAGGCTCCGGCCAAGACCACGGCGGCAGCCAAGAAGACCACCGCGGCGGCCAAGAAGACCACCGCGGCGGCCAAGAAGACCACCGCGGCCAAGAAGGCTCCGGCCAAGACCACGACGGCAGCCAAGAAGACCACCGCGGCGGCCAAGAAGACCACCGCGGCCAAGAAGACCACCGCGGCCAAGAAGACCACCGCGGCCAAGAAGGCTCCGGCCAAGAAGACCACGGCTCGCAAGACCGCGGCCAAGAAGTAGGCCCGGTTCGCGACCCGATCGGCCGTGCACTTCGGCCAAGCACTTCGGCGGCTACCGGAATTCCGGTCGCCGCCGAAGGTGTATCCGATGGAGGTGCGGAACGGGTGCCTGAGCACCCGAAACCCTGTCGTGCTCAGGAGTGGTCGTCGGAGGCCAGCGGCGAGTCCAGATAGTCGGCCGCGACCAGCCGCCCGCCCGAGAACGACAGGACCCACGTGCTCGCTTTACGAGTGCGGCCGACAGGGAGGTCGAAACCCGACTGGTCCGACCACCACTGGAGGAGATTCGGAATCACTCCCCCCTGGCTGCACAGGACGGGAACAGACCCGTTCTCGATGACATCCGCGATCCGTTTGTGGGCCAGCGCAGGATCCGCTGTGTAGTCTTCTTCCGACAGTGACGGTTCCAGAGCGATATCGACGTCGAGAAGATCGGCGAGCGGTTCGATCGTCTCGATGCAGCGTGCGCGGTCGGCTGAAAAGAGGGCGTCGGCTCCGAACGCCGACAGTTGCGGCACCAGCGCCGCAGCCTGTCTCACCCCCTTCTCCTCGAGTGGGCGCGCCCGGTCGTCACCATCGTAGTTCTTACGACTCCCCGCCTTCGCATGGCGCACCACGAGCACCGTCCGCGTATCGGCCGGCAACTCCAGGAACCGGCGCAACACCATGTGGTCGATCGAATACGACAGTTCTTCGAAGGCAGCGTCGGGCGAAACCCACCGAAGAGCGTCCACTTCGTCGTTCGCCACGAACTCGCCGGACACACACCGCGCCGACCAGTAATCCACCTGCTTGCGCCGGCGCGCCCCACTTCCCGTCGCTTCGCTCGCCCCGGCCCCACTTCCCGTCGCTTCGCTCGCCCCGGTCGCCGGCATGGGATAGCTGACTCTTCCGAGACTACGCCCCAGGACAGCCCGGAATCCGGTTTCCTCCGCGGTTTCCCGGAGCGCCGCAATGATTGCCGTTTCCCCGGGATCGAGCTTCCCCTTCGGGAGAGTCCAATCGTCGTACCTCGGCCGGTGGACCAAGGCAATGTCGAGGCCACCTTCACGCGGCCTCCAGAGCACCGTCCCCGCCGCGAAGATGTCGTCGGGTGACGATTGATCCGGTGTCGTGGTCACCTGTCCTCCGTTCATGAGGCGCGAATCCGCATGAGCTCGACCTGATGATCGCGTGCGGCGGTACCCGGCGCAGGGCTCGCGGACCAGGCGCCATCGGATTCCAAGGTCCAGCATCGGGTTGCGGGGTCCAGCGCGGAGTCGAAGATCTGGCCCAGCTGCACGCACAGCTGGGGATCCTTCACCTGGACCATCACTTCGACGCGGCGATCGAGATTGCGATGCATCATGTCGGCGCTGCCGATCCAGAATTCGTTACTGCCACGGAAATGGAGGATGCGGGAGTGCTCGAGGAATCGTCCCAGAATCGATCGCACCGTGATGTTCTCGCTCAGCCCCGGCACACCCGGCTCGAGCGCACAAATGCCGCGAACGACGATCTCCACGGAGACACCGGCACGGGACGCACGGTACAAGGCGTCGATGACCTGTTCGTCGACGAGCGCATTGGCCTTGAGGCGGATCCCGGTGGGCTTACCCGTCGCATGATGCTCGATCTCGCGCTCGATGCGTTCGATGATGCCCTTGCGTACTCCGTGCGGGGCCACAAGGAGATTGCGGTACTGCGCCTTTCGGGAGTAACCGGTGAGAGTATTGAACAGATCGGTCAGGTCGGAGCCGATCTCGGGTGAGCACGTGAGCAGACCCACATCCTCGTACAGTCGGGCCGTCTTCGGATTGTAGTTTCCGGTACCGATGTGGCAGTAGCGCCGGATCGTCGATCCCTCACGGCGAACCACGAGCGAGGTCTTGCAGTGGGTCTTGAGCCCCACGAGTCCGTACACCACGTGAACGCCGGCCTGTTCGAGCTTGCGAGCCCACTGGATGTTCGCCTGCTCGTCGAACCTCGCCTTGATCTCGACGAGCGCGACCACCTGCTTGCCCGCCTCTGCGGCGGCGATGAGCGCATTGACGATGGGGGAGTCGCCGGAGGTGCGATACAACGTCTGCTTGATCGCCAGCACCTGGCCGTCTGCCGCCGCCTGCTCGATGAAACGCTGCACGCTCGTCGAGAACGATTCGTACGGATGATGAACGAGCACGTCGCCCTCCCGCAGCGTGGAGAACACGCTCTTCGGGGTCTCGCGTTCGCCGAATGCCGGGTGCGTGGCAGGAACGAACGGAGCATCCTTGAGGTCCGGGCGGTCCACAGCGTGCACTTGCCAGAGACTGGACAGATCGAGCAGACCGGGCAGTTGCACCACATCGGACGGATCGACATCGAGTTCACGCAACAGCAATTCGAGCATGTGCTCGGTCATGTCATCGGAGACCTCGAGACGCACAGGAGACCCGAAGCGGCGGCGTGCCAGCTCACGTTCGAGTGCCTGTAGCAGGTCTTCGTCGCGGTCCTCCTCGACGTCGAAATCCGCATTGCGGGTGACCCGGAACGCGTGATGCTCGACGACCTCCATTCCCGGGAACAGAACGTCCAGGTGCGCAGCGATCAGCTCTTCGAGAGGAAGGAACGCCGGAATCTCGTGTGACGCGTCGACCTGGTCGACCCGGACATACCGGTCGACGTTGTCGGGAACCTTCACGCGTGCGAAATGTTCGCCCGCCGAATTCAGATCCTTCACGGTGACAGCCAGATTGAGGCTCAACCCACTGATGTACGGGAACGGATGGGCGGGATCCACGGCGAGCGGAGTGAGCACGGGGAAGATCTGCTCGGCGAAATATCGGGTCAACCGCGTCTTCTGGGGCTCATCCAGATCGGACCAGCGAATGATCGAGATACCTTCAGCGGCAAGAGCCGGAAGCACCGACTCGAGAAAGGCCTGGGCCTGTCGGCCGGCGAGTTCCTGTGTGCTCGACGCTATGAGTGCGAGTTGGGCTCTCGGTGACAGGCCGTCGGCAGACCGCACCGACAGTCCTGTTTCCGCGCGGCGTTTGAGGCCGGCGACGCGGACCATGTAGAACTCGTCGAGATTGGATGCGAAGATCGCCAGGAACTTCGCTCGCTCGAGAAGCGGGATCGACTTGTCCTCGGCGAGCGCGAGCACACGCGCGTTGAAATCGAGCCAGCTCAGTTCCCGGTTGAGATACCGATCGGCCGGGAGCGCATCCGCCCCCGGGACACGATGCTCGGCTGCGGCCGGCGGGGCAGCGGGCGTAGTGGTGCCTCGCACCGATCGGGAGAGGGCGCGGGCGGGGACTGCATCTTCGGTTCCGACATTCGAGTCGGTGGTATCGCCGGGGGTCACCACCTCATTGTTGCAGGAACTTCTACGGACGCGTGAGTCAGCGGATGCCCGGCGATCGTTCCGGAAGCGCGAATCCGATCCGGTCGAGGACTCGGCTCGTGGCGGTACCGGTGCCGAGTCGGACGGCCGCCTCGAGATCCTCGATGGTGTCGACATCCAAGCGGAGCCCCTCCAGCGGCTCCGTCAGTGCCCTCGCGCCCGATCGGACGTGCCGTCGCGCGGAGTCGACACCGAACATCGGCTCGAGCGGACGATCCGGCACGCACTGGAACAGGGCCGCGGTTCCACTGCCCGTGTGGTCCGCAACGATCGCTCTGCCGGACAGTCGCGCTCGGGTGAGCGCGACTTCGAGTTCCGATGAGCGCAACGCCGGAAGGTCCGCCTGGAGTGCCACGAGATCGGTGCCTGGTGATTGGGCGCGAATGTGCGCCGCGGCCACCTCCAGCGCTGCGTTGAGGGGATCGGACTCGCCACGATGCGCGGGGTCGGGCAATACTCGGGCGCCGAGGGTGCGCGCGACCTCGGATGCAATACGATCCGACGTCACCACGGTGGCGACCGAACCCGGCAGTTCCAGAGCTGCGGTGAGGGTGTCGACGAGCATCGCGACGACCAGGTCGGATCGTGCGGACGGTTCGAGGACGTGCGCGAGCCGCGTCTTCGCCAGGCTCAATGCCTTGACGGGGACAAGCACGTGCACAGCGGTCATCTTCGCGATTCTGCCAGTTCCACGACCGGATGCATTTCCGGCGTCCGTCTCGCGGTGCGCACGTCGGGTTTGGGCGATACTGGATGCGCCCGTGGTGGAATGCATCCGGCGATGCCGCGATGGTGAGACGCGCGATGTGATGAGACGCGCGATGTGATGAGACGCGCGATGTGATGAGACGACAGTGCGGTGAGACGAGTAGTAGGGAGACCGGGTGACGAAAGCGGCGATTCTGGGGGCGGGTTCATGGGGGACTGCATTTGCGAAAGTTCTCGCGGAGGCAGGGACCGACGTGACCGTATGGGCGCGCCGGGAGGAGGTTGCGCGTTCCATTCGTGAACGGCACGAGAACCCGGACTATCTTCCCGGTGCCGCTCTGCCGGCCACCCTGTCGGCAACCTCCGATCACCGGGTGGCACTCGACGGCGCCGACTTCGTCGTTCTCGCGGTGCCGTCCCAGACGCTTCGAGTCAATCTCGAGCAATGGCGTGACGACATCGCCGCCGACGCGACTCTGCTCAGTCTCGCGAAAGGAATCGAGAGCGGCACCCTGATGCGAATGAGTCAGGTGGTCGGTCAGGTCACGGGAGCGGACCGGAATCGGATCGCGGTGTTGTCCGGACCGAACCTCGCACGCGAGATCGCCGCACGTCAGCCCGCTGCCACGGTGATCGCCTGCCCCGAGTCGACCCGCGCAATACAGATTCAGAAAGCTTGTGCCACAGGGTATTTCAGACCATATACGAACACCGATGTCATCGGGTGTGAAATCGGTGGAGCGTGCAAGAACGTCATTGCGCTCGCGTGCGGCATGGCCGCCGGGGTCGGTCTCGGGGACAATACCGTGGCGAGCATCATCACCCGTGGTCTCGCCGAGATCATCCGGCTCGGAACCGCGCTCGGGGCCAAGCCCGCAACCCTGGCAGGTTTGGCGGGGGTGGGCGATCTCGTCGCCACGTGCACGTCTCCGCTGTCGCGCAATCGGACTTTCGGCGAACGTCTCGGTCGAGGGGGGACGCTCGAGAGCGCACAGGAGGCCACACACGGTCAGGTGGCCGAAGGAGTCAAATCCTGCACGTCGGTGCGGGAACTCGCCGCCAGTTACGACGTCGAGATGCCCCTCACGGATGCGGTGCATCGCGTCTGCCATGAGGGCACGTCGGTTCAGGACGCGATCGAATTGCTGCTCGGGCGACGTGTGAAACCGGAGTGATGTGATGCTCGGAGATTCGACCCGGTGTGTTGAAGCCGTTGCTGTGGACGGTGCCCCCGGAGATCCACTGCAGCCGGGGCCGGTGTTCGCGGCGCCGTATCGACTCGGTGAGGACGAACTCACCGAGTCGGATACCTACGCACGTGCGTCGAACCCCGGATGGCGCACCCTCGAACGGGCCCTCGCTACCCTCGAAGACGCGTCCGCAGCTCGCGTCGTGGGCTCCGGAATGTCCGCGATCACCGTCGCGCTCCGTGCGTTCGCCCGCCCCGGCGGGGTCGTCGTGGTCCCGTCGGACGGGTACTACCAGGTGCGTGCGTATGTGCGTGACTGCCTCGAACCGTTCGGTGCGGTGGTTCACGAGCTTTCCGTGTCCGAGTTCGGCGACGGCACGCTCGGCACCGTGCTCGCCGACGCGTCCGAGGGTGCCGTGGTCCTCGTCGAGAGTCCGTCGAATCCGGGCCTCGACACGGTGGATCTTGCGGCAACCGCAGCGACCTGTCGCGCGGCAGGTGCGCTCCTGCTGGTCGACAACACCACCGCCACGCCCCTCGGTCAACAGCCGCTCTGCACGGGAGCCGACGTCGTGGTGGCCAGCGGTACCAAATCGCTCAGCGGGCACAGTGATCTGCTGTTCGGATACATCGCCGTACGCGACGACGCGCTACTTCCACAACTCGATCGTGAGCGGTTGTTGTCGGGGACCGTGCTGGGCCCGTTCGAGACCTGGCTCGCCCATCGGAGTCTGGGTACGGCAGGTCTGCGCTTCGAGCGACAGTGTGCGAACGCGCAGGAGATCGCGCAGATGCTGGTAGCGCATCCTGCGGCGGCGGGCGTGCGGTATCCAGGTCTGCCGACGGACCCGGCGCATCGTGTCGCGGCGGCACAGATGCGCAGGTTCGGACCACTGGTCACCTTCCAGCTCGAGAACGCCGAGGCCTTCCACCGCTTCGTGCGCTCATCACAACTGGTCGTCTCTGCAACCAGCTTCGGTGGGATTCACACAACCGCCGATCGGCGCGCTCGTTGGGGTGATCCGGTGGCTCCGGGGTTCGTACGCCTGTCGTGCGGTATCGAAGACACCGGCGATCTACTTGCCGATCTCGATGCGGCGCTGCGCACCCTGTGAACGACGGGAAACCGGCTGGGGTGAAGGCCGCCGTTAACGGTACGGTGTGTGCCGTGAGTAACCCCCGCACTCGGGTGGCTGTCGTGTTCGGCGGCCGCAGCAACGAACATTCCGTCTCCTGTGTCTCGGCCGGCAGCGTCCTGCGCAACCTGGACGCCGACCTCTTCGAAGCCGTCCCGGTCGGGATCACCGTGGATGGCTCCTGGGTACTCGCAAGCGCGGATCCCGAAAAACTCGCCATGGCCGGGCGTGAACTACCCGTCGTGGACACCACCGGGTCTGCGCTGGTGCTCACCGCCGACCCGACGCGAAACGGCGACCTCGTCGCGCTCGACGAGGGCGACTTCGGCAAGGTCTTCGCGTCGGTCGACGTCGTCTTTCCCGTGCTGCACGGCGCCAACGGTGAGGACGGCACCCTCCAGGGGCTGCTCGAGCTCGCGGGAATTCCCTATGTGGGGCCGGGCGTACTCGCGAGTGCCGCCGGTATGGACAAGGAATTCACCAAGAAGCTGCTCGCCGCCGAAGGCCTGCCGGTCGGTTTCCAGATCGTGCTCCGCCCCGGCGTCGCTACGCTCACCGACGACCAGAAGGACCGTCTGGGTCTTCCTGTGTTCGTCAAGCCCGCCCGCGGCGGATCCTCGATCGGCATCAGCCGCGTCGCCGAATGGGCGTCGTTCGACGCCGCCGTGGACAAGGCACGCCGGCACGATCCGAAGGTCATCGTCGAATCGGCGATCGTCGGCCGCGAGGTCGAATGCGGCGTCCTCGAGTTTCCGGACGGCGACGTGCGTGCCAGCGTCGTCGCCGAGATCCGCATGCCCGATTCCTCGGGCAATCATGATGCGTTCTACGACTTCGACACCAAGTATCTCGACGATGTGTGCGAGTTCGACGTCCCTGCCAAGCTCGACGACGACGTCTCGGACGAGATCCGCGACCTGGCGGTACGCGCATTCCGCGCACTCGACTGCCAGGGACTCTCCCGGGTGGATTTCTTCATCACCGAGAACGGTCCGGTGATCAACGAAATCAACACGATGCCCGGGTTCACCTCGATCTCGATGTATCCGCGCATGTGGGAGGCCGCCGGCATCGACAACCGCGAACTCGTATCCACCCTGATCCGTACCGCACTTGCGCGGGGCGCCGGGCTGCGCTGAAGCCCTTCCAGCCGAGGCTGAAGCCCGTTCCGGCCCGAGCTGCCTGTCGGCTCGGTCACCATCGCGACTACGCTGTGGCCATGACTGCCGTGACCCCTGACTCCACCGCATCCGATTCCGCGGAAGCCCAGGCGATCGACACTCGCGAGGCGGTGCACGCGGCCGCCCGCGGCGCCCGTGTCGCCTCCCGGAGTCTCGCTCTGCTCACCACCGCGCAGAAGGATGCCGCGCTGCACGCGGCGGCCGACGCGCTTCTCGCTGCATCGGACGTGGTGCTCGCCGCCAACGCCGTCGACATCGATGCCGCGCGTGCGGGTGGTACCGAGGAATCGCTCCTCGACCGGCTGCGCTTGACCGAGGCCCGCATCGAGGGCATCGCGTCGGGTCTGCGGCAGGTTGCCGGACTGCCCGACCCGGTCGGTGAAGTCGTGCGGGGTGGCGCGCTGCCCAACGGACTCGAACTCCGCCAGCTCCGCGTGCCGCTCGGCGTGGTCGGCATCGTCTACGAGGCCCGCCCGAACGTCACCGTGGATGCGTTCGGTCTCGCTCTCAAGTCGGGCAACGCGGTACTGTTGCGCGGCTCGTCGTCTGCGGCAGCGTCGAATGCGGCCCTCGTCGAAACGCTGCGGGGGTCGCTCGCCACTCAGGGATTACCCGACGACGCCGTGCAATTACTGCCGAGTGCCGACCGGTCGTCGGTGACCCACCTGATCCAGGCCCGAGGCCTCGTCGACGTGGTGATTCCGCGCGGCGGTGCGGGCCTGATCTCGGCGGTGGTCCGCGACGCAACGGTGCCCACCATCGAAACCGGGGTGGGTAACTGCCACGTCTACATCCATTCCGCTGCCGATCTGGCGATGGCGGAAAAGATCGTCGTCAACGCCAAGACACGTCGCCCCAGCGTGTGCAACACCGCCGAGACGATCCTCGTCGACAAGACCATCGCCGACATCGCAGTACCGAAGCTGCTGCAGGTTCTCCAATCGCACAGCGTCGCCGTCCACGGCGACCTGCCCGGACTCGTACCCGCAACCGAGAACGACTGGGCCGAAGAATATCTCACCCTCGACGTGGCACTCGCGGTTGTCGATGACCTCGATGCCGCGGTCGATCACATCGACAAGTACGGTACGGGCCATACCGAGGCCATCGTCACCTCGGACCTCGCTGCGGCGCGTGAGTTCACCGCGCGGGTCGACGCGGCGGCCGTCATGGTCAATGCTTCCACCGCGTTCACCGACGGCGAGCAGTTCGGGTTCGGTGCCGAGATCGGAATCTCCACCCAGAAACTGCACGCTCGTGGCCCGATGGGCCTGCCCGAGCTGACCTCCACCAAGTGGGTGGTGTGGGGCGACGGCCACACGCGGCCCGCCTGACGACAGCCGACCACTCGATCGATCAGCACGACGAAAGGACACAGCGTGGATCGTGCGCTGCCGACCACCGCGCCGATCTTCGCGGACGTCCAGGATGTGATCGACCGGCTCGCCGAGACGGGCTACCTCGCCGACAAAGCGACGGCCACGTCGGTGTTCCTCGCCGACCGGCTCGGCAAGCCGCTGCTCGTCGAGGGCCCCGCCGGTGTCGGCAAGACCGAGCTGGCGCGCGCCGTCGCGCAGACCTCCGGTGCCGAACTGGTGCGACTGCAGTGCTACGAGGGTGTCGACGAATCCCGCGCGCTGTACGAGTGGAACCACGCGAAGCAGATCCTGCGCATCCAGTCGGCCGGAGCGAACGCCGGGGCCGGTGAATCGTGGGATTCGACGAAGGAGGACGTGTTCTCCGAGGAGTTCCTGCTGTCGCGGCCATTGCTCACGGCGATCCGGCGCGACGACCCGACCGTTCTGCTGATCGACGAAGTCGACAAGGCCGACATCGAGATCGAGGGGCTGCTCCTCGAGGTGCTCAGCGACTTCGCGGTGACGGTCCCCGAACTCGGCACCATCCGGGCGTCCCGTAAGCCGTTCTCGGTCCTGACGTCCAATGCGACGCGCGAACTGTCCGAGGCACTCAAGCGACGCTGCCTGTTCCTGCACCTGGATTTCCCGGATGCCGACCTCGAACGACGCATCCTCGCGAGCCGGGTCCCCGAGTTGTCCGAGACGGTCGCGGAACAACTCGTCCGCACCGTCCACGTGCTGCGCAGCATGCAGCTCAAGAAAGTGCCGTCTGTCGCCGAAACCATCGATTGGGGCCGGACGCTGCTCGCCCTGGGAATGGACACCCTCGACGATTCGGCTGTACGCACCACCCTCGGCGTCGTCCTGAAACACCGGTCCGATCAGGACCGTGCGGCGGCCGAGCTCCGGTTGAACTGACATGGCCGCGGCACCGACCTTCCGTCCGGGCGGAACGCTGAACGCGCCGCACGGAATTCCCGGGCATCTTGTCGGATTCGTTGCGTCGCTGCGGCGTCGCGGTATCGCAGTGGGGCCGTCCGAGACCGTCGATGCGGGCCGGGTCATGACGGTGATCGATCTGCTCGACCGGGAGATGCTGCGCGAGGGTCTCGCATGCACGCTGCTGCGCAGGCCCACTCACCGGCCGACCTTCGACGCGCTGTTCGATCTGTGGTTTCCCGCGGCGATCGGCCGCCGCGGTGCCGAAGACATCCAGTTCACCTTGCCCCGCGCACCCTCCGGCGAGATCGACCTCGAGGCGGTGCGCGATCTGATCGCCGAACTGCTAGCCGACGATTCCCCGGATGCACTCGCCACCACCGAAATTCTCACCGCGCAACTCGTAGAAGAGCTCGGTCAGTACACGTCGTCGAACGGGCCGTCGTTCTCGGCGTACCAGACACTGCGCGACGTCTCCCCGGAGACTCTGCTCACTCGAATTCTCGAGGGGCTTCTCGGCCACGCGTCGCGCGACGACCACGATGCCGCTGACTACGAGACCGAGGTCGCGCGACAGACCGCAGCACGACGGATCGCCGATTTCCGGGCGATGATCGAACGAGAGACCCGCCGCCGCACCGCGGAACAACTCGGACGTGATCGAGTGGAGAAGTACGGGGTTCCGAAGCTTGCGGACGAGGTCGACTTCCTGCGTGCGTCCGATGCCGAACTCGTCGCGTTGCGACGTCAGGTGATGCCGCTCGCGCGGCTACTCGCGAGCAGGCTCGCGGCCCGTCGGCGCCGGAGCCGCGCCGGCGCGATCGACCTGCGGCGGACGCTACGTAAGTCGATGTCGACGGGCGGTGTACCCATCGACCTCATCACCCGCAAGCCTCGCCCGGCGCGACCGGAACTCGTCGTCCTGTGCGACGTGTCGGGCTCGGTCTCGGGGTTCTCGCACTTCACGTTGCTACTCGTGCATGCGCTGCGCGAGCAGTTCTCCCGAGTCCGGGTGTTCGCGTTCATCGACACCACTGACGAAGTGACCCACCACTTCGCCGCAGGCTTCGACCTCGGGACAGCGATGTCGCAGATGCTGCGCGAAGCCGAGCTGATCACCTACGACGGGCACTCCGACTACGGCAATGCCTTCGCCACTTTCGACGAGAAGCACGCGCACAGCCTCACCAGCCGCAGTTCCCTGCTGATCCTCGGCGACGGGCGGAACAACTACCGAAACCCCAACCTCGACGCCCTCGGGCACATGGTGCAGGTGGCGCGGCACGCCCACTGGCTCAACCCCGAGCCGCGTGGGCAATGGGGTGCAGGAGATTCAGCAGCGCGGGTGTACGGCGAGGTCGTCACGATGCACGAATGCCGGTCGGCGAAACAGTTGGCCGAGGTGGTGGCCGCTCTGCTGCCGGTATGACACCGTAAGCTGGACAACCGTGCCTCAGCCATCCGACCGACACCCGGACCCTCCGCGACGTCTGGGCGTCATGGGCGGTACCTTCGATCCCATCCACAACGGGCACCTCGTCGCCGCCAGTGAGGTCGCCGCCCGCTTCGGCCTCGACGAGGTGATCTTCGTGCCGACCGGGCAGCCCTGGCAGAAATCCGGGCGCTCGGTCAGTGCCGCGGAAGACCGGTACCTGATGACGGTGGTCGCGACAGCGTCCAATCCCCGGTTCACCGTCAGTCGTGTCGACATCGATCGCTCCACTGCGACCTACACCGTCGATACCCTCCGTGACCTGCGGGAACAGTATCCGGATTCGGAGCTGTACTTCATCACGGGCGCCGACGCCCTCGCGTCGATCCTGTCGTGGCAGGACTGGCCGACCTTGTTCGAGCTCGCGCGGTTCGTCGGTGTGTCCCGGCCCGGTTACGACCTCAGCGTCGAGCACCTGGCCCCGCATCTCGAGGGGCTTCCACCCGAGGCCGTGAGCCTCGTCGAGGTCCCGGCGCTGGCGATCTCCTCGACGGACTGCCGCACACGAGTCCAGCATCACCGTCCGGTCTGGTACCTCGTGCCCGACGGTGTGGTGCAGTACATCAGTAAGCGTCACCTCTACGTGGACGCACCGACATCGACCACGTGAACACCGAGAGAAAGAGCACGTAGTGAGCGCAACGGCACAAGCCCTCGAGATGGCCCGCATCGCGGCCCTCGCCGCAGACGAGAAGCTGGCGACCGACGTCGTGGTGCTCGACGTATCGGAGCAGTTGGTGATCACCGATTGTTTCGTCATCGCCTCGGCGCCCAACGAGCGTCAGGTCAACGCCATCGTCGACAACGTCGAGGAGAAGTTGCGCGACGCCGGCCACAAGCCGGTACGTCGCGAAGGCACTCGTGAAGGACGATGGACCCTACTCGACTACATCGACGTCGTCGTGCACATCCAGCACGAAGAGGAGCGGCATTTCTACGCTCTCGAACGGTTGTGGAAGGACTGTCCCACAGTCCCGGTCGACGGCGTCCGAGGCCCGCGTCCCGCTGCGGACGACAACGCGGAGGGCGAGTGAGGGCGCCGGTGCGGGTGCGGCACCTGATCCTGCTGCGCCACGGGCAGACCGAGTACAACGCGACCAGCCGGATGCAGGGACAGCTCGACACCGAGCTGTCGGATCTCGGTCGACGTCAGGCGCTGGCCGTGGCCCACACGGTCACCGACGTCGATCCGATCACCATCGTGTCGTCCGATCTGCGACGTGCGTACGACACCGCGACGGTGATCGGGGACCGGGCCGGCCTGCCGGTCGAGATCGATCCACGGCTGCGTGAGACTCATCTGGGACAGTGGCAGGGACTGACCCACACCGAGGTCGATGCGAGCAATCCGGGTGTGCGCGCACATTGGCGCGGCGACGCCGAGTGGGCGCCACCCGGCGGGGAGAGCCGCGTCGACGTCGCCGAGCGGAGCCGGCCCGTCGTCGACGAGTTGCTCGCCAAGCACGAAGAGTGGGGCGTCCGGCCGATCGTGCTCGTCGCCCACGGCGGGTTGATCGCTGCGCTGACGGCATCCTTGCTCGACCTACCTGTCGACCGATGGCCGATCCTCGGGGGCCTCGGTAACACCGGCTGGGTGCAGCTCAGCGGCTACGGTGATTCGCCGACCTGGCGTCTCGATGTCTGGAACGCGTCGGCAACGGTGTCGCCCGATGACGCGCTCTGAACCGGGCGTGGCCTCCCCGCGGCCCTCGCTGCTGGTGATCGGCGACTCCCTCAGTTATTACGGGCCGAAAGGCGGCCTGCCCGCGGATGATCCGAGGATCTGGCCGAATTTGACCGCAGCAGCGCTGGGCTGGGACGTCGAACTCGTCGCCCGCATCGGATGGACGACCCGCGACGCATGGTGGGCGATGACGCAGGATCCGCGTGTGTGGGCAGCCATTCCACGTGCCGGTGCGATCGTGCTCGCCGTCGGCGGGATGGACACATTGCCGTCGCCGTTGCCCACGGCCCTGCGCGAAAGCATGCGTTATCTGCGGCCTGCCGTGCTGCGGAGGACTGTGCGTACCGCGTACGGCTGGGCCCAGCCGCGGTTGTCGCCGCTCGGATGGCCGGTCGCGCTCCCTCCTCGGGTGAGCGTCGAATATCTCGAAACCATCCGAGATTCGCTCGCGTACATGCGCCCCGACCTGCCGGTGATCGGGACATTGCCGTCCGTGCACGACAGTGAACAGTACCGGTCGGTGCATCGGGGACGTCGTCCTGCGGCCCGGGCGATTTCGCACTGGGCCGACAAGAAGTCGGTTCCCCTCGTCGATCTCGGTGAAGCAGTGCGGGAGAACATCTTCTCCGACGATGCGAACCCCGACGGTATCCATTGGGGGTGGGACGGACATCGCAGGGTTGCCGACGCGATGATCGACGCGGTGCGGATGGCTCGTCCGGATGCGCATCCCGCCGCGGACGGCATACGGTAGGTGCTGTGTCAGTAGTGGTGGTCACCGATTCGTCATGTTGCCTCGATCCGATGATGGCGGAGCGATACGACATCCGGATCGTTCCCCTGCACGTGATCTCCGACGGGCGAGACTTTCGCGAAGGCGTGGACGAGCTTCCCGAGGATCTGTCGGGAGCCACCACGTCCGGGCCGTCCCCGGCCGAACTGCTCGAGGTCTATTCCCGTGCCCTCGACGACAGTGCCGGCGACGGCGTGGTGGCGGTGCACTTGTCCCGGCTACTGTCGGGAACTTGGGAAGCTGGTAAGCAGGCCGCCGACTCGCTCGGTAGTCGCGTGCGCTTGATCGATTCGCAGAACACCGCGATGGGCCTGGGATTCACCGCACTCGAGGCGGCACGTGCGGCCGAATCCGGTGCCGATCTCGACGATGTCTACTCGCGGGCCGTCGAGGTGGCCGCATCCGCACGCACCCTGCTCGTGGTCGACCGACTCGATCATCTTCGCCGCGGCGGCCGAATCGGCACGGCCACCGCCCTGCTGGGCACAGCCCTCGCAATGAAACCCGTTCTCCATCTCGTGGACGGGAAACTCGTACTGCGCGAGAAGACGCGGACGATGACCAAGGCGATAGCGAAACTGGTCGACGGCGTCGCCGCTGAGGCCGGACCTGCCCCACTGCTCGCGGTACACCATCGCGGAGCACCCGAACGTGCGCACCGACTCGCGGACCAGCTGGCCCAGCGGATCCCCGACGCGGCCGAACTCCTCACCTGCGAGATCGACGGCGTGCTCGGGACCCACGTCGGTCCGGGGGCGATCGGCATCGTCGTCGCACATCGCTGAGCAGGCGGTTATCCACAACCGCCTCATCCATCCACAGATTCCCCGATCCAGGAGTTTGCGAGCATTCTCACGCCCGTGACGGGATTAGCGTCGCACCATGGGCAGCGACGGGGACCTCGCGAGAACGCGGCTGGACGCGATCGTGCGATCCGCCACGATCGGCCGAGCCGGGCACGATGACGCAGAGGAGTACGACCACCACCTGCTTCCGGACCGCACCGGACAGGACGAGGCGACCGGGCCGCAGACCGTGATCGACCGGATGCGTGCTGCGCGCTGGGACACCGGCCGTGGCGGCAGTATGGCGCTCGCCGGCGTGGCCGTCGTGGCGGTACTCGTCGCGGTGGTCGTCGTGTGGAGGGATCGGCCCGTACCCGAAGCCGTTCCGCCGTTGCCCGCGGTCGAAGTGGTCGCGACGTCGTCGCGGGATCCCGTTCCGGAACCGCCGGCGGAGGTGGTGGTCAGTGTGGTCGGTCTGGTGGCGACACCGGGGCTGGTGCACCTCCGGCAGGGCGCGCGAGTCGCGGATGCACTCGCCGCGGCGGGTGGACCCGGTGAGGGTGCAGACCTGCTGGGCCTCAACCTCGCTCGGCGGGTAGCCGACGGCGACCAGATCATCGTCGGTGTGGCACCACCGGATCCGGTTCCGGAGGGCAGCGCGGTGTCGGCGACCGGACCCGGAGGTGAGGGCGAAACCGGTGGTGAATCAGCGCCGGGCCAGAATCTACTCGATCTCAACACGTCCGATGAGGCCGCACTGGATGCACTGCCCGGCGTCGGTCCTGTCACCGCGTCGGCGATCGTCGCGTGGCGGGAGAACAACGGGCCGTTCACCGACGTCGAACAACTCTCGGAGGTGGACGGGATCGGCCCCGCCAGGCTGGCCCGACTACGCGAACTGGTGACCGTGTGACGGTACCTGCCAGCGTCGATGCCCGACTTCTGCCGTGCACCCTTGCGGCGTGGGCGGCGACCTTGACCGGTCTGTATGCGGGTTGGCGTGTCTCGGTTGTGGTAGCCGCGGTGGCGGTGCTGGGAGCGTTGGTCGTCGTACTGCCGGTGGTGGTTCCTGCCGGCTCATGGTCGCGAAAGCGCAGGGGGCGTTCGCGAGTGCGAGCCGGGGTGATTCCGGCGGCGCTCGCCGTTCTCGTTGTCACCGCTGGATTCGGCGGCGCCGTGGCAGTGCGGATGTGGTTCGTCGAACAGCATCCGCTTGCGACGGCACCGGCCGGTGCATGGACCACCGTTGTGGTGGAGCCGACCGATGATCCCCGGACAGTTCGGACTTCGCCGTTCGGAGGTGAGGCACAGGTACGCATTCCTGTTGCTGTCCGACACGTGACGCTCGGCGGCGAGTCGATGACCGTCGGCGGACGGGCAGTCGTGTTCGCTCCCGCCGACGGCTGGCGGCATCTGCTGCCGGGGCAGCGAGCCACCCTGCGGGGTCGGGTGTCCGAGAACGTGGCCTCGGGAGGCGCGGGCCCGGGGACCTCGGTGGCGGTCCTCCGGGCCGACGGACCACCCCGCGCGACGGAAACGCCCTCGGCGCTTGCCGAATGGGCCGGAGGCGTTCGTGTGAACCTCGCCGACGTATCCGAACGGGCACTCGCGCCGTCGGAAGCCGGATTGTTTCCCGGACTGATCGTGGGCGACACGAGCCGGCTCCCGGACGACGTGCGCGAGGACTTCCGGGTGTCCGGTCTGACACATCTGACGGCGGTGTCGGGCGCGAACGTGAGCATCCTGCTCGGCGCGGTACTGCTGTTGGTCAGGTTCGTCGGAATAGGACCACGGGCAGGCGCTGTCCTGGCGGGTGTGGCGTTGGTGCTGTTCGTGATCATCGTCCGTCCGTCGCCGAGTGTGGTGCGTGCTGCCGCGATGGGCGCGGTCGCGCTCCTCGCGCTCGTCGTCGGACGGCAGCGGCAGGCGCTTCCCGCGCTCTGCGCAGCGATCGGAATTCTGGTGCTGGTGTGGCCTGATCTCGCAGTGGATGTGGGATTCGCGCTGTCGGCATCGGCCACCGCCGGACTTGTGCTCGTCGCTCCGGTATGGGTTGCTCTGCTGCAGTCACGTGGCTGGCCACGTGCAGCGGCCGAGGTATGCGCAGTCTCGTGCGCGGCGTACATCGTGACCGCTCCGATCCTCGCGGCTGCGACGGGAACGGTCAGTGTCGTTGCGGTGGCTGCGAATGTTCTGGTGACCCCGGTGCTCGCTCCGCTGACCGTCCTCGGCTCGATCGTGGCGCTGTGTGCGTCGGTGGCTCCGGGGCCGGCCGAGTTCCTTGCGGGCGGAGCGGCACCACTCCTGTGGTGGCTGGTGACCGTCGCTGCTCGCGCAGCCTCGGTGCCCTCGGCGGAGTTTTCGCTGCCGGAAGGGATTCCGGGACCAGTAGTGATCGGCGGCGCTGCGGTGGTCGGTTGGGTCCTGCTGCGCTACAGAAGAATCCGCGTTGTCGCCGGTATCGCATTGATCTCGACACTCGTGGTGTGGATTCCCGTGCGACTGTTCGCACCTGGTTGGCCACCGAACGGCTGGGTCTTCGCGGCCTGCGATGTGGGGCAGGGAGACGCGGTGGTCGTCTCGGCCGGTGGCGCAAGCGCGGTGGTCGTCGACACGGGTCAGGAGGCATCGCAGGTCGATCGGTGCCTGCGACGATTGCGGATCGACTCGGTACCGGTCGTGATCGTCTCGCATCTACACGCCGACCACATGGGTGGATTGCGCGGAGTGCTGCAGGATCGTCGAGTGGGGGAGGTGGTCGTGGGTCCCGGGGCGGTGTCTCGCGACACGGCAGGAGATCTCACCGATACGGTCGCCGCGTTCGGGGTGCCCATCCGGGAACTGACGGCAGGGGAGGTGCTGCGTGTCGGAACTGTGACGATGCGGGTCCTCGGGCCTTCGGCCGAGCGGTCGGGCGACTCGGAGAACGATCTGTCTCTGGTGGTGGTAGCGGAGACGGCAACGGGACGTGTCTTGCTGCCGGGCGATGCGGAAGCACCTGCACTCGACGCGTTGATGCGCAGCGGGGCCGACGTGCGCGCCGACGTCCTCAAGGTTCCCCACCATGGCTCGCGGACGACGTCGATGTCCTTCCTGGCCGCGGTACGACCCCGGGTCGCGGTGATCAGTGCGGGACGCGACAACATGTTCGGTCACCCGCACCCGGAGATCGTCGAGGCATTGGAGGACATGGGCTCCCGGATCCTACGCACCGACCTGCACGGAGACGTTGCGGTGGTGCGGGCCGGGTCCGGGGCGCTGGCCGTCGTGTCGGACTCGCGTGGCACGATCGGTCCGTGAGCGACACACCCTTGCACCTCGTTCTCGGCGACGAAGAACTCCTCGTCGATCGCGCCGTCACGAAGATCATCGCGGATGTGCGTGCCCGGAGTGGGGCCGGCAACGACCTTCCGGTGTCGCGGCTGCGTGCAGGGGATGCGGGCGTTCCGGAACTGGCAGAGCTCCTGAGCCCGTCGTTGTTCGCGGAGGATCGGGTCGTGATCCTCGAATCCGCGGCCGACGCAGGCAAGGATGCAGTGGCCCTGATTCTCGATGCTGCTGCCGCACCCCCCGACGGCGTCACCCTGGTAATCCTGCACACCGGCGGAGGCCGCACGAAAGCGATGGTGGGGGCACTGCAGAAATGCGGTGCCGAAGCGCACGCATGCCAGGCTCCCGACAAGGCAGGTGAGCGCTCGAGGTGGGTGCGCGCGTTCGTACACGAAGAGTTCCAGAAGGCCGGTGTGCGGGTCGCGGGCGACGTCGAACAACTCGTGATCGACGCGGTCGGATCCGACCTTCGCGAACTCGCGGCGGCGTGCAGCCAACTCATGGCCGACACCGGTGGCAAGATCGACGCGAACGCGGTCCGGCGGTACTACTCGGGCAAGGCCGAGGTCACCGGATTCGACGTCGCAGACAAGGCCGTGGCGGGAGATACCGCAGGCGCGTTGGAAGCGCTGCGGTGGGCGATGCATCGGGGGGTTGCACACGTCCTGCTGGCCGATGCTCTCGCCGATGCCGTGCACACGATCGCCAAGGTGGGTTCCGCGGGGCGGGGAGATCCGTTCTCCATGGCATCGGGGCTCGGTATGCCACCGTGGAAAGTCAAGAAGGCGCAGGGCCAGGCGCGTCGCTGGGCACCGGATTCGATCGGAACGGCATTGGGGGTGGTGGCGACACTCAACGCCGACGTCAAAGGTGCCGCCGCCGACGCCGATTATGCGGTGGAGTACGCGGTACGCACCATCGCGGAACTGGTCGCCTGACGGGGCGCTCCAGGCCGATCGCCGTCATTCGGTCGGGTATTCGACGAAAGGCCGCGCCCTCGAAAGGGTGCGGCCTTCGATCAGCAGAGCTTGCGTCGTCTACCTCGGAGCCGAGGCTCAGAGCTTGTTGGCAAGCTTTGCGAGAGCAGACTTCTTGTTGGCAGCCTGGTTGGCGTGGATGACGCCCTTGCTGGCTGCCTTGTCGAGCTGACGGCTGGTGGCGACGAGGAGCTCGTTGGCCTTGTCCTTGTCTCCGGCTGCCGCGGCCTCGCGGAAGGAGCGGATTGCAGTGCGCAGCGAGGACTTCACCGACTGATTCCGGAGCCGGTTGCGCTCGTTGGTGCGAATCCGCTTCACCTGGGACTTGATGTTGGCCACGCGTAAAATCCTGTCGTCTTGCTGGTAGTTGATAGGAAAGCTCTGGGTGCCCTACGGCACGACGGTCGACGATACCAGTGTTGCCGCGCAATACCCAAACCGGTGCAACCGCTGCCTCCGGCTGCACCGAATTCTCGATCCTGCCTCTGCTACACCCAGCCGAAGTCCACGCGGAGGCGCGCCGCCACCCGATCGAAACGGGCACGTTCGAGGATCGCGCCTTCTCGGCGGATGCCGTCTTCCGGGACATCCAGGACGCGGTCCAGCCGGATCCAGCTCGGACGGTTCCGGCGGTCCCACGGACCGGTACCGATGCCGACCCAATCGGGGTGTCCGTCACGGTCGCCGTTCGACGAGAGCATCAGGCCGAGCAACGTCGACCCGTCGCGCCCGACCACGAGTACCGGCCGGTCCTTGCCCTGGCTCGCATCATCCTCGTACTCGACCCACGTCCACACGATCTCGCCCGGATCGGCGCGACCGTCGAGGGCGGGGGAGTAGTCGATCGTCCGTGCGCGCTGGGCCGTGGGGGTGGTGCGAGACGCGACGGGGCGACCCGGGACGGGCGCGGGGGCGGCCCGGCCGGACGGCTGGGTCAGTGCCCCCTTCGCGGCGCCCTTCGCGCGGTCGAGTGCTCCCGATTCCTGAAGCTGCTTGTACAGTCGCGGGCCGTGTTCGGCTGCGAGGCGTCCGAGTTGCTTACCCATCTTCATCCACTTGCCAGCCACGATCGGCCAGTCTAGCCGCGGCCTGGTGCATCTTGTCGGCACAGCCGACGACCCGGCGATCGGGCGACTTGGATATTCTTCAAGGTGACCGCGGCCCCGGGCCGCTGCCGCCCCGAGTCAGGAGCACGACATCAGCACGTTCGCCGACACCACGTTCACGAACCCCGCCAAGATCCGGAACTTCTGCATCATCGCGCACATCGACCACGGAAAGTCGACGCTGGCGGACCGCATGCTGCAGCTCACCGGGGTGGTCGAGGAACGGCAGATGCGTGCCCAGTATCTCGACCGGATGGACATCGAGCGTGAGCGTGGCATCACGATCAAAGCGCAGAACGTCCGCCTGCCGTGGAATCTCGACGGCGAAGAGTACGTCATGCATCTGATCGACACCCCCGGCCACGTCGACTTCACCTACGAGGTCTCACGTGCGCTCGAAGCATGCGAAGGAGCTGTGCTCCTCGTCGACGCCGCACAGGGTATCGAGGCACAGACACTGGCAAACCTGTACCTCGCGCTCGACAAGGATCTGACGATCATCCCGGTGCTCAACAAGATCGACCTGCCGGCCGCCGACCCCGACCGCTATGCGGGCGAGATCGCCAACATCATCGGGTGCGAGCCGTCCGACGTCCTCCGCGTCTCCGGCAAGACCGGTGAGGGGGTCCCCGCATTGATCGACGAGGTGATCCGCCAGATCCCGCCGCCGGTCGGCGATCCCGACGCCCCCGCCCGCGCGATGATCTTCGATTCGGTCTACGACACCTACCGCGGCGTCGTCACCTACGTCCGCGTCGTCGACGGCAAGATCATGCCACGCGAGAAGATCAAGATGATGTCGACCGGCACGACCCACGAACTGCTCGAAGTCGGCATCGTCTCGCCGGAACCGAAGGCGGCAACCGGGCTCGGGGTCGGCGAGGTCGGTTACCTGATCACCGGGGTGAAGGACGTACGACAGTCGAAGGTCGGCGACACGGTGACGCTCGCGCGCGGCGGTGCCACCGAGCCGCTCACCGGCTACCGCGAGCCCCGGCCGATGGTCTATTCGGGTCTGTATCCCGTCGACGGGTCCGACTACCCGGTGTTGCGCGACGCACTCGACAAGCTCCGGCTCAACGACGCCGCACTCACCTACGAACCGGAGACCTCGGTCGCGCTGGGTTTCGGGTTCCGGTGTGGCTTCCTCGGCTTGCTGCACATGGAGATCTCTCGCGAGCGCCTCGAACGTGAATTCGGGCTCAACCTGATCTCCACCGCTCCGAACGTCGTGTACCGCGTCGTGCTCGAGGGTGGGGAAGAGGTGGTTGTCACCAACCCGTCGGTGTGGCCCGACGGCAAGGCCCGTGAGATCTACGAACCCATTGTCAAGTGCACGATCATCGCGCCGAGTGAGTTCATCGGGTCGATCATGGAGCTGTGCCAGTCGCGGCGCGGCGAACTCGGGGGTATGGACTATCTGTCCGAGACCAGGGTGGAATTGCGCTACACCCTGCCGATGGCCGAGATCATCTTCGACTTCTTCGACTCTCTCAAGTCGCGTACCCGCGGCTACGCGAGCATGGACTACGAGGAAGCCGGCGAACAGGAAGCCGCGCTCGTCAAGGTGGACATCCTGCTCCAGGGTGAGGCGGTCGACGCGTTCAGTGCGATCGTGCACAAGGATGCCGCCGCCGCATACGGCAACAAGATGACGACCAAGCTCAAGGAACTCATCCCTCGCCAGCAATTCGAGGTGCCGGTGCAGGCCGCGATCGGCTCGAAGATCATTGCGCGTGAGAATATCCGTGCTATCCGCAAGGACGTCCTCGCCAAGTGCTACGGCGGCGACATCAGCCGCAAGCGCAAGCTGCTCGAGAAGCAGAAGGAAGGTAAGAAGCGCATGAAGACGATCGGTCGCGTCGATGTTCCGCAAGAGGCGTTCGTCGCGGCACTGTCGTCCGATGCGGCCTCGGACAAGCCCAAGAAATAGCTGCTCGACGAAAGGAGCCGCCAGTGCTCGCGACCTGGTTGACAAGGGAACTCGGCATCACGATTCCGTTGGTGGGTGCACCGATGGGCGGGCGTGCCGGTGGAACGCTCGCCGGCGAGGTCACCAAGGCCGGGGGGCTGGGGATGATCGGGGCGGCGAGATACAACAATGCGGACTGGCTCGAAGTTCAGGCCCGCACCGCCCGCGAGATCGGTGGGGGACTCCTCGGCTTCGGACTCATGACGTGGTCTCTGCACGACGACGATTCGCTTCTCGGCGCGGTTCTCGAACACCGGCCGCAGGTGGTGGCGCTGTCCTTCGGCGACCCGTCCCCGTACGTGCAGCGGGTCCACGATGCCGGTGCCGTTGTGATCTCCCAGATCAACACCCTCGAGGATCTTCGGGTGGTCGAGGCTGCCGGGGTCGATGCGGTCGTGGCGCAAGGGCATGAGGCCGGCGGTCACACCGGGAAGATCGGGACTCTGCCGCTGCTGCAGGAAGTGCTCGAATCCACCGCACTTCCGGTTGTCGCCGCGGGCGGCATCGCATCGGGTCGGGGGCTCGCCGCCGTACTCGCTGCCGGTGGAGCCGGTGCGCTGGTGGGCACGGCGCTCCTGGCCAGCCCTGAAACCGTGGGACCGGATTACGCGCGAGGTCGGTTGATCGCGGCAGGGAGTGCCGACACCGTGTACACCGATGTGTTCGACAAAGCGCGTCACCAACCGTGGCCTGCCCGGTGGGGTGGCCGGGCCCTGGTCAACTCCTTCACCGAGACGTGGCACGGGCGCGGCGCCGATGAGCAGACCCTTGCGGACGGATACACCGCCGACGACCCGGACATCGGTGTGGTGTACGCGGGTGAAGCCGCGGGTCTCGTCCGATCCGAGCGGCCCGCCGGTGACGTGATCCGGGATATCGGCGCGCAGGCCGAGGAGTTGCTCGGTCGTTTCCGCTGAGGCAGGTTCCTCTCCCTTCCCGTTTAGGTTAAGGTATGCCTCACCTAAGTGAAAGGTGGGGTTGTTTCATGCGTGTGCGCTTCCCGGCGTTGTTCGCCGTCGTGGCTGTGATCGGTGTCGCTGTGGCGGGCTGCTCGACCGCCGACGAACCCGGTGCCGAATCCTCCGGTGTCGACGACACCGTCAGTGTCGAGCATGTGTTCGGCGCCACTGTCGTCGAGGGGACTCCCGACCGCATCGTCGCGACGTCGAGCCAGTGGGTCGATGCCCTCCTCGAGTTCGGGATTCAGCCGGTCGGATACATCAGCGCGGGAACGATGGGCGACGAGCGCGGCCTGTACCCGTGGCAGAGTGACGTGTCGGCCGACGCCGTCGACCTCGCGGCCGGGAACGTCGCTGCAGTGGAGGGACCGCTGCCCGTCGAACCGATCGCAGCCCTCGAACCGGACCTGATTCTCGGCAACTGGCAGATCGACAGCGCTCAGTCGTACGACCTTCTGACAGCGGTCGCTCCGACCCTGGCGCCACTGAGCCAGATGGGAATCGACAATTGGGACGACCAGCTTCGTGCCCTGGGAACGCTCCTCGGCCGCTCCGATGACGCCGAACAGATCATCGCCGACCGCAACGCCGAGATCGAGGCCGCCGCACTTCCGGGGCTCGAGGGAAAGACCGCCGTCCTGGCGCAGTTCAGGTTCAATGTGCAGGAGTTCGTGCTGGTTGCCGATCCCGCAGACGGTGCCGCAGCAGTGTTCTCGCAGCTGGGTATGACGCTTCCCCCGTCGCTCGTGGAGGAGGCCGGAGTCAGCCAAGGGCGGGTGACACTCAGCCCCGAACGCGTCGACGCGCTCGTCGCCGATCTGCTCGTCATCTTGCCCAACGGCGGAACCGCGGACGACCTCATGGCATTGCCCGGATTCGATCAGCTGCCGTCCGTGATGAGCGGCGGCCTCGCCCTCGTCGACTATCCCGCGGTCGTCGCGTTCAACACCCCGTCGTCGTTGTCGACCGTCTACGGACTCGACATCATTCGGCCGCAACTCGAGGCGGTCGCCACCGCATGATCCGGTTCAGTGCCGCACATGCGCCGGTCTGAATTCACCTGATTCGGTGTGCTGCTCCGCGCGGATGACATGGACCACCGCGTTGATCTGAGCGAGATGAGTGAAGGCCTGCGGGAAGTTGCCCAGGTGCCGCCCCGTTACCGGATCGATCTCCTCGGCGTACAACTTCAGCGGGCTCGCGAAATCGAGCAACCGCCGGCACAGGGCAGACGCTCGCTGCACCTCACCGATCTCGACAAGTGCGGACACCAGCCAGAACGAACAGATGGTGAACGAGCCCTCCTCGCCGGAGAGTCCGTCGTCGGTGTCCTCGACCCGGTAGCGCAGCACGAGTCCGTGTTCGGTCAGCTCGTCTTCGATCGCGAGTACCGTGGCGCGCACTCGGGGATCGTCGGGTGGCAGGAATCGGAGCAAAGGGATCAGCAGGTTGGACGCGTCGAGTGCCCGATGCCCGTACCGCTGTGTGAAGACGCCGCGTTCATCGACCCCGTGTTCGAGGATGTCCGCCTTGATCTCGTCGGCGACGGCCGACCAGCGTTCGGCGTGGTCGGGCTGACCGTGCATCTCGGCGAGTTTCGCGCCGCGGTCCAGAGCGACCCAGCACATCACCTTCGACGATGTGAAATGCTGTGGTTCGCCGCGCACTTCCCACATCCCGCGATCGGGTTCCCGCCAGTGCTCAACTGCCTGCTCCACCTGGCCGCTGAGTATGGGCCACAACGATTCCGGGATCTGCTCACGCGATTTCACATGCAGATACACCGAATCGAGTAGGGCTCCCCATGCATCGTGCTGGCGTTGCCGGTATGCGTCATTGCCCACGCGGACGGGCTTGGCCAGGTCGTACCCGGACAAATGGTCGAGCGTGGATTCCTCCAGCACACGTTCGCCGCCGACCCCGTACATCACCTGCAGGGGATGATGATCCGTGCCGTCGGCGCCCTGGGAGACGTCGAGGATGAACGAGAAGAAGTCGTCTGCCTCGCGATCGAGGCCCAGGGTGTACAGACCCCACAGGGCGAAGGTGGAATCGCGGACCCACGCGTATCTGTAGTCCCAATTACGGTGGCCTCCCGGTGTTTCCGGAAGTGATGTCGTGGCGGCTGCGAGTAGTGCGCCGGTCGGGGAGTACGTGAGTCCCTTCAGAGTCAGGGCGCTGCGTTCGAGATAGGTGCGCCACGGGTGGTCGGGGAATCTGCCGGTCGTGACCCACTCGCGCCAGTAGTCCTGTGTGGTGAGCATTTTTGCTGCGGCCTCCTCGAACGTGCGCGGCGGGGCCGGCTCACCCCACGACAGGGCCACGAACACGGTGTCACCCTTTTTCATTCGGGTGCGGGCACGCGCTTCCCTGCCCTCGAGACCGAGGCGCATGTTGGAGGTCAGGCGCAGCCGGGGATGCTCTCCCGGTGCATCCGCGCACACGGCCGTCGCTTCCTCGTACACCGCGCCGGTGTACTCCCACCGTGTGCCGCCGCGGTGGTAGTCGAACGCGGGTTCGCAACTCATGTTCAACTCGACCGTGCCGTTCACACACCGAACCGTACGCAGAAGGATGTGTTCGGCCTCCCAGTCAGACGGGGTTCGCTGTTGGATGTCGGACCGTTGGTGAAGGTCGTACCACGGTCCCACCGCCAATGCGTCCCGGACGACGAGCCACCCGGTCTCGGTCTGCCACGTCGTCTCCAGCACGATCCCGCCCGGAAGGTACCGGCGGGCAGCCGGCACCGTCCGGTCGTGTGGTCCGATGCGGAAATGTCCGGCGCTGCGATCCAGCAGTGAGCCGAACACACTGGGGGAATCGGGGCGCGGCACACACAGCCATTCGATCGACCCGTCGCGGGCAACCAGGCACGATGTCTGGCAGTCCGACAGAAAGCCGTAGTCGCCGATCGGCGGGAACAGGGCGCGGTTCGGGACAGTCGACGGTAGATGCACGGTGGAGGCCATCTCTCCATGATCGGGGCCCGACGGGTGTGACGCGGGGCAAATGAGCGGACGCACTACAGTGGACGGGATGGAACGGGTGGCATCGTGGTGGGACGGGTTCGAACTGTGGCTCGCGGGCCTGTCGTTCGTGCCCCAAGCCGCCTTGGTGCTGGTCGTGATGGTGCCGCTGTGCGGTGCGGTGGCCTGGCTGCTCGACCGCGTCATCGCCACCGGCTTCGCCGTGGTGGGGCGAGGCGAACCCGAGCCGACCTTGCCTGACGGGGGCCCCGCACCATCGGCATCGAACATGGAGGACTGCTGACATGCCACGCTCGCGGGTGACCCTGGCGCTCATTGCGCTACTCGTTCTCGTTGTCGTCGCGTGGTTGCTGACTCTCTAGCGGGCCGCGAACTCTCACTGCTGGACCTTCGTCCAGGCTCTGCTAGAGTCTTCCGGGTGTCTGCAAACGTTCTGCCCAGCGCGCGCCATGAATTGGCGTTGATTGCTGTCGGCATGCCGTCTGTTGCCGACATCGACTGTCGCTTTCGCTGATCCACCCGCACCGATGTCAGCGGTTTCGCCGCACCGGCAACCGGGTTCTGCGACCTGTGGTGTACGTAGTGCAGCGTGTCTTCGGAGATTTCCCGGCTGCGCTGCGCCCAGCCGGCTCCGCGACCCGGCTACCCCCGCAGCACCCTCGCGACGACATCGATCCGACTTCCGGAATCCCAGATCTGTCCGCTCTGCTCCCGCCTGGAACAGCCTGCAGGAGGCACCCTCGATGAAGATCCGTTCCACATTTTTCGGCACGGCGACGCTTGCCGTCGCAACGGCGACCGCGTTGACCGCGTGCTCGGGCGGCGGCGCCAGCGACACCGTTGGCGGTGACACGGGTGCCGACGGCTCCGGCGGCACCGTCAACCTGTATGCGTACGCCGTGCCAAAGGTTGGTTTCGACCTGTTGATCCCGGCCTTCCAGGAGACCGAGGCAGGTGAAGACGTCGTATTCCAGCCGTCGTACGGGCCCTCGGGCGACCAGTCGCGCAAGGTACGTGATGGAGCCGCCGCCGATTTCGTGAATTTCTCCGTCGAACCCGACATCACCCGACTCGTCGAGGCAGGGTTGGTCGACGAGGGCTGGAACGCCGGCGCAGACAAGGGGGTGCCGTTCGGTTCGGTGGTCACCATCGTGGTGCGGGAAGGCAACCCCAAGAACATCCAGAACTGGGGCGATCTGCTGCGTGAGGACGTCGAGGTCGTCACACCGAATCCGTTCAGCTCCGGATCGGCGAAGTGGAACCTGCTCGCCCCCTATGCGGCCGAGAGCAACGGCGGTCAGGACAGGCAGGCCGGCCTCGACTACGTGACAGCGCTCGTCCAGGACCACGTCGAGGTGCAGCCGAAATCCGGACGAGAAGCCACCGAGACGTTTCTCCAGGGCACCGGCGACGCGCTGCTCAGCTATGAGAACGAGGCCCTGTTCATCGAGCGCAAGGGTGATCCGGTCGAGCATGTCACGCCGCCGACCACGTTCAAGATCGAGAACCCCGCTGCGGTGCTCAGTGATTCGGCGAACGCGGAGAAGGCCCAGGCTTTTCTCGACTTCCTCTACACGGAGGAAGCCCAGCGACTGTGGGGCGAGGCAGGGTTCCGGCCCGTCGACCCCGCCGTTGCCGAGGAGTTCGCCGCGGACTTCCCGGAGCCGGAGACGTTGTGGACGATCGACGACCTGGGTGGCTGGGATGCCGTCGATGACGAGCTCTTCGCCGAAGGTACCGGAGCCATCGCCGTGATCTACGACAATGCAACGAAATAGAGCGCGACCGTGAGTGCTTCCGCAACGGCCTCCGCCCCGAGGCAGCGCGGCCGACGCACCGCGAAAGTGACCGGTGCCGTAGGCCCACTCGGGATCGGCGTCGCCACCCTGTGGCTGAGTATCATCGTCCTGCTACCACTCGCAGCCCTGGCCACCGAGGCCTTCTCGGAGGGCATCGGCGGCTTCTGGAACGCGGTCACCGCACCGAATGCTCTGGCGACCCTTCGTATCACGGTCACCGTGTCGATCGTCGTGGCGTTGATCAACGCAGTGATGGGTACGTTGATCGCGTGGGTACTCGTACGCGACGAATTCCCGGGTAAGCGGATCGTCAACGCGCTGATCGACCTGCCGTTCGCGCTTCCCACGATCGTGGCGAGCATCGTGCTGCTCGCGCTGTACGGGCCGCAGAGCCCCATCGGTATCCAACTCAATGCGACACAACCCGGACTGGTCGTCGCCCTTGCATTCGTCACCTTGCCGTTCGTGGTGCGGTCGGTGCAACCCGTCCTGATCGAGGCCGACCGGGAGGTCGAAGAGGCCGCAGCATCACTCGGAGCCGACAACGTCACGATCTTCCGTACCGTGGTGTTGCCGACCCTGGCGCCCGCGGTCCTCGGTGGCGTCGGGCTCGCGTTCGCCCGCGCCATCGGGGAGTACGGTTCGATCGTGCTGATCGGCGGGAACATTCCCGGTCAGACGCAGGTGGCATCGCAGTACATCCAGCAGCAGATCGAGATCGACCGGCCGGTCAACGCCGCAGCAGTCTCAGTGGCGCTGTTGCTCATCGCATTCGTGGCACTGTTCGTGCTGCGGTTCGTCGCGCATCGCGGCCGTGTCCGTGAGGAGAACGACGCGTGAAACTCTCCCCGCTCTCGCGTATCTCACTGCGCGTGATCGCGCTCGGCTACCTGGTGGTGCTGCTGCTCGTACCGATCGGCGTGATCCTCTACCGCAGCTTCGAGAACGGGGTGATGGCCTTCGTCGACTCGATCACCACGCCCGCCGCGATCTCGGCGTTCAACCTGTCGTTGCTCATTGTCGCGATCGTCGTCCCGGTCAATGTCGTGTTCGGTATCGTCGTCGCGCTCGCGCTGGTGCGCGGGCGATTCCCCGGACGCGGACTCCTGCAGTCTGTCGTGGATCTGCCGTTCGCGGTGTCGCCGATCGTCGTCGGCGCCGCACTGATCATGTTGTGGGGGGCCAACGGCTGGTTCGGCGGACTCGAATCCTTGGGATTCAAGGTGATCTTCGGACTACCCGGCATGGTCATCGCGACGATCTTCGTGACCTTGCCGTTCGTGGTCCGCGAGGTCGAACCTGTTCTGTACGAGATCGGTGAGGAACAGGAACAGGCGGCCGCGACGCTCGGGGCCGGTACGTGGCAGACATTCCGGCGGATCACCCTGCCGGCGATCCGTTGGGGATTGACGTACGGCATCGTCCTCACCGTCGCCCGCGCGCTCGGTGAGTTCGGTGCGGTCATCATGGTGTCGTCCGGCTTCCCCGGGCTATCCCAGACCCTCACACTGCTCGTCCACGCCCGCTACATCGACGACCACAACACCTTCGGCGCGTACAGCGCAGCCACCCTGCTCATGGCCATCGCAGTAGTGGTCCTGCTATTGATGACGTTGCTCGACCGCAAGAGGAGCACCCAGGCATGATCACCGTTACCGGGGCATTCAAGAACTATGGCGACTTCCCTGCCCTCGATGACGTCTCCGTCGATATCCCGTCCGGCTCGTTGACCGCGCTGCTCGGCCCGTCCGGTTCGGGTAAGTCGACGTTGCTGCGTTCGATCGCCGGGCTCGAATCTCTCGACGGCGGCACCGTCCACATCGCAGGACGCGACGTCACACACGTGACACCGCAGAAGCGTGGGATCGGCTTCGTGTTCCAGCACTATGCTGCCTTCAAGCACATGACCGTCCGTGAGAACGTCGCGTTCGGTCCGAAGATCCGCAAGATTCCGAAACAGCAGATCGCGGCCAAGGTCGATGAACTCCTCCGGGTCGTCGGACTCGATGGATTCCAGCATCGGTACCCCGCTCAGCTGTCGGGCGGGCAGCGGCAGCGCATGGCGCTCGCGAGGGCGCTCGCAGTGGACCCGCAGGTGCTGCTTCTCGATGAGCCGTTCGGTGCGCTCGACGCGAAGGTTCGCGCCGACCTGCGGACCTGGCTGCGCCGACTCCACGACGAGGTTCACGTGACCACCGTGCTGGTTACACACGACCAGGAGGAGGCGCTGGACGTCGCCGATCGCATCGCCGTGATGAACCGCGGCCGAATCGAACAGGTCGGCACCCCCGAGGATCTCTACGACCGCCCGGAGAACGACTTCGTGATGTCGTTCCTCGGGAACGTCTCGAAGTTCAACGGCAGCCTCGTGCGGCCGCACGACATCCGGCTCGGCCACGAACCCGGACTCGAGATCGCGCAGGCGTCCGGCACACAGGACCTCGGTGTCGCCCGCGCCACCGTCGAGCGTGTGGTGCATCTCGGATTCGAGGTGCGCGTCGAGTTGACGAACGCCGCCACGGGCGAGCCGTTCATCGCGCAGATCACGCGGGGTGACGCGCGTGCACTGGGTCTGAGGGCGGGCGACACGGTCTACGCGCAGGTCACCGCGGCGCCGGGTGAGCCTGCCGACGTGAGCCTGTCGGAGTGAGCCTCGGGGCTGGTCGCAAGACTCAGCTCCGGCAGATGAGCACCGGGCACATCGAGTGGTGGATCAAGTTCTGGCTCGTCGACCCGAACAGCGCCGACGCGATGGTGCTACGTCCGTGACTACCGACGACCACCAGTTGCGCGTGCGCGGAATGCTCGAGCAGGATCACATCGGGTTTGCCGCGTTCGACGCTGTACGAGACCTTCACGTCGGGATGCTTCTCGCGGTGGCCCGCCAGGCTTTCCGCGAGTTCCGCAGTGCGGTGCTCCCGGTAGGCCTCCCAGTCGGTGAACCGTGACCCTTCGCCGTAGGTGAGGGTCGACTGCTCGGTCCAGGTATGCACCGCGGTCAGGGGTGCGCCGGCCTTGTCCGCGATCTCGAAGGCGTGGTGTATGGCTTTTGCGCTCAATGCGCTGCCGTCCACTCCCAGAACGATGGGTTTGTCGTCGAGTTCGGACGGACCGGGTTCACCGCGCCACGACACGACCGGGCAGTGCGCGTGGTTGGCGGTGTGGACGACATCGGATCGCGCGAACATGGATTGCAGTTCGCTCGTCGTGGTGTGGCCGAGCACGATCATGCGCACGCCGTCCGAGATGTCTACCAGGGTCTGCGCGGGCTTGCCCAGCTCGATGGCGCGTTCGACGACCACCTCGGGTTGTGCGGCGCGCACCGCGGCCTCGGCCGCATTGAGCGCCCCCTCCACATCGAGGACTTGTTCCCTGTCGGCATCGGTGGCGGCGCTGTTGCTCGGCTGTCGTTCCGACGCGACGTGTGTCAGTTGAAGACGCTGGTTGAACCGACGCGCGACCGACGCGGCCCAGCGCGCTGCGTCGAGCGCGCTGTCCGAGCCGTCGATGCCTGCGACGATTCCACGTCTCATCGATTCTGTGCCCATGTGGTCTCTCCTCACTCTGTCACCAGTGTGGTACAGACCACATCCACTCGCCAGGATTCGGTGATCTCCGTCCAGGAAAGCTGTCGCCCGGTAGCGTGTTCAGTCGCCGACCGCGTCCTTACCTCGCTGCACGATCTTCGGATCCGCCGGGAACACCACCTGGCTGTCTTTGCCGTCGTACTCGAACTGGTCGAGGAAGAAGCGCATCGCATTGATGCGGGCACGCTTCTTGTCGTTGGATTTGATGGTCGTCCACGGCGCGTGGTCGGAATCGGTGCGCCGGAACATCTCTTCTTTCGCGGCGGTGTATTTGTCCCATTTGTCGAGAGACTCGAGATCCATGTCCGAGAGCTTCCATCGCCGGACCGGATCGAGCTGGCGGATCGCGAACCGGGTGCGTTGCTCGTTCTGGGTGACCGAGAACCAGAATTTGGTCAAGGATATGCCGGCCTCGGTGATCAAACGCTCGAACAGCGGGACGTTCTTCATGAACCGTTCGTAGTCGTCGTCGGAGCAGAAGTTCATCACCCGCTCCACGCCGGCGCGGTTGTACCAGGAGCGATCGAACATCACGAGCTCGCCGGCGGTGGGGAAGTGCTCGATGTAACGCTGCAGGTACCACTGGCCGGACTCGCGGTCGGATGGTTTGTTCAGCGCGACCACACGGGCGTGCCGCACGTTGATGTATTCCTGGAAGCGTTTGATCGTGCCGCCCTTGCCTGCGGCGTCGCGGCCCTCGAACACAATGATGTGCTTCGACTTGTTCTCCTGCGCCCAGGCCTGGAATTTCAGCAGTTCGATCTGCAGAAGGTACTTCTCGACCTCGTACGTCGCGCGGTCCATCCGCTTCTTGTACGGGTAGTTCTCACGCCAGGTGTCGACCGCGCGACCTCGGGTGTCGATCAGGTCGGGATCCTCGCCGTGATCGTCGCGCACAGAATAGCCTTCGGTGCGGAGACGGTCGATGTACTGGCGTAGTTCGTTCTGCACGTGTTCTCCTCGCGGATCCCGGGTTCCGACGGAATGGGTAATACCGTTCTAGACCAGGAACGTGAATAGCGCACGAACAGATCGCAGTGTGGATGTGTGCTTCGTGTGATCTGCGTCAGGCCGCGACGAGCGACCGGGGTGCGGTGACGGCGTCGCGGTAGCGCTCGGCGATGACCCGGCCGACGGCGTCGTGCGCGGTCAGTGTTGCGGCAATGCGCACGTTCGGTAGTGCCTCCGCTGCGGCGCACGCGCGATCCCACAACAGCCCGGGTGCGAGCATCCATGGCGCGAGGACGAGTGTGCGCGCACCCGATCGCGAGAGCTCGGCCAGCGTCGCCGCGATGGACGGGACGGCCGTGGTGGCGAAACACGTACGCGCTGTCGTCCACGACGTCCCGGCGAGTACACGAGATGTCACCGTCGCAGTGGACGCGTTCGCGCCGTCCCGGCGAGATCCGACCGCACACAATGCGATCCCGACTGCAGGATCGTCCGGGGCCGCACCTGCTGCGACGATGTTGTCGCGTGCCGCCGCAACCAGCAATTCGTCGTCGCCGAGGATGTCGGAGCACACCACGTCGAGGCGCGGATTGCGGTTCCGGGACTCGGCCAGGAGGGCGGGGAGGTCGATACGTGCGTGGAAGGCGCTGCCGAGAAGCAACGGCACGATGACGGCACGTCGGTGTCCGTCGGCGGCGATGGCATCGAGTACCTGGGGAACTGAGGGCGTGTTCAGGTCCAGAAACGCGAGCCGCACGTCCCATTCGGGATGTCGACGGCGCAGGACTGTGAGCGCGGCAGCCACGGCCCGCGCCGAACGCGGGTCACGGCTGCCGTGCGCGACAGCGATCAGCGGGATCATGCGGGGACGTGGTCCTCGGTGCCGATTCCGCCGAGTTCGATGTCGGAGAGCCCGTTGCCGACCAGACCGGCCGCGAGAGTGTTTCCGCCGGCCGGATCGATGAGGAGGAAGCTGCCGGTGCGACGGTTGACCTTGTAGTCGTCGGCTGCGATCGGCTCGGCAACCCGCACCGAGATCCGTGCGATCTCGTTGAGTTCCAACGACTCCGGGTTGGGAACGGACGTCAGGTTCTGCTCGTCGAAACGCTCCTCGAGCGCGCCGACGATCGCCTGGGTGGTGCGGGTGCCGTGCTTGAGCAACAGACGTGCACCGGGGCGCAGCGGCTTCTCGGCCAACCAGCACACGGTCGCCTCGAACTCGCCGATCGGTTCCGGTGCGCCCGGGGCGGCGATGACATCGCCGCGCGAGACGTCGACGTCGTCGGCCAGGATCAGGGTCACCGACCGGCCGGCGTGCGCGACGTCGAGTTCGCCGTCGGCGGTGTCGATGCGTTCGATCGTCGTGCGGATGCCGGACGGCAGAATCACGACCTCGTCTCCGGGACGGACCGATCCGGCACCGATCTGACCGGCATAGCCGCGGTAGTCGGGGTACTCGGCGGTGCGGGGCCGGATGACGTACTGGACGGCAAACCGCAGGCCGACGTCGTGTCGTCCGTGGACATCGGCGTCGACCGGTACCGACTCCAGGTGCTCGATGAGGGTCGGGCCGTCGTAGTACGGGGTGTTCTCCGAGCGGACCGCGACGTTGTCGCCGTGCAGCGCCGACACGGGGATCTCCTGCACGTCCTCGGGGGCCCAGCCGAGCGAGCGGGTGAGCGCGTTGAACTCGTCCCTGATGTCGGCGAACACCTGTGCCGGATCCTCGACCAGGTCGATCTTGTTGACGGCGAGCACCAGCTTGGGTACACCGAGCAGTGCGAGCACCGCTGCGTGCTTGCGGGTCTGCTCGATCACGCCCTTGCGTGCGTCGACGAGCAGTACCACGAGCTGTGCGGTGGACGCACCGGACACCGTGTTACGGGTGTACTGCACGTGACCGGGGGTGTCGGCGAGCACGAAGCTGCGTTTCGGTGTGGCGAAGTACCGGTAGGCAACGTCGATGGTGATGCCCTGCTCTCGTTCGGCGCGCAAGCCGTCGACGAGCAGTGACAGATCGGGGGTGTCCAGGCCGCGGTCGACGGATGCGCGGGTCACGGCATCGATCTGGTCGGCGAGAACGGACTTGGTGTCGTAGAGCAGTCGGCCGACGAGCGTCGACTTGCCGTCGTCGACACTCCCGGCGGTAGCCAGGCGAAGGAGGTCGCTCATGATCAGAAGTAGCCCTCTCGCTTGCGGTCTTCCATGGCCGCTTCGGAAACTCGGTCGTCGCCGCGGGTTGCGCCGCGTTCGGTCAGGCGCGATGCCGCAACCTCTGCCAGGATGGCGTCGTTGTCGGCGGCGTCGGACAGGACCGCGCCGGTCGTGGAGCCGTCGCCGACGGTGCGGTAGCGCACCGACAGGGTCCGCAGCTCTTCGCTGTCGTTCGGACCGCCCCACACGCCGGGGGTCATCCACATTCCGTCACGCTGGTAGACGGGACGTTCGTGCGCGTAGTAGATGCTTGCGAGCTCCACGTTCTCACGTGCGATGTAGCGCCAGATGTCGAGTTCGGTGAAGTTGCTCAGCGGGAAGACACGGACCTGCTCACCGGGTGCGTGCCTGCCGTTGTACAGGTTCCACAACTCGGGTCGCTGCCGCTTGGGATCCCACTGGCCGAATGCGTTGCGCAGAGAGAAGATCCGCTCCTTTGCGCGTGCGCGTTCCTCGTCGCGACGCGCGCCGCCGAAGACGGCGTCGAACCGGTTCTCTGAGATGGCGTCGAGCAGCGGCACGGTCTGCAGGGGATTGCGGATTCCGTCGGGCCGCTCGGTGAGACGCCCGTCGGCGATGTACTCCTCGACACTCGCGACGTGCAGCCGCAGATTGTACTTCTCGACGACGTGGTCGCGGAACGCGAGCACCTCGGGGAGATTGTGGCCGGTGTCGACGTGCAGCAGCGCGAAGGGCAGCGGCGCGGGCCAGAACGCCTTGATCGCGAGATGGAGGAGGACGGTCGAGTCCTTGCCGCCGGAGAACAGGATCACGGGACGTTCGAACTCGCCCGCAACCTCACGGAAGATGTGGATCGCTTCCGATTCGAGTGCATCGAGAGTGTCGAACTTGTCGCCGTCCAGGACTGTCCGGCTGTCGGCGAGGTTCGTTTCGGTGAGTGTCATGAGGCGTGCAACCCGCATTCGGTCTTGGCTTGGCCGGCCCAGCGTCCGCTGCGCGGGTCGGACCCGGGGAGTGGTTTGTTCGTGCACGGGGCGCACCCGATGGACGGGTAGCCCTCGTCGACGAGGGGATTGACGAGAATCCCGTGCTCGTCGATGTAGCTCTGCATGTCCTCATCGGTCCATGCCGCGATCGGGTTGATCTTCACCAGCCCGAACGCCTCGTCGAACGAGATCAGCGGTGCATTCGCCCTGGTGGGTGATTCGACCCGCCGGATGCCGGTCACCCACGCGCGGTATCCGCTCAGGGACTCCTTCAGCGGCACCACCTTCCGCAGGCGGCAGCATTCACCGGCATCGCGCGCGAACAGGTCTTTGCCGAGCAGTGCGTCCTGCTCGGCCACGCTCTGCTTCGCTGCGGCGTTGATCACGTTGACCCCGTACACCTGCTCCACGGCGTCGCGGGTGCCGAGGGTCTCGGCGAAGTGGTAGCCCGTCTCGAGGAACAGGACGTCGACGCCGGGGTGGACCTGCGCGGCGAGGTGCACCAGGACGCCGTCCTGCATGTTCGACGCCACGATGTACGAGTCGCCGAAGGTCTTCTCGGTCCAGCGCAGCAGTTCCGCGGCCGACGCCCCTTCGAGGTGCGCCGCGCCGTGTGCGGCGAGCTCCCGAAGGTCATCGGAGGAATGTGTCGTGATGGTCATCGCAGATCTCCCTCGTCTGCACGTACGGTCCATTCGGCGAAGCGTTCACCCGCATTGCGGTTCTTGATGAAGTTCCGCACGAGCCGCTCGATGTAGTCGGTCGCCTCGTGCGCGAGGATGCGGTGTTGCCGCAGTTTCCGGCCGAATCCGATGTCGAATCCGAGGCTGCCGCCCAGGTGCACCTGGAATCCCTCGATCTGATTCCCGTCGCCGTCGTCGACCAGCATGCCCTTGAAACCGATGTCCGCGATCTGGATGCGGGCGCACGAGTTCGGGCAGCCGTTGAAGTTGAGGGTGATCGGTACGTCGAGTTCGGAATTCAGTTCGGCGAGCCGTGCCTCGAGTTCGGGAACGAGATTCTGTGAGCGGCTGCGGGTTTCGGTGAACGAGAGCTTGCAGTACTCGAGGCCGGTGCAGGCGATCAGGTTGCGGCGCCAGCGTGACGGGCGTGAGTTCAGGCCGACGGTTTCGAGCGCGCTGTCCACGCCCGCGACCTTGTCGTCGGGAATGTTCGCGACGATGAGCTTCTGGTACGGGGTCAGCCGCAGTGAGTCGGTACCGGCTTCGTCCATCGCATCGGCGATGACGTCGAGGATGGTGCCGGACACCCGGCCGGACACCGCGGAGAAGCCGAGCGCGTTGAGCCCATCGGTCTGCTTGGTGAGCCCGACATGATCGATCGGATGGAGTGGCCGTTCCGGCGCCGGCCCATCGAGCAGCGGTCGCTTCAAGTACTCGGTCTCGAGCACATCGCGGAACTTTTCGATGCCCCAGTCCTTGATGAGGAACTTCAGGCGCGCTTTGGAACGCAGTCGGCGGTAGCCGTAATCGCGGAAGATCCCGACGACGCCTTCCCATACGTCGGCAACGTCGTCGAGCGGAATCCAGGCTCCGGTGCGTTCCGCGAGCATGGGATTGGTGGACAGACCGCCACCGACCCACAGGTCGAAGCCGGGTCCGTGCTCGGGGTGGTTCACGCCGACGAACGACACGTCGTTGATTTCGTGGACGACGTCGGGCTGGCCGGAAATCGCAGTCTTGAACTTGCGCGGCAGATTCGAATACTCAGGGTTGCCGATGTAGCGACGCTTGATCTCGGCGAGGGCGGGGCTCGCGTCGATCACCTCGTTCGGCGACAGGCCCGCGAGGGGAGAGCCGAGCATGCCGCGTGGGCAGTCACCGCACGCCTCGGTGGTCTCGAGGCCGACCCCTTCGAGACGGCGCCAGATTTCCGGGACGTTCTCGATCTCGACCCAATGGAACTGGATGTTCTGGCGGTCGGTGATGTCGGCGGTGTCCCGCGCGAAATCCTTCGACACACTTGCGATGGCGCGCACCTGCGCGGTGGTGAGCTGCCCACCGTCGGTGCGGACCCGCATCATGAAGTACGGGGCTTCGAGCAGGTCGGCGTTGTCGTCGCCCGTCCACGTGCCGTCGTATCCTTCGGCGCGCTGTGTGTAGAGGCCCATCCAGCGGAATCGGCTGCGGAGGTCGGCCTTGTCGATGTTGTCGAATCCGACATGCTGGTAGCTGTCGATGATCCGCTGCCGGACGTTGAGCGGGTTGTCGTCCTTCTTCGTCTGTTCGTTCGCGTTGAGCGGCTCGCGGTACCCGAGTGCCCACTGGCCCTCGGCGCGGCGCTTCGCCGGGCGGCGACGGGCGGGGGGTGGCGTGTCGGCGGGGGGTGCGACGTCGGTGGTCGACGACATGCAGGTCTCCTGGATTCGAAGGACCGGACCGAGGGCGCGAGGGGGCTGGCCTCATGCGAACACGCCTCGACCCGGCGGGATCTGAGATTTGCCGGGGTGGTGCCGAACTAGCGACAGGCGGCGCAGGGCAGACAGATGGACGCGCAGACACGCTTGAGGTCGACGTGGCGTCGCGCCACGAGTCGCACTCCGAGTCCGGTCATGACGACCATTGTGCCACGTCACGGGGCGGATTCCGAAACCCGGAGGGTATTTCCACCCAAAATGAGGGAAATGTCGAGGTAGGGACGCCGCGCGTGGCGGGTGCCTACTCGATCTCTGGAACACTGGACGACGTGAGTGAGACGAGAACCGGCAGTGGGCCCGGAAGGGAACTCGGCGCGACGCGTGGGTTCGAACTGCCGGCGAGCGCACTCGAGGGGGTCGGCAGCCGGCCGTTCGGGGTGTACATCCATGTGCCGTTCTGCGCGACCCGGTGCGGCTACTGCGACTTCAACACCTACACGGCCGGTGAACTGGGTTCCGCGGCATCGCCCGAGTCATGGCTCGAGGGGCTCCGCCGCGAACTGGACGCCGGCGCCGAGATGCTCGATCGCGGAGGTCGTGGTGCGCCCGCTGCCGAGACGGTGTTCGTCGGCGGCGGCACGCCATCGTTGCTCGGAGCCGACGGGCTGTCCGAGGTGTTGAGCGCCGTCCGTTCGTCGTTCGGGCTCGCACCCGGTGCCGAGGTGACCACCGAATCGAACCCGGAGTCGACCTCCCCCGAATTCTTCGCACATATACGTGATGCCGGCTACACGCGGATCTCCCTGGGCATGCAGTCCGCGTCCCCCCATGTGCTCGCGGTGCTCGACCGCACACACACTCCGGGGCGACCGGTCGCCGCCGCCCGCGAGGCGCGCGAGGCCGGTTTCGGTCATGTGAACCTCGACCTCATCTACGGCACCCCTGGTGAAACCGACGCCGATCTCGACGCGTCGCTCGCCGCGGTCCTGGACGCCGGTGTCGATCACGTCTCCGCGTACGCGCTGATCGTCGAGGACGGCACTGCGCTGGCCCGGCGGGTACGTCGAGGTGAGTTGCCTGCGCCCGACGACGATGTGCTCGCATCCCGGTACGAGCGCATCGACCGGCAGCTGAACGCGGCCGGCCTCACCTGGTACGAAGTGTCCAATTGGGCTCGTGGCGACGATCTTTCAGCTCGATGCCGCCATAATCTCGGGTACTGGGACGGAGGCGACTGGTGGGGCGCCGGACCAGGTGCGCACAGTCACGTCGGTGGGGTGCGCTGGTGGAACGTCAAGCATCCCGCGCGGTATGCGGGGGTCCTCGCCGGCGGGCGCTTACCCGTCGCGGGAAGCGAGACGTTGACGGCGGACGACATCCACACCGAATCGGTGATGCTCACCGTTCGACTGCGTACCGGACTGCCACTGGCAGAACTGGACGCGGGCGAACACGCCGCCGTCGTGACAGTGGTCGAGGACGGTCTCGCCGTCGTGGTGGATGATCATCTGATCCTCACCGACCGCGGTCGGTTGCTCGCCGACGCCGTGGTGCGCACCGTTCTGCTCGGTGCCGACCGGGAAGCGAGTTAGAGGAACCGGGGTTCGCCGAAGATCTCGGGACCGGCCGGATCGGTCTCTTCGGGCGATGCGACACCGGAGAGTGGCGCAAGTGCGTCGTAGTCGAAGACGCGGGCATGGAGAACGGGCCGGTTGCGGAGTGCGGATTGCACGGCCCGGTGCAGGCCGTCCTCGAGATACAGCACCCCTTTCCACTGCACAGCGTGGGGAAACAGGTCGCCGTAGAACGTGGAGTCCTCCGACAACAGTCGGTCGAGTTCGAGAACCTTCGTGGTCGTGACGATCTCGTCGAGGCGGATCTGACGCGGAGGGATCCTCGACCAGTCGCGCAGCGACAGTCCGTGATCGGGATACGGTTTTCCGTCCCGGACACCCTTGAAGATCATGCGCCCACAGTACGCACGGGGTGGCGGATGGATCTCCTCGGCTCCGAGACGATTAGACTGGGCGGATACGGCACACAATGCACCCGTGACTCCGCGCGCGAGGTGCATGTGTTCGGGCATGCACGTGGTGGAACGGAGGTGGGCAGATGTCGAGCACCGAGGAACGGAGATTCCAGGTCCTGCGGGCGATCGTGGCGGACTACGTGTCCACCAAAGAACCGATCGGATCGAAGACCCTCGTCGACCGTCACAACCTCGGTGTGTCGAGTGCCACGGTCCGTAACGATATGGCGGTCCTCGAAGCCGAGGGATACATCAGCCAGACACACACCAGCTCGGGGCGGGTACCCACCGACAAGGGCTACCGGCAGTTCGTCGACCGGATCTCCGAGGTCAAGCCACTGTCTGCGGCCGAGCGTCGCGCGATCCTGCAGTTCCTCGAATCCGGTGTCGATCTCGACGATGTGCTGCGCCGCGGGGTCCGACTCCTGGCGCAACTGACCCGGCAGGTCGCCGTGGTGCAGTACCCGACCCTGTCGTCGTCGTCTGTGCGGCACCTCGAAGTGGTCGCCCTGACCCCGGCCCGTCTCCTGCTCGTGCTCATCACCGACTCCGGGCGTGTCGACCAGCGGATCGTCGAACTCGGCGACCTCCTTGGGGACAACGATCTCGTGCGGTTACGCGACCTGCTCGGCAACGCGCTCAGTGGTAAACGCCTCGCGGCGGCGTCGATTGCCGTGTCCGAACTCGCCGAGGATGCACCCGAAGACCTGCGTGACGCCGTGATCCGCTGCGCCACCGTGCTGGTGGAAACCCTCGTCGAGCATCCCGAGGATCGACTCGTGCTCGGCGGTACCGTCAACCTGACTCGCAACGCCGCCGACTTCGAAGGTCACCCCGGGATGCCGGGATCGTTGCGTACCGTCCTCGAGGCTCTCGAGGAGCAGGTGGTGGTTCTCAAACTGCTCGCCGCCAGCCAAGACGCCAGCCGGGTGACCGTCCGAATCGGCGAGGAGACTCAGGTCGCCGAGATGCGCAGCACCTCCGTGGTGTCCACCGGATACGGTGCGGCAGGCACGGTGTTCGGCGGGCTCGGCGTACTCGGCCCCACCCGGATGGACTACCCGGGAACCATCGCGTCGGTCGCAACCGTTGCGAGATATATCGGTGAGGTGCTCGGCGAGCGCTGAGCATCCAATTCTGTGTAGACGAAGTAAGGACGAGGACCAATCGTGGACTACTACGGGACGCTCGGTGTGTCCAAGGATGCGACCGATCAGGAGATCAAGCGGGCGTATCGCAAGCTGGCGCGCGAGCATCACCCCGACGTCAACTCGGGGGAGACGGCGCAGAAACGATTCCAGGAGATCTCTGCCGCCTACGAAGTACTCTCCGATCCTGAGAAGCGGCGCATCGTGGACCTCGGCGGCGACCCGCTCGCTTCCGGCGGCGGTGCAGGCGCCGGAGGTTTCGGGGGCGCGGGGTTCGGTGGTCTCGGCGATGTGTTCGAGGCGTTCTTCGGGGGAAGTGGAGGTGGAACCCGAGGTCCTCGCGGCCGCGTCCAGCCCGGTGCCGATTCTCTGCTGCGCACCCGCTTGACGTTGGACGAATGCGCTCGCGGCATCACCAAGAGCGTGACCGTGGACACCGCGATCCTGTGCGACTCGTGCACAGGCTCCGGGACGAACGGCGATTCCAAGCCTGTCCGATGTGAGACCTGTGGTGGCGTCGGCGAAGTGCAGTCGGTTCAGCGTTCGTTCCTGGGGCAGGTCATGACCTCACGCCCGTGCCCCACCTGCCGCGGGGTCGGCGAAACCATCCCCGACCCCTGCCGGAAGTGCGGCGGCGACGGCCGAGTGCGTGCGCGCCGCGAGATCACGGTGAAGATCCCGGCCGGAGTCGGGAGCGGTATGCGGATCCGCCTCGCGGCGCAAGGTGAAGTCGGACCGGGCGGCGGTCCCGCAGGCGACCTGTACGTCGAGGTACAGGAACAGCAGCACGATGTGTTCGTGCGCGACGGTGACGACCTGCATTGCACCATCCGCGTGCCGATGGTCGACGCGGCACTGGGCACGTCCGTCAGCCTCGACACGATCCTCGACGGGACCGTCGACATCACCGTCGACGCCGGAACGCAGCCCGGCTCGGTGTCGGTGATCCGCGGGCACGGCATGCCGAAACTGCGCTCGGGGGCACGCGGCGATCTCCACGCGCACCTGGAAGTGGTGGTGCCGGCCAAGCTCGATCACAAGCAGACCAAGCTGCTCGACGAGTACCGCACGATGAGCGAACGGGAGCGCGTCGAAGTCGTGTCGAAGTCGTCTCAACACTCGTCGGGCCTGTTCTCGCGTCTGCGCGACGCCTTCAACGTCCGGTAGACGACCACGGTGGCCGCGACGCTGTTCTATCTCGACCCGCTGCCCGAAACCGGGGCGATCGCCGTCCTCGACGGCAAGGAAGGCCGCCACGCGGCGACCGTGCGTCGTATCGCGGTCGGGGAACGGCTCGTGCTGTCCGACGGACGAGGCGGTGTCGCCGACGTCGAGGTGAGCGCGGTCGCGAAGGACCGCCTCGAAGCGACGGTGCTGGATCGTCGGGAACTGGCCGCGCCGTCGCCGTCGGTGACGGTGGTGCAGGCGCTGCCCAAGTCGGAACGGTCGGAACTGGCCGTGGAACTCGCCACCGAGGCCGGTGCGGACGGGTTCGTGCCGTGGCAGGCGGCGCGGTGCGTCGCCCGGTGGGACGGACCGAAATCGGACAAGGGTGTCGCGAAGTGGCAGGCCGTCGCGGTCGCGTCGGCGAAGCAGTCGCGGCGAGCGCACGTTCCGCACGTGACGGACCTGCACCGGACCGCGGCCGTGCTGGACCGGGTGCGCGACGTCGTCGCGGCGGGCGGGGTGGTGCTGGTGCTACACGAGTCCGCCACCGCGGAATTGACGTCGCTGAAGCTGCGGGCAGCCCCCGAGGTCGTGCTGGTCGTCGGGCCGGAGGGCGGTCTCGCCGACGACGAGGTGGCCGCCCTCACCGACGCGGGTGCGACCGCGGTCCGGTTGGGTCCGACCGTGCTGCGCACCTCGACGGCCGCGGCGGTCGCGTTGGGTGCGCTCGGTGTGCTCACCGACCGCTGGGCCGCGGCGCCGCTGCAGTAGAAAGCGCTGCAGTAGACGGTGCCGCGTGTAGATGGTGTCGCTGCGCGCCCGGATTGGAGACTCATGCCCCGCATCCGAATCGACTACGGCCCGCACCCCGCCCAGTTCGGGCACCTGTACACACCGGTCGGGGTGGACGTCCCGGTGCCGGTGGTGATGCTGCTGCACGGCGGCTATTGGAGCGCCGACTTTCATCTGAATCTGGCGACGACGCTGGCGTCGGAGTTGGCTCGGCGCGGGGTGGCGGCGTGGAACGTCGAGTATCGGCGGGTCGGTGCGGGCGGCCGGTGGGCGGAGACCAGCGCGGACGTGCAGGCAGCGTTGGCGGCGACGGCGACGCTGCTGCCCGAGTGCTCGCCGGTCCCGCTCGATGATGGTGACGTCCGGCTTGTCGGGCATTCCGCTGGGGCGCAGCTCGCAGTATGGGTTGCCGGACAACAGGATTCGCCGGTGCGGCCGAGTCGGGTGATCTCCCAGGCGGGTGCCCTCGATCTCGCGTCCCGCGCCGCCACACGCACCGGCGGCGCGGCCCTGGAAGCCCTGTTCGGGGTGCCCTACGCCGACAGTCCGCAGGTGTATCGGGATGCGTCGCCGATCCACCGGGTGCCGACCGGGATTCCGACGGTGTGCCTGCACGGTGTGGACGATGTGCAGGTGCCGGTGGCGGCCAGTCGCGCGTACGCCGACGCTGCCCGCGCCGCAGGTGATCGTGTCGCGCTGTGGCAGGTGCCGGGGGAGGGGCACAACGCGTTCCTGGACCGCAGTACCCGCAGTTGGGCGCTCACGTTGGACGCGGTCTTCGCTCCCGAACCGGAGCTGATGAGTACGCGATAATCGGGGCTATCGGTGTGCGGTCCGCTCGTGTCAGTGCCGCCGCGTCGGGCACTATTCGGCGGACGCGGTGGTGCGGTGGATCACGGCGTCAAGGTGCTCCTCGGTCACCAACTCGCTGACCTCGACGCCGAGGACCTGCTCGACGAGGCCGACGAACTGTTCGAGGTCGATGCTGTCCGCGAGTTCATCTCGATGCTCGACGACGATTTCCGGTGCTGGCTGTTCTTCTGCTGCACAGCAACGTCATCGCTGCAGACGATCGCGCTGTGTCACTTGCCGCCGTTCCTGACCGACGAGGGCAAGCGGAAGCATTTCGGTCGAGCTCTCGCAGATCTGATGCTTGGCCGGTGGATTCCCGCGCTCAACGAGGTCGCGGGCTTCGCCGGGCTCGACCAGACCCGGCTCGAAGTTCTGTCCGACGACGCGATCGGCTACTTTCCCGCACGATGATCGGTGTCGAAACTCTCGACACGGCAGACTAATTAGCGTATGATCGAATGCATGTTCGACACGGGGGATTCGATGCAGACGCCGGGGGCGGCAACGTCTGGGGTGCTGTCCGGGCTTCCCGAATCGGAGTGGTCTGCGGTGCTGCGCGAACAGCATGCTGTGATTGCTCGGGCGCAGTTCCTCGAAGTCGATGCGATCGCCACCATCTACCTGACTCGCTGCGCCGAGGATGCGCGCCGCGGCTTCAACGACGCATTCCAAGGCGAGTTCACCTCCGCTGAAATCGGATTCGTGTACCGATGGTCGGAACCTGCCGCGCAGCGAGTGATCGGACTGTCGATCGACCTACGCTGGCGGCTGCACGCCACCGCGACCGAATTCGCGGCCGGGCGGATCGACCAGCAGCGCGCGCAGGCGATCTCCGACGCCCTCGCCGCCGTGTCCGAAGACAAGATCGAACTGGTCGAGAAGATGCTGCTCGACGGGTCCGAGCACCTGAACCTGCCGAAACTGCGAGCCAAGGCCCGCAGGCTCGTTGCCCGCCACGACCCCGGGGGCGCGAAAGCCCGACGGGAAAGCGCCGAAGCCGACCGCGACATCCGCTTCCGCGCCAACGGAGACGGCACCTGCACGGTCGAGGCAACCCTCCCCGGTCCGGGCGGGCAGATCGTCGCAACGAGACTGCGACGCATGTGTTTCGAGGTGTGCTGCCACGACGAACGCACCTTCGCGCAGCGTCGCGCCGACGCGCTGGTCGCCCTCGCCTCCGGTGCCGGTCACCTGGCCTGCGCGTGCGGTCGCGGCGACTGCACCGCGACCCCCACCGCGGCCCCTGCTGCGACGACGGAACCCGACACCACGAGTGACGCATCCGGGCCAACAGGCCCGGCGCGAACAGAACCGGCGCCAACAAACCCGACACCAGCAGAACCGACGGTGACAGACCCGACAGCGGCAACTCCCGTGGCCGGTGCCGCTGCGGAGTCCGCACCCGGCGAGCCCGTCCCGTCTGCGCTGCCGCCCCTACCGTCGGCCACGATCCACGTCGGCGTCAACGCGACCACCCTGCTCGGCCTCGACGATCTGCCCGGCTACCTCGCCGGGCACGGATGGATCGACGCCGACCTCGCCCGTGAGATCGCCGCCGACGGCACCTGGCGAAAAGTTCTCACCCTCACCGACGCGGACCGAAACGCGATCCTTGACGCACTGCACGGCGACACCGACCTCCCGCCGCAGTCACGGGACGCTGGGGCGTCCAACCTGCGCGTCGCCACACTCGCTCACGGCGCGGTCCTCGACGTCGGCCGGGCATTGAAAGCCGCGGGCATCACCCCGGCCGCGATCCGCGACCGCAGCGGCGCCCGCGACGAACGGTTGACCTACCGGCCGTCCGCCCGTCTCGCCGAGATCGTCCGCACCCGCGACGGCGGATGCCGCTTCCCCGGGTGCAGTGCCCGCGCCGCGATCTGCGACCTCGACCACACCGTCCCGTTCGATCACACCGATCCCGCGCGCGGCGGCCCGACCGTCGAACAGAACCTCGCCTGCCTCTGCCGACGACACCACCGCCTCAAGACCCGCGGCGACTGGACGGTCCGGCAACTTGGCGGTGGAACACTCGAATGGACCACGCCGACACACGAACGCGTCGTCACCGAACCCGGTGGCGCGTTCGCGGACGAGGTGTTCGCCGCTGCCCACGGTGCCACCCTCACCACCACAGCCACCCTCGACGACCTGTTCGCCCCGAATCGTGGCCGCGACATCGAAACCGACCTACGTAACCTCCTCGGCATCGACAGTCTCACCGCGCCGATCGCGGTGATCGCCGACCTCGGCGCCGTCACCGTCTTCGACGCTGCCCGCGAACCGGCGCCGTTACACGAACCGGCGCCGTTCTGAACATCGAGACGAAACTGCGATAATGCAGGTCATCAAGCTGGCTCACCCGTACCTGGAAACGTGAAATCTACGATCGGGTCATCGCTGGGAGCATCTCGCCCTGGACACGCTCGGCGAACTCGGCTGGAGTCTCGGTACGGGAGCGGACATCGCCCCCGATATGGCGGCGTGACGGTTCAGTGCGATGGTCGGCCCGGCAGGATCAGCGCAACCACCAGCGCGCCGACCGCCAGCGTCAGGCCACCGACCAGGCTGGCCTGGCCGATGGCATCGCCGAACGCGACACCCGCGGCCTCACGCAGCGGTTCCGCATACGACGACGCGAACGGGTTGGCCGTCAGTTCCTCTGCGACCAGTGTGGCGCCGCCGACGGATTCGCCGGCCACCTCCAATGCGTAGTCGGCCTGCGCGGCCATCTCCCCGGTCAGTGCCGGCAGCGGGGTGGAGTTGAGGAACCCGGCGATCGACTCCCTGTATCCGGCGGCGAGGACCGAACCGAGAACGGCGATGCCGAGGGAACCACCGAGTTCGATGGCCGTGTCGTTCAATCCACCTGCGGCACCGAGAGCATCCTCGGAGAAGCGGTCCATGATCGCGTCGGTGGCGGGCGGTACCGACAGTCCGATACCCAGGCCCAGCAGCACCAGTGGCACCGCGAACGCGAGGTAGGTGGAATCGGCGTCGACCCGGACCAGCAGCAGCACCCCCGCCGCAGCGACCGCCATACCCGCGGTCACCGACCACCGCACCCCGATCCGCGGTGCGACGGGCCCGGCCGCGAGCGCACCGACCGTGACCGCGGCGGCCAGCGGCAGCAACCGGACACCGGTGTCCAACGGTCCGTAGCCGAGCACGAACTGGAACTGCTGGGCGACGAAGTAGATCGCGCCGAACACGGCCAGGAACAGCAGCAGCACCGCGAGGGTGGCGCCGCCGATCGCCCGGTCGCCGAGCCGGCGGACGTCGAGCAGTGGCTGTGGATGCCGCAATTCCCAGATAGTGAACACGGCCAGGCCGCCGACGGCCACAGCGGCGGCAGCGACCGGTCCTTCGGTCCAGCCGAAGTGGAGACCATTGATGATCGCGTACACCAGGGAACCGATCGCGATCACCGACAGCAGCCCACCGACCCAATCGATCCGGCCCGGCGTTGCGGCTTTCGACGGTGGTACGAGGATCAGTGCGGCGACCGCTGCGACCGCCGCGATCGGCACGTTGATGAGAAATGTGGTGCGCCACGAACCGGATTCGAGAATCCAGCCGGCCAGCAGGGGCCCGAACGCGATGGCCAGACCGGACGTCGCGGCCCACACGGCGATCGCGCGGGAACGCTCGGCGCGGGGGAACGTGGCGACCAGCAGGGACAGGGTCGCGGGCATGATGATTGCGGCGCCGACGCCCATCGTGATCCGCGCGACGATCACCGCGGTGGTGGTGTCGGCGACGCTGCCGTACACGGCACCGGCGCCGAACACGACCAGTCCGGCGAGCAGCGCCCTGCGCCGACCGTACCGGTCGCCGATCACACCGCACAGCAGCATCAGCGCCGCATACGGGACGGTGTATCCGTCGATCACCCATTGCAGGTCGGCGCTGGTCAACCCGAGGTCGCGGGTCATGTCGGGGGCGGCGACGATCAGCGACGTGTTCGCCATGACGACGATCAGCAGCGACAGGCACAGCACGCCGAGGGCTGCCCACCTCCAGCGGTACGGCGACCGGAGGTCGGTGGCGGGTCTGGTGAGCAGGGTCATGACTGGCTCCGTTCCGGAATCGCACGCCTTATTGCACAACGGTGTGCAATTTAGTTGGTTGCACACTGGCGTGCAATGTTGATGTGTTGGGGATCACAGGCTGCGGCGTGAAACACTGCTGGTGTGGATGTAGTCGGGCGGCGCAGTCGGTCTCACGCCAACCGGGCGCGCATCATCGAGGCGGCGATCGCCGCTTTCGCCGCCAACCCGGACGCAAGCATGGACGACGTCGCTCGCGCGGCAGGGGTGGTCCGGCGCACCGTGTACGGGCACTTTCCGAACCGGGGAGCCCTGGTCGAGGGTATTGCCGACGAGGCATCCGCGGCGCTTGCCGCCCTCATCGACAAGCTGCCCGCCCTGCCGGACCGGCCGGATCTCGTCGCTGCCGTGCTGGCCTTGCTCGGCTGGCCGATCGGTGACCGATTCCGAGTGCTACTGACCTTCGCGCGTAAGGAACTCGGCGAAGAACGCATCCGCGACCTGCTCGGACCGGCGCGTGCGCCGAGCATTGCGATCGTCGAGCGGGGTCAAGCCGACGGGACCTTCTCGGCCTACCTGCCTGCGCAGGTCCTCGTGACGATGATGGATGCGGTGACGCTGGCCCTGCTCGAGGAGGCGAATCGCGGGACGATCGCCGACAATGGCGAGTCGTTCGCCGTCGCTTCCCTCGTGCTCCTCGGTCTCGCGCCGGAGCGGGCCGCCCAGGTCGCCGACGAGGCCGCGCGATGGTTGCGGGAGAGCGCCGCCACGCCCGAACACTGACCGCCGTCTACTCGGTGGGAAGGCAGGTACGGGCGCGATAGACTGCGTACGTCAACGCCGCCGGATCAGGAAAGTAGGCCGAAACAGCCACGTGAGTGCAGACAACGAAACGGGTGAGGCCACATCGTCCGCCTCGTCACGGTCCGGTGACTCGGCGCACGCGAGCATGGAGATCCCGCCGGACTCGATGCTGCCGCTGCTTGGTTCCACAGACCAAAACCTCGAGGCCCTCGAACGTGTGCTCGACGCGGACATCCACATCCGCGGCAATTCGGTCACCCTCACCGGAACCCCCGCCGACATCGCCCTTGCCGAACGGGTCATCGATGAACTCGTCACCCTCACCGGCCGCGGCCAGCGGGTCACCCCCGACACGGTCCGTCGCACCGCGGGAATGCTCACCCAGGGCCTGTCCGAATCTCCCGCCGACGTGCTGAGCTTGGACATCCTTTCCCGGCGTGGAAAGACGATCCGGCCCAAGACGCTCAATCAGAAGCGCTACGTCGACGCGATCGACGCCAACACGATCGTGTTCGGGATCGGCCCGGCCGGTACCGGCAAGACGTACCTCGCGATGGCGAAGGCTGTTCAGGCGCTGCAGAGCAAGCAGGTCAACCGCATCATCCTCACCCGTCCCGCCGTCGAGGCCGGTGAACGCCTCGGTTTCCTGCCCGGCACCCTGCACGAGAAGATCGATCCGTATCTACGGCCGCTGCACGACGCGCTGCACGACATGATGGACCCCGAGGCGATCCCGAAGCTCATGCAGGCCGGAGTCATCGAGGTCGCGCCGCTCGCATATATGCGGGGTAGAACGCTCAATGACGCATTCATCATTCTCGACGAGGCGCAGAACACCACCGCCGAGCAGATGAAGATGTTCCTCACTCGCCTCGGTTTCGGATCGAAGATCGTCGTGACCGGCGACATCACCCAGGTCGATCTGCCCGGCGGTGCGCGCTCGGGCCTGCGCGCGGCCACCGAAATCCTCGACGACATCGACGACATCCACTTCGCACTACTCGACAGCAGCGACGTAGTGCGACATCGGCTGGTCTCCGACATCGTCGACGCGTACGGACGATTCGAGGACGCCGCGAGAAGTGACGCCGCGGGTATCGGGAATCGAGCCCAGCGACGTGCCGCGCAACACCGGGTCCCGCGCCGGTGATCATTCCCGACGAGCCGAATCCATCAGTAGTGCAAAAGGAACCACACGCATGAGCATCGAGATCTCGAACGAATCCGGAACGGAGGTCGTCGAGGAAGAACTGCTCGACGTCGCCCGTTTCGTCATCGCCCGAATGGACGTGCATCCTGCCGCGGACTTGTCGATGGTGCTCGTGGATTCGAACACCATGGCCGATCTGCACGTGCGCTGGATGGATCTGCCCGGCCCGACCGACGTCATGTCGTTCCCGATGGACGAACTCGAGCCGGGCGGTCGCCCCGACGCGCCCGAGCCAGGCCCGTCGATGCTCGGCGACATCGTGCTGTGCCCCTCGTTCGCTGCCGATCAGGCGGAGAAGGCGGGCCATTCGCTCGACCACGAACTCGCTCTTCTCACCGTGCACGGCATGTTGCACCTGCTCGGCTACGACCATGCCGACCCCGAGGAAGAGAAGGAAATGTTCGGCCTGCAGAACCAGTTGCTCGCAGAGTGGTACGAGGAGTTGCGGCTCGCCGAGCGCGATGCCCAGCTTGCTGCGCGCGATCAGCAGCTGCTCGGAAAGGCCGGATTCGTCGACAATCCGGAGCTGTGATCGTGTCGCCGGATGATGCACCCACCGATGGTGCAGGGCACGCAGAGGTGAGCCCCGCATGAGTATCGTGATCCTCTCGTACGTCCTCGCAGTTCTACTCGTGATATTCGGTGGACTCTTCGCCGCAATCGATTCGGCGTTGAACACGGTTTCCACGGCACGCGTGGACGAGCTCGCCAAGGAAGGTCGTGCAGGCGCCCGCCGTCTTCGCGCTCTCCTCGAGGATCGCCCCCGGTACATCAATCTTGCAGTGCTCCTGCGCATTCTCTGCGAGTTGACCGCGACGGTGGTGCTTGCGGGAGAATTGCTCGATCATCTCAGTCGTACGTGGGCGCTCGTCATCAGTGCCGCGGTCATGGTGGTGATCGACTACGTCGTGATCGGCGTCGGGCCTCGTACTCTCGGCCGTCAACACGCCTACACGATCGCCCTCACCGCCGCCGTACCGCTGCGCGTGCTCGGTGTGATCCTGGGCCCGATCAGCAGGGTCCTGATCCTCGTGGGTAACGCCGTTACCCCTGGCCGAGGGTTCCGGAACGGTCCGTTCGCCAACGAGATCGAGCTGCGCGAACTCGTCGACCTGGCGCAGGAACGGGGAGTCGTGGCCGATGACGAGCGGCGGATGATTCAGTCGGTCTTCGATTTCGGCGATACCACGGCGCGCGAGATCATGGTGCCCCGTCCGGAGATGGTCTGGATCGAGAGCACGAAGACCGCCGGGCAGGCGACGTCGCTGGCCGTGCGCAGTGGGCACTCCCGCATCCCGGTGATCGGCGAGAACGTCGACGACATCTGCGGAGTCGTCTATCTCAAGGACCTGGTGCAGCAAACCTACGATGCGAGCGACGGCGGGCACAGCGTCTCGGTCGCCGACGTGATGCGTCCGCCGGTGTTCGTGCCCGATTCGAAACGCCTCGACGACCTGCTCTCCGACATGCAGCGCGACCGCAATCACATGGCCGTACTCGTCGACGAATACGGTGGTATCGCAGGTTTGGTCACGATCGAGGATCTCATCGAGGAGATCGTGGGCGAGATCGCCGACGAGTACGACGCCGGCGAGATCCCGGACATCGAGGATCTCGGTGACGGCCGCTACCGGGTCTCCGCGCGGCTGCCGGTCGAGGACCTCGGCGAACTGTTCGACATCGAGATCGATGACGACGAGGTCGACACAGTCGGCGGACTCCTCGGCTACGAACTCGGTCGCGTTCCGCTGCCGGGGGCAGAAGTACGAACCCACGGCCTTCTTTTGCGCGGTGAAGGTGGACCCGACCCCCGTGGCCGCGTCCGTGTGAACACCGTATTCGTGCTGCGCGCCCCAGAACCCGAAGACTCCGAGAGCGTTTCGGCACCGACCGAGGAGAATGCATGACCGACCGTGATTTCCGTTCCGGCTTCGTCTGCTTCGTCGGTCGTCCGAATACCGGGAAATCGACACTGACGAATGCGTTGGTGGGCAGCAAGATCGCCATCACCTCGTCTCGTCCGCAGACCACGCGCCACACGATTCGCGGGATAGTTCACCGTGAGCACACTCAGCTGATCCTCGTGGACACCCCCGGATTGCACCGGCCCCGGACTCTGCTGGGGCAGCGCCTCAACGACCTCGTGCGCGACACCTACTCCGAGGTCGACGCCATCGGCATGTGTTTTCCCGCCGACGAGAAAATCGGTCCCGGCGACCGCTGGATTCTCGAACAGGTCCGCACCGTGGCGCCGCGCACCCCGCTGATCGGAATCGTGACGAAGATCGACAAGGTGGGCAAGGAACGGGTCGCTGCGCAACTGCTCGCGGTGTCCCAGCTGCTCGGCAGCGATACCGACGTGGTTCCCGTGTCGGCGACGTCGGGGGAGCAGGTCGAGGTCCTGGTCGACGTGCTTGCCTCGCACATGGAACCGGGACCGGCGTTCTACCCCGATGGAGAGCTCACAGACGAGCCCGAGGAAACTCTCATGGCCGAGCTCATCCGGGAGGCGGCGCTCGAAGGGCTCGGTGACGAGCTTCCTCATTCGCTTGCCGTGGTGATCGAGGAAGTCCGAGAGCGTGAGGGGCGTACGGAGAAGCAAGGCGAGATGCTCGACGTGCATGCGCTGCTCTATGTGGAACGCCCGAGTCAGAAGGGGATCGTCATCGGGAAGGGGGGTGCTCGACTCCGTCAGGTCGGGACGGCCGCGCGTACCCAGATCGAGAAGTTGCTCGGGGTGAAAATCTTCCTGGATCTGCACGTCAAAGTCGCGAAGGACTGGCAACGGGACCCCAAGCAGTTGGGCCGCCTCGGATTCTGATCCCCCGGTTGTCGGGTCGTGTCTCAGGGGTGGCCGACTGCTCCCCGGAGAAGGAGCAGCGTCGCGGTGGCCAGATCCGTGCCGGATCCGGTCGACAGGCGTCGCAGTTGCAGTCCGGCGATCGTCGCAACCAGGATCGGCCCGAGTGTCTCCGCAGTGGGGACGTCGAGGGCGCGCAGAATCGTCACGGTCAGTGCGTCGTACGCTGACCAGCATTCGTCCGCGGTCGCCCGCAGGTCGGGATCCCGGCCTGCTTGGATCCACAGTTCGTACGGCGCGATCTGCTCTGCGGTGAATGCGAGACCCTCCGCGATCAGTTCTGTCAGTGTTGCGGCTTCCGTGACCGAAAGAGATTGGGAACGATACGATTCCGCGATCGTGCGTAGCCGGTCGGTTTCCTCCTGGACGAAGGCCGTGAGCGCGGCCTTCAGGAGATCGGATTGGCTGGGAAAGTGGTAGGTGATCGACCCCAGCGAGACCTCGGCGCGAGAAGCGATGCGTCGATTGGTGATTCCCGCGATTCCGTGCGTCCCGACGAGATGAAGTGTCGCGTCGATGATGCGATGCCGAGCATCGGCGGCCACCCTACCACCACCCGGCAGGGCTCTGGTCGTGCCAGCGCAGTACCGATTCGAGTTGAGCTGCAAGCGAGACCAGCATCGGCTCCGAGTCGTCGTGTCCGAGAAGTTGTGCACCGATGGGCAATCCGTCGTCGGTGAAACCCGCGGGTACATTCACGCCGGGCCATCCGAGTACGTTCCACGGCCACGCATACGGGCATGCGGCGGTGATCACCTTGTCGGTGGCCCACCCGCCGAGCCCGTCGATCGCGTCGACCGGCGGTGGCGGTGTCGCGGTGGTGGGGGTCAGCACGACATCGACCTGGTCGAAGATCCGGCCGACACGGCGGCGGAGCCGAGGTTCGGCTGCTCTCGCGGCGCGAAGCGGTAACCCGTGCAGAAGTCTTCCGGTACGAGCGTTGGCGCGCGTGCGGGGATCGGCGAGCGACGGGTCGGGGAGTGTGCTCACCCAGTCGTGGATGCCGGCCATCGACCGCGGGAGGAAGCCCAGCCCGAATGTGATTCCGTAATCGGGGTCGGCGAGAATCACCTCGTGCCCGAGATCGCGGAGGGTCGTGGCGAGTGCGGTGATGCGGGTTCGTACCCGGGGATCGAGTCGCCTCGGTGTGGCGGTGTACGGAAGCTTCAGTGACAGCGCGATTCTCAGTCGGCCCGGATCGCGTCCGACTGCGTCGGAGACCGTCATCGGGTCGCGGTGATGGAGATCGCCGGGCTGGTTGCCGCTCACTACGTCGAGAAGGAGGGCAGCATCGGCGACGGTGTGGGCCAGCGGGCCGTGGGTGGTCAGCCCGTAGAACGCCTCGGCATGGGGCCCCATGGAGATCCGGCCGCGCTGCGGCTTGATGCCCACCAGATTGGTCCAGGCGGCCGGGATTCGAACCGAACCGGCGCCGTCGGACCCGAGCGCTGCGGGAACCAGTCCGGCAGCGACCGCCGCAGCACTCCCGCCTGACGATCCACCTGGCGTGTGCCCGCGCGACCAGGGATTCCGTGTGTGTCCGTAGGTGGCGCTCCCGGTCAGTGGCCACTGACCGACCTCGGAGGAGTGGGTCTTGCCGACGATCACCGCGCCGGCGTCGCGCAGTCGGCGGACCACCTCTGCGTCGTGGTGCCGAACCGGGAAGTCGCCTGCGCAGCCGAAGGCCGTGGTCTCGCCGGTGATGTCGGTGTCGTCCTTGATGGCGATCGGGATGCCGAGCAGGGGAGCATGTTCGGCCCCGGCGCGGCGGCGATCGGCCTCTTCGGCTTCGGCGAGTGCCGCTTCCCGTCGTACGACGCGGAAGGCGTTGAGCGTGGGTCGGCTCGAGTCGATCCGGTCGAGTGCGGCCCGGACGAGGTCGATGGACGTGGTGGTGCCCGCGTCGAGCGCGGCAGCCATGTCGCTCAGCCCGGCGGGCCGGGCGGGTACGTCGTGCGTCGTCATGCATCCCCCGATTATCGTTCGTTCGAACGAACAGTAACGTGTTCCAGTGCTCGTTGTCGAGACTTCGGGAGGCCGGGCCGCCCTGCGTGGCAGATGCTGTCGTGCCGACATGACACACTCGGATGTGTGAGGCTGTACAGGGACGATGCCGTGGTGCTGCGCCAGCACAAGCTGGGCGAGGCCGACCGTATCGTTACCTTGCTCACCCGCCGTCACGGGTTGGTCAGAGCCGTCGCGAAGGGGGTCCGCCGCACCCGCTCGAAGTTCGGTGCGCGCCTCGAACCCTTTGCGCACATCGACGTGCAGCTGCATCCCGGGCGCAACCTCGATATCGTCACTCAAGTTCAGACGCTCGACGCCTTCGCGATCGGCATCGTCGACGACTACGGGCGCTACACCACTGCGTGCGCGATCCTCGAGACGGCCGAACGTCTCGCGGGTGAGGAGCGCGCACCCGTACCCCGGCTCCACACGCTGACCGTCGGTGCCCTGCGTGCGGTGTGCGACCGAACGCGTCCTCCCGAACTGATATTCGACGCCTACCTGCTGCGTGCGATGCTCTACGCCGGGTGGGCGCCCGCGATCACGCACTGTGCCCGCTGCGATCGGCCGGGCCCGCACACGGCATTCCATGTCGGAGCGGGGGGCGCGGTCTGCGTGGAGTGTCGGCCACCGGGAGCTGCGACTCCCGCACCGGGCGTTCTCGACTTGATGGACGCGCTCAACCATGGCCGCTGGGAAATCAGTGAAACCGCGTCGGGGGCGGTCCGCGGGCAGGCGAGCGGTCTGATCGCCGCGCACCTGCAATGGCACCTCGAGCGTCAGCTGCGGACGCTGCCGCTCATCGAACGCAGCAGTCCCCACGGGGCCGGAAACCCAGGATCCAGCGTCAGGCAGGATGGAGACCGTGATTCGACGACGCGAACCGCATCGACCGGCTGACCGCACCATTCGCCCACCCGACCCGCATCCGTCGGGTGCGCGCGCCCCGATCATCCAGCCCGAGCTGATCCCGCAGCACGTCGCTCTGGTCATGGATGGAAACGGTCGCTGGGCGCAGGAGCGCGGGCTGCCCCGCACCGCCGGTCACGAACGCGGTGAAGCTGTACTCATGGACACCGTGTGCGGCAGCATCGAGGTGGGCGTCAAGTGGTTGTCCGCCTACGCGTTCTCCACCGAGAACTGGAAACGCAGCCCCGACGAGGTCCGATTTCTCATGGGCTTCAACCGCGACGTGATCCGCCGCCGCCGCGACGAGATGCACGAGATGGGCGTGCGCGTTCGGTGGGCGGGGCGCCGCCCGCGCCTGTGGCGCAGCGTCATCAAGGAGCTCGAGATCGCCGAGGAGCTCACCAAGGACAACGATGTCATGACACTCGTCATGTGCGTCAACTACGGAGGCCGGGCCGAGATCGCCGATGCGGCACGCGAGATCGCGCGCCGCGTCGCGGCCGGGGACGTCGACCCGGAGAAGGTCACCGAAGCCACGGTGGCGCGCTATCTCGACGAGCCCGACATGCCCGACGTCGACTTGTTCCTCCGGCCGTCAGGGGAGCAACGGACCTCGAATTTCTTACTGTGGCAATCCGCCTACGCCGAAATGGTATTCCAGGACAAAAACTTTCCCGACTTCGACAGACGTGATCTCTGGGCGGCCTGCGTCGAATATGCTTCCCGCGACCGCCGGTTCGGCGGTGTGAAATGACAGCGTTCCGGGAGCGAATAGCCGGTCTGCTCGCGCCGTTCGTCGACATGCGGATCTCCCAGGCGAACGGCGACGACGCCCTCGGTTTCGATTACGGTGCCGTCCCCTTCGCGGTGCAGGTGGTCACCCTCACCGAGGGGCTCGACGTCGTGTCGCTCACCGGCATCCTCGGCTGGGATCTCTCGCTCGGCGACGACGTGCGCGACCGGGTCGCGACGGCCGCCGACGCCGTACAGTTCGGTTCGGTGCATCTGATCGAACGCAACGCGGAGGCGGATGTCGTCCTGCGCTACTCGTTCCCGATCACGGGTCTCGAAGACACCGCGCTGACGACGATGCTCCTGTTGGTTCTCGACGGTGCCGCGAGCGCTCGTGAGGTGGTCGACGCCTCGACGGATTCTGCCGGCGAGACGACGTGATCCCTCAGTTCTCGGTGAGTGCGCAGTCCTGGCACGTGCCGAAGATCTCGATGGTGTGACTGACGTCGACGAATCCGTTCGCGTCCGCGATCTCGTGCGCCCAGCGCTCGACCTCTGGTCCATCGACCTCGACGGTGAATCCGCAGCGGCGGCAGACGAGATGATGGTGGTGCCCCGAAGAGCAGCGCCGGAACATCGACTCTCCGGAATCGGTGCGGAGTACATCGACGCTGCCCACCTCGGCGAGCGACTGAAGTGTGCGGTACACGGTGGTCAGGCCGATCCCGTCGCCTCGTTTGCGTAGGTCGTCGTGGAGTTCCTGGGCCGTCCGGAATTCTTCGGTGGCGTCGAGCAGGGCGATGATGGCACTGCGTTGCTTGGTTGAGCGAACCCCGACGAGGGGTTTGCGGGCGGAGGTCAAGGTGGAGGTCAGCCTTCCTGTTCAGGCGTTTCCTGGGCATGGGCGAGCGCGTCTACGACGATGTGGGCGAGATGATCGTCCGCGAGCCGGTACAGGACCTCACGTCCGGACCGGTCGCCGCGGACGACGCCAGCGGTCTTCAGGACACGCAGGTGCTGGCTGATCAGTGGTTGAGTGACGCCGAGTGCTCCCACGAGCTCATGGACGCAGCGCGCGGATTCCTGCAGTTGCAGGACGATTGCGATCCTGATCGGCGCGGACAGCGCGCGTAGGAGTTCGCCTGCGGTGATCAGTGTGTCGTGGGGGATCGACTGCCCGAGCCCGGCGGGTTCGGGCGATTCGGGAGTGCGAGCGTCCACCGTGCAGTCCTGGTGACCGGCGTCGAGACTCAAGGGCGCTCCTTCAGAGGTGAACCGCGCGTTATTGCAAATCGATCCCATTTTGATATGCACGGATGTGCATGTCAACCGCCGCCTGTTCGGTGCCCGGCCACGGAGCGATAGTCTTGGAGGCCGACGCATGCTGCGAACCCGCATCGAGATGGAGAGAATCCGAGTGGCACCCAAATCCAAGATCGATACCGTCGCCAACCTCGCCAAGCGCCGCGGGCTGGTCTACCCCTGCGGTGAGATCTACGGCGGCACCAGGTCGGCCTGGGATTACGGGCCGCTCGGCGTGGAACTCAAGGACAACATCAAGAAGCAGTGGTGGCGCAACATGGTCACCAGCCGCGACGACGTCGTGGGTCTCGACTCGTCGGTGATCCTGCCGCGCCAGGTATGGGTGGCCTCCGGACACGTCGGCGTGTTCAACGACCCGCTCGTCGAGTGCCTGAGTTGTCACAAGCGTCACCGGCAGGACCACCTCCAGGAGGCATACGCCGAGAAACACAAGGTCGACGACCCGGACACGGTTGCGATGACCGAGATCGCGTGCCCGGACTGCGGCACCAAAGGCCAGTGGACCGAGCCCCGCGACTTCAACATGATGCTCAAGACCTACCTCGGTCCGATCGAGAGCGAAGAGGGCCTGCACTACCTGCGCCCCGAGACCGCCCAGGGCATCTTCGTGAACTTTGCCAACGTGCTCACCACGTCACGCAAGAAGCCGCCCTTCGGCATCGGCCAGATCGGCAAGAGCTTCCGCAACGAGATCACGCCGGGCAACTTCATCTTCCGCACCCGCGAGTTCGAACAGATGGAAATGGAATTCTTCGTCAAGCCGGGTGAAGACGAGGAGTGGCACCAATACTGGATCGACTACCGCATGGATTGGTACACCGGTCTCGGTATCAACAAGGACAACCTGCGCCTGTTCGAGCACCCCCAGGACAAGCTTTCGCACTACTCGAAGCGCACCGTCGACATCGAGTATCGCTTCCACTTCCAGGGCAGCGAATGGGGTGAACTCGAGGGGGTCGCCAACCGTACCGACTTCGACCTGTCTACCCACGCGCAGCATTCGGGCGCCGACCTGAGCTTCTTCGACCAGACCACCAATGAGCGCTACACGCCGTACGTGATCGAACCGGCCGCCGGCCTCACCCGCTCGCTGATGGCATTCCTCGTCGACGCCTATACCGAGGACGAGGCGCCCAACGCCAAGGGCGGTGTCGACAAACGCACCGTGCTTCGCCTCGACCGTCGGCTCGCGCCGGTCAAAGCCGCGGTGCTGCCGCTCTCGCGCAACGCGGATCTCAGCCCCAAGGCCAAGGACCTCGCGGCCCAGCTTCGCCAGAACTGGAACATCGAGTTCGACGACGCGGGCGCGATCGGCCGCCGCTACCGGCGCCAGGACGAGATCGGGACGCCGTTCTGCATCACCGTCGACTTCGACACCCTCGAGGATCAGGCCGTCACCGTTCGCGAGCGCGACACGATGGCGCAGGAGCGAGTGAGCCTGGATCAAGTCGAGGGCTACCTCGCTCAGCGCCTGATCGGCTGCTGATCGCGGGAACGCCCGCCGGAGTGAGGATCGGGCGCACGTCAGAAGCGGCCACCGCTCGATCCGCCGAAGCCGCCGCCCCCACCGCCGCCGAAGCCGCCACCTCCGAAGCCGCCACCGAAGCCGCCCCCACCGCGGCCACTGTTCAGGACGCTGTTGATGAGGATGCCGCCGAGGATCGCGCCGGTCATGTTGCCCCCCGACGCGCCGCCACCCGGCGGACGCTGCTGACGGTCCCAGTTCTGCACGTCGTTCTGGGCCGTGCGCAACGCCTTCGCTGCCAGGCTCGCGGCGGCTTGGGCGTGCTGCATGGCGGCCGCGGAATCCGAGGGCGCCAACTGCTGCGCCGCCTGTAGGTGACGCTCGGCCTCCGACAAGCGGGTGCGGGCCTGGGCGCCGACCACGCCGCGCCTCGTGCCGATGAAATCCGATGCGGCGGTGACCTGCGCTTGTGCCGCTGCAAGATCCTGCTCGAGGCGCCGGCGGGCCTGTTCCGCGGCTTCCTGCGCTTCGCGGGTCTGCGCGCGCAACGCGTCGAGCCGCGCATCCGTCTCCACCACACGGGTGAAACTGCCCAGCGGATCATTGTGCTGCTCGGCCCGCGCATGGTCGAGCGCGTCCTGAGCTGCCTTGCGTGCCTCGTCGAGTTCCGGTCCGCCCGCCGCTGCCAGCTGCGCGGCGTCCGCGATTCCCTGCGCCGCATCCTCCATCGCTGCGGGAAGGGTCGCGATGGCTCGTCGAATGTCCTCGGCCGCGTGGTCGAGGGAGTCGAGCAGCGTAGTGGCGTGGCCCAGGGCACTCTCGGCGGCCCGGATCGCCGGGACCGCTTCGCCCTGCTCGCCGGCGGGTCGTGCGACGGCGGTCCGGCCATCGTCGATCGTCTTCTCCGCGAGCTCGATTTCCTCCTGTGCGAGGGCGACGTTCTCGGCCACCGGGGTGAGCGCGCCGGCCGGGAACTCGCCGTGCAGTTGTGTGAGCGTCGTCTCCGACTCGGGGAGCCGTGCTCTCAGTCCGATCGCACGCTGAGTGAGCGCGTCGAGGCGTTCCGGAGCGTCGAGCAGCAGGTTGCGCATGGTGTCGAACGCCTCGACCTGCGCGTCGAGATCGTTGTTGGCCTTACCGCACGACGAGATCAACTGCACGAGCATGTCGCGCTGCTGCTGCGGCGTCTCCGGGCTGTCGTCGTCGAGACGCTGCCGGATCTCGAATGCAGACATGAGCGCCGCTCGAGCCTGATCGTGGGCACGGTCGAACGGTTGCACCGCCGACTGCCCGAACTCACCGCGCGCCAGTTCGAGCGCCTCAGAACTTGATCGGACCGCGTTGTCGGTCTCCACGAGCACTTCGTGCGCGTACAGTTCGAGGCCCTCGAGCGGCAGGGAACGCAGACTCTGGATATCGTTCGGATCGGTCTGGGCGGCCTGTGCGGCACCGGCCTCCGCGCGTTTGGTCTTCGACCGGCGCGAGTACAGGTATACCCCGCCGGCACCTGCGGCGATGACCCCGCCACCGACCAGCAACGTGGTCACGGGTGCGCTCGACGGCGTCAATGCGTTGTCGAGACCCGCTGCGGCGGCGACTGCGGCTCCCGCCCAGTCCGTGGGCTCGCGCAATTCGGGGGTGATGTCGTTCGAGCTGATGCGGTCGCGGTCCGACTCGCTGACCTCGGACCCGGTGGGAGTCCACAACGCGAATTCGCGATCGTCGGTCGCCACCGCCAGCAGTGCGCTGTCCGGTCCGAAGTTACTGGCGCGTGCAGTGGCTTCGGCCCAGCTGGCGTACGGCTGTCCGTCGAAGGTCGACACGTATGCGACCCACAGTTGCAGTTGGTGCTCGTCGTACAGTGCGTTCGCCGCCGCCTGTATGCGGGCGGTGTCGTCACCGTCCAGAACACCGGCGGTGTCGGTGATCGGTTGCGGGAGCCGCGACGGCGGCTCGGCGGAGGCCATAGCGGGAGCCATCAACCAGGCTGCGACCGCGAGGAGGACGGGGACGAAGGTGAGCGAGACTGTCGAGGGATGCCGGTCCGCGGCCGATGAGTGAGCCATGGTGACGAATCTAATGGTTCTGCCCGTGCGGGCGGCACCGCGGCGCGTGTCCACGCAGGTATCCGGTCGGGGCACTGGCAGAATCGGGGAGTGAGTACCGCATCCCGCCACCCCCGTGTGGTCACGAGTGTCGACGACCGGCGCAGTCTCGGGTCCCGCCTCGCCCGGTGGTGCCGTCGTCTGATCGCCGGTCTGCTCCTCGCTGCGGTCCTGGTGGTCGGCGGTACGGCAGTGCGGGTGTGGCAGGTCGCGCGTATCGACGACTGGACGAGGGCCGACGCCATCGTCGTACTCGGTGCCGCGCAGTACTCGGGGACTCCGTCGCCGGTGTTCGAAGCGCGGCTCGAGCAGGCCCGCAAGCTCTATTACAACGGTGTGTCCGACACCATAGTCACCGTCGGCGGCAAACAGGAGGGCGACCTGTTCACCGAAGCGGCTTCCGGAAAGAACTACCTCATCGAGGCGGGGGTGCCCGCCGACGCCATCGTGGCAGTCGAGGAGGGGTCCGACACCCTCTTGAGCATCAAGGCGGTCAGCGAAGAGATGAGTGCCATGGGCCTGTCGTCGGCGGTGCTGGTGAGTGATCCGTGGCACGGTTTGCGCACTCGGACGATGGCACGCGATGCGGGGCTCGACGCGTGGACCGCGCCCACCAGGCAGGGGCCAGCGGTGTTCACGCGCGAGTCGCAGTTCCACGGCATCGCTCGGGAAACCGGGGCGCTCATCTGGTACCAGATCACGCACTACTCGGCAGATTTCGACTACACGGCCGACCAGTGAAATAGGGTCGCATCGACGAAGGGGCGGCGGGATGCCGGGATACAGCGAACACGATCTCGAGCGGCGTGTGCAGGAAGCGCCGAAGCGTTCGGGGCTCGCCGGTGCGGAAGCGGCTGCAGCCGACCGCACCGCCTTCGCACGCGACCGCGCCCGCGTCCAGCACTGCGCCGCGCTGCGTCGTCTCGCGGACAAGACACAGGTGGTGGGGCCACGTGACGGCGACACTCCACGCACCCGACTGACCCACTCGATGGAAGTGGGCCAGATCGGTCGCAGCATCGCCGAAGGGCTCGGGGCAGACCCCGATGTCGTCGATCTGGCAGGGCTCGCCCACGACATCGGCCACCCGCCCTACGGGCACAATGGCGAACGCGCGCTCGACGAGGTGGCGGCGCCGTGCGGTGGTTTCGAGGGTAACGCTCAGAACTTGCGCATTCTGACCGCACTCGAACCGAAGATCCTCCACCCGGACGGCACGAGCGCGGGATTGAACCTCACTCGGACCTCATTGGACGCCACACTCAAATACCCGTGGATTCGTCCCACGCCAGGCGCGAAGTTCGGTGCCTACGATGACGACACCGACGAACTGCACTGGATCCGCGACGGTGCGCCCGAACACCGCCGATGCCTCGAAGCACAGATCATGGACTGGTCCGACGACGTCGCCTACTCGGTGCACGATGTCGAGGACGGTGTGATCGACGGTCGTATCGACCTGCGAATCCTCGGCGACACCGACTCGGTGGCGGGCCTCATCACGCTGGGCATGAGGGAGTTCTCCGGACTCGACCCCGCGGAGCTGTCGGAGGCCGCGCAGCGCCTGTTCTCGCTGCCCGTCGTGGCCGGGGTGGGAACCTACGACGGCACCCTCACCAGCTCTGTCGCGCTCAAGCGGCTCACGAGCGAACTCGTCGGCCGTTATGCGACAGCCGCGATCAGCGGAACCCGTGAGGTCATCGGCACCACACCGAGCACTCGGTACGATACCGATCTGGTGATCCCGCCGATCGTGGCTTCCGAGGTCGCGCTGCTCAAGACCATGGCTCTGCAGTTCGTGATGTCCGACAATGCCCATCGAACGAGGCAAGTCGGCCAGCGCGAACGCATCCATCGGGTCGCCGAGTGGTTGTTGCGCACGGCGCCTGTGGGCCTCGACCCGATCTTCGTGGCCGAGTGGGAGACCGCGCCCGACGACGCCGCGAAGGTGCGGGTCATCGTCGATCAGATCGCGTCCTGCACCGAATCGCGACTCGAGCGGGTCGACCGCGACAGCTTGGCCGCGCAGGCCAGCTGGGGTTAGCAACCACCGACGCCGGACAGGTCGAGAACACAGCCTAGACTCGTCGGCGTGGCCGGCAGAATTCCAGACAGAGACATCGCGGCCATTCGCGACCGCGTTCGGATCGAAGACATCGTGGGCGACTACGTTGCCCTCAAACGTGGCGGTGCCGACTCTATGAAAGGGCTCTGCCCCTTCCACGACGAGAAGTCTCCGTCGTTCCACGTGCGTCCCAATCACGGGCATTTCCACTGTTTCGGGTGCGGTGAGGGCGGCGACGTGTACTCCTTCATCCAGAAGATCGAGCACGTCAGCTTCGTGGAGGCTGTCGAGCAGCTTGCGGAACGTGTCGGCTACAGCCTCAGCTATGAAGGTGGCGGACCGTCCGTGCAACGCGACCGTGGGACTCGTGCCCGCCTGGTCGCGGCGAACGCCGCCGCGCAGCAGTTCTACGCCGAACAACTCCGCAGCCCGGACGCGCAGGCCGCGCGTGACTACCTCACCGAGCGCAATTTCGACCAGTCGGCCGCCGAGATGTTCGGGTGCGGCTACGCGCCTGCGGGCTGGGATCGGCTCACCAAGCATCTCCTCGGCCGCGGATTCGAATTTGCGGAGCTCGAGGCCGCGGGACTGTCGCGGCAGGGGCGTCGCGGTCCGATCGACCGATTTCATCGTCGACTGCTCTGGCCCATTCGCAATCTCGCCGGCGACGTCATCGGCTTCGGTGCCCGCCGCCTCTACGATGACGACACCATCACCGCCAAGTACATGAACACACCGGAAACGGTGCTGTACAAGAAGTCTCAGGTGTTGTTCGGACTCGATCTCGCAAAGAGGGAGATCGCCAAGTCGCATCAGGCGGTGATCGTCGAGGGCTATACGGACGTCATGGCCATGCACCTCGCGGGAGTGAAAACCGCCGTCGCCTCGTGTGGTACCGCGTTCGGCGACGAACACCTCGCGATGCTGCGTCGGCTGCTCATGGACGACAGCTACTTCCGGGGTGAGGTCATCTACACCTTCGATGGTGATGCGGCCGGACAGGCCGCGGCGATGAAGGCGTTCGAGGGCGATCAGAAGACCGCAGCGAAGACGTACGTCGCGATCGCTCCGGCGGGGATGGATCCGTGCGAACTCCGGCAGGCGTCCGGCGACACAGCCGTCCGCGATCTCGTCGCGCGGCGCACCCCGATGTTCGAGTTCGTCGTCAAGTCGATCCTGCTCGAGCACGATCTCGACACCGCGGAGGGACGCGTCGAGGCGCTCCGGCGCTGTGTGCCTGTTGTGGCGCAGATCAAGGACCGGTCCTTGCGCGACAACTACGCCGTGCAACTGGCGCACTGGGTGGGCTGGGACGACATCCCCATGGTCCGCCGCCGGGTTCAAGAAGAGGCGCGTCGAGGGGGCGGCCGGGCGTCGGCGTCCACAGCCCGGTCCGCTGCCGCGCGCAACGGGGGCTCGTCGCGGGAGACAGGGTTGCGCCGCCCTCGCCCGGGCGATCCTGCGTTGTGGCCGCAACGCGACGGGCTCAAGGCTGCGCTGCAGTATCCGGGTGTCGCGGGGACGGTGTTCGATTCATTGCCCGCGGAGACGTTCACCGACCCGGCCTATTCGGCCGTCCGTGAGGCGATCGCTTCCGTCGGTGGTGTCGGTTCGGGGATGGGTGGCGCCGAATGGGTCGACGCTGTCGGTCGTGCAGCGACCGACCCGGTCGTCCACTCGTTGGTGATGGAGCTCGCGGTCGAGCCGATCCCCGCAGAAGAGGACCGTATGCCCCGCTACATCGGGGGAGTGCTGGCACGTCTGCAGGAAGTGTGGGTGGGTGAGCAGGTGGCGGAACTCAAGTCGAGGCTGCAACGCATCTCGCCTGCGACGGAGTCCGACGAATTCCACGCGTTGCTCGGCGACCTCGTCGCGTTGGAGCAGTATCGGCGAAGCTTGCTCGACCAGGCCATCGGCGACGTGGGCGGCGACGGCCTGGCCGGCTGACGTTACTTCCCGAGTTGATCCCGCGGGATCATGATCGTCGTCGTCTCGTCGATCGGTTTCATCGGTTCGAGCTTCGGCTGTGGGTTCAAGGAGTCCGAGAGCTTCTGGCGTCCCACCTCGATGGCCTTCTTGGTGACCGGGCTGGCGGCTACCGCCTTGGCGGTCTTGCTGATCTGTTCATATCGGGCTCGGCCTGCCCGGGTGCCGAGTACGTACCCCGCGGCAACCCCGACCAACAATCCCATCAATGTGTCGTCCCTTCCACCCTGTGTGCGAGTCCTCCCTATCCTGCCCGATGACGCTTCTGCTGCCCACATGCAGGCGATTTGGCGCTGCGGTGGAAGGGGCGCTATGGTTTCTCACGCACCGAGGGAAACCTCGGAGCACCGCAAGGCAATCCCCTGTAGCTCAATTGGCAGAGCATTCGACTGTTAATCGAAGGGTTGCTGGTTCGAGTCCAGCCGGGGGAGCGCACAAAATCCTCCCACCCATGCGGGGTGGGAGGATTCTTTCGTTTCGTCGCCCGTCGGGTGTGACGTATCCGACAGCATGGTCTCTTGAAACCGCACCGGTCGGGACCCGGTGCGGAGGAACGCGTCGGCTGCCGGGTACCATGCGTACGCGCTGTCCGGAACGGGGAGCGTTCTGCAGCGATGTGTCGTTGTGGAGGGGCGGTAGCTCAGTCGGTTAGAGCCGTGGACTCATAATCCATTGGTCGCGGGTTCGAGCCCCGCCCGCCCCACCCACTATTCGATCCTCGAACACGCGACGTCCGCAGGGTGCTCACTCAGGAACGTCGATGCGCCAGCCGTCCTGCGGTGGCGCCCCGTGGGCGAGAACTCGGCCGATCAGTTCGAGTGCGACCGGGATCGTTACGGTGTCACGATCAGCGTACTCGTCTTCTTGCCCGTTCTCGAGCAGGAATCCATCGCTTGTTCCGGCTGCGTCCGGATCGATCGCGTGGCCTGCCGCGTTGCCGGGGCCAGTGAGCATGACCATGACTCGCCGCCGATTCGTGGTCAGGTGCAGCGTGCCGCCAGTGTTCGATTCCAGAATCGTCGTGGGATGCCCTGACGCCATCCGGTTGATGAACAGTGTACGAACCTCCGCGATGGTGAGCGAACGTTCATCGGAACCGGAAAGCCACCACCTGGAGACGCGACGATCCTCCTGGTGTCGCCGTCGGCTCGGCTGTCGTCGGGCACCTCGATCGACGGGAAACTACGCTCGAAGCGCGCTCGAAGCGTGTCTGATCGTCGGAGTGCGGTCCTGGCTTCGCCTCGACGGATCGTGTCGTCACGGAACCCTGAGAAGCGGGCGTAGGCCATCCCCACGACCCCCTTCCTTTCTGAGTTCGAGAGCGAGGATACGGGCCAGAAACCGAGGAGATCACGCCATCCCATGATCAGCTCGCGCTTGTGTTCCACGTCGCTCAGGTCGATGAGATAGTCAGGGAACTCTTCCGAATCCTCGATGACGAGATAGATCCACGTTTTGAATTCATCGAGTGTGATCGCACCGCGGACGAGGCATGAGAGCGCGAACCCCAGATCCTCGGAGTCGTCCGACGTGACATGCCAGGAGCGCTCGTCAGTCATCGACTCGATGATATCGAAGACCTGCCTGCATACTATGGGCGGTATGACCAGGAATTCGCCGAGGCCTGAGTGCTGATGAGCCCTACGGTCGCATATGGCGACGGCTGGATCACAGGAGTCGATGCTGCACCGCCGAGTGCATCGATCGGCGCAGCGCTCGTGGATGTACAGGAGTCACCGCTGCAGGCGCAATACGAGCTCGAGCCGGGCCAGATGCAGCGCGGGCCATCGGGGTCTCCGCCCACGCATCTGAGTGCTCTCGATGGCGAGACGCGTCTGCTGCTCAGCACGCAGTTGGTCGAGTTCTTTTCGTATGCGCGATTCTGGAGACACAGCGTGCTGCTGCACAACGTGATCGACCCCGACGACTATCTCGACCATCTCACCGACCCTCGTGTCGATCTGCCGGGCCTCCTCGAGCACGAGTTCGAAGCTCCCGCTGTGCTCGTAGACGCACGCGGCGGTGGGCTTGATCCGTCGCGCTGTGCCCTGTTCTGGCTCGACACGCTCGACAGCTACCCATACAACCGCGCGTACTTCGTGTTCGACCCGCCGGCGCACTCCCTCACAGCCGGGCACTCCGATGGTGAGCCAGAGATCTGGGGGTTCGAGAACGAGCATTTTCATGCCCCAGACTTGCTCTCCTACCTCATCAACCACGTGCTCGGCCCCGGATGATCAGCCCTGGCGGAAGTACACCCGGACGAGACCAGGAGAAGGACATCATCATGCGCGACGCAGTTGCCGCGATCATCGACCATGATTGCGCTCGCCACGAGGACCTGCCGACCTTGGTCGCTGCCCTTCCCGATGAGTTGGCGCTGTGGGAACTGATGAGCGCATACAACTGGGATGACGGGTTTGCGGTTCCGCTCGCGGTGATCAAGCACCCCCGGTGTGATAGGGCGCTCGCGCTACGTATGTTCTGGGAACTGGATGAAACTGGGCAGCTCCATCACAGCGACGAAGGTGCAACCATCCGTGAGCTCTACGCGAGAGATGCCGAGCGCGATCCCGACGGCCTTCGCACGCTGCTGTCCTATTGCACCGCGCTCGTGAGTCGGCTCCGCGAGCAGACCTTCCCGAACGGTCGAAACCGCTTCGACACTGGATATTTCAATCTTGACGACCCGACCCTGACCGAACGCCAGCGCGCGATTCGCGCAGCGCACACGAAACGTGCTCGGAAGGAGTTCGAGGACGCCTTCCTGCAACCCGTGCTCTGAGCAACGGGATGGGGCGATGCGGGCACGACTATGCGCGTGTTCGGAAATCACTTGCGTAGGTCTACGTCCTCGTCGCATCTTCGCGTGCTTTGCTGTCGGGTGTGATGGTGACGGCGTTCAGGTGGGCTGCGGCAGTTCTGGCGGGTCTCGCGACCCTCGTCGGCGCGGTCGGGGTCGTGCTGCACTACAGCACCTCGTCGGCGCGACTACCCGTTCTCGCAGCGTCGGCGGCGTCGTACATGATGATCGGTTCCGTACTCGGGGCGGTGGTCTTCGCGCTGCTGCGGTACCGCGTCGCCGCGGCGGTGGCGCTGCTGGTCGTCGTCGCAGCGGTGTGGATCCAGGCTCCCCGGTACGTGGGCGAATCGACCGGCGGCGGGGGAGACGTGCTCACCGTGATGCAGGCGAACGTCCTCTTCGGTGAAGCCGACCCGGCAACGGTGGTCTCCGAAGTCGAGGAGCGCCGCGTCGATCTGCTGACCGTGAGTGAGCTGACACCCGAAGCGGTCGAAGCCTATGCGCGCGAAGGCCTCGATCGGATATTGCCGTATCACTTCGTGGCGCCGGAACCCGGCGCGGCCGGGACCGGCATCTGGAGTCGCTTCCCGTTGTCCGACGACGTCGAATACGACGGATTCGTCATGAACCAGGTCTCGGCGACGGCAGACGTGCCCGGGGCAGGGCCCGTCGCGGTCTACGCGTTCCATCCGGTGCCGCCGGTCTACGACACGAAGGTCTGGGCCGACGAATTGTCGCGCCTGCACGAGATACTCGAGTCCGCGCCGCCGTCGGTGCCGGTGGTCGCCGGTGCCGACTTCAACGCGACCTACGATCACGCGCAGTACCGGGCGATGCTGACGGGCCGCCTCAGAGACACCGCAGAACAAGTGGGCGCCGGCCTCCTCTTCACCTATCCGACCGACAGGCGAATTCCCCCACTGGTCGGCATCGACCACATCCTCGTCGCGGGTGGGCGTGCGACGTCCGTGGAGACCGTGACGCTACCGGGATCGGATCACCGGGCGGTGGTCGCGCAGATTCAGCTCGACCGGTCGCCGCGGTGACGTCGAGTTGTTCCGACGCCGGTGTTGCCAGGGGCGCCCAGGAGAATTATGTTCTTCTCACACGGAAGTAGAGTTCTAGGACGGCGGCGGGAGGCCGAGTTGGCGACGATCGACCTGGACGGGGTTCGCGAAGTCGGGCGCGAGTTGAGCAACTGGGGTCGCTGGGGTGACGAAGACCAGCGCGGCACACTCAACCTCCTCACGCCGGCGAAGGTTCGAGAGGCCGCGGCGGCCGTCCGGCGCGGTGTGTCGTTCTCGCTATCGATGCCCGCCGATGAGCACGGCCCTCACGACGTCCGGACCAGCGGGCGCTTCAATCCGATCCACACCATGACCCGATATCGCGGTGACATGCCGAAAGGCCAGGTTCTCGATGTGTGTTCGTCGGAGGACATGCTGATCCTCGGGACACATTCGACGACGCACTTCGACGCGCTGGCACACGTCTGGTACGACGATCTGCTCTACAACGGCTTCCATCACGACACCGCCGTCACGGCCTGGGGCGCGGAACGCTGCTCGATCCAGAATTTGGTGGCAGGGGTCGTGTCCCGCGGGATCCTCGTCGATGTCCCGCGTCATCTCGGCGTCGACTACCTCGCACCGGGTACCCGGATCACGCCGGACATTATCGACTCCGTGTTGGACGAAGCGCGAATCACTGTGTCCGAGGGCGACATTCTGTTGTTGCGTACGGGTACGTATCCCCATCATCGACGCGGCGCCGACGTCGGACTCAGCGGATCGCCGGGACTCACGTGGGAGTGTGCCCGGTGGATCCGGGATCACGGCATCGCGGCCGTGTGCGCAGACAACCTGGCCGTCGAGGTGCTCGGCGGGAATCCCGGCGGGCCGATGATTCCGTTCCACATGCTCGCGCTCCGCGACATGGGTCTGCTCATGGGTGAGATGTTCGACTTCGAAGACCTCGCCGAGGACTGTGCCGCGGATGGTGTGTACGAGTGCATGTTCGTGGCGTGCCCGCTCAACATTCCGGGCGGTGTCGGATCACCGCTCAATCCGATCGCGGTCAAATAGCGGGTCGCTGGTCGGTCAGGTTCGACGTATCGCGTCGAAGTCGATGATCAGGGCATCCACCGTGAGCGACACGCGTGACTCGATGCGAACAGGATGACCGTTCCGGGATGAGCCTTGAGCCCGTGGTGCAGCGTCATGGCCTCGCTGCTGATCATTCCGTTGTTCCCGGGAGTCAACGCGCTCCTTGCCGCGTGGGTCAAGGCTCCTCCGCGGTGAAGTGAGCCAGAACCATGTCGATCAGCGCGGTGACATCCGCGTGGTCCATCGGTCGGCCTGTCATACCCAGTCGGTGGAGTAGTGTCCCGACGACCGTGTCGATGTAGAACAGGACGCGATTCTCCGGCTCGCCGAGTGTTTCCTGTAGTGCAATCCGGTACGGGTCTTGAAATCTCGTAGACAGAATCCTGCGCAGGTCGGGGTCGCTGACGGCATCGCTGAATACGCCGGCGAACGCATCGCCGACCCCAGGTTCGGCAATCTTGTGGGCGATCCAGTGGATGGATGACGACATGACTTCGGCTCGGTCCGCACCCTCGAGTGGTGCCGGTCCGAACGCATCCAGGAGGCAATCCACGATGAGTGCGCCCTTGGAGGGCCATCGACGGTAGACCGTCGTTTTCGCGATGCCCGCCTCGGTGGCGATCCGGTCGACGGTGGCGTGAGCGTAGCCGAGCTGGTCGACGCACGTCAGCGTTGCGGCAAACACTGCGGCGTTGATACCGGCCCGAGGGCGACCTGGTCTTCGGGGTGATTCTTTCGCGGGAGCCATGTACGCACGATATCAATTACGCTACAGTAAGTATCGAGACTTGAGGTATCGAAATTAACCCGCTCTGGGAGGAAGCATGAATCAGCTCATCGAAACAGCCCGCCCGCCGTTGAGGATCCGACTGTTGAACGCTTTGGGTGGCACTCCGGATCGGTCGACGATCACAGTCGACGAACTCGCTGCGCTGCAAGCAGCAGTGAACAAGAAACGGTCGTCTCGTGTGGCGCGGGTTGTTACCGGTTTTCCCGATCGCAGCGTCGACATTCGGTGGCACGAGGTGGAGCTGTCTGACCGTGCGCTGCGTGTCCGGGTGTACCGGCCCTCACGAGAACCCGCCGGTAGCGCCGGTAGTCTGTCCGGTCTGCCGTTGGTGCTCCACGTGCATGGGGGCGGATTCGTGGGTACCGCGGCGCAATGCGACTGGTCGAACAGCTTCTTCGCGGCACAGGTGCCTGCGGTTGTCGTCTCGGTCGAACACCGTCTGCTCTCCCACCACACCGCGCTGTCCGCTGCCGTCGACGACGGCTGGGATGCGTTGCGGCATGTGGCCGCCAATCATGCGGACTGGGGTATCGACCCGGACCGTGTCGCAGTCGTCGGAGAGAGCACCGGCGCGTTGATTGCAGCTCTCGCCGCGATTCGCGCGAGGGAAGCCGGTTCGACTCTGCGAGGGCAGGCGCTGGTCAACCCAGTCGTCGATCTGACACCTGCAGGACTCGAGTACACCTCGATGTACCGCCACGCCGACAGTCCGACCCTTACTCGGCAGCAGATGCGGCTGCTGTTGCGGTTCGCCACCCAACCGGGAATGGACCCTCGTGAGCTCTCGCCCGTGTACGCCCACGACTTGGGTGGGCTCGCGCCTGCCCTTGTTGTGGTACCGACCATCGATCCGGTGGCCGACCACGGTCGCTGTTACGCGGAGCGTCTCGGGATTGCTGGGACTTCTGTGCGCCTCACCGAGTATTCCGGTGCAACGCACGCGTTCCTCAGTATGCCGGGTGTGGTGCCGCACGCGAAGGCGGCACGTGCAGAGATCGGCGAGTTCCTCCGAGGTGCACTCGCATGACCGCCACCGATCTGGCTCGGGCGCAGCGAAAATCGACTCCCTCGGAAGGCGAGGGGCGCATGGCAGAATGGTCCGTCGCAACGCTACTGCGCCCGTATCGAGGTCGTTTTGCGGCCGTCGTCCTCCTCCAAGTCGTCGGTGCCGTCGCGGGGCTCGTGCCGCTGTTGGCAGTCGTCGAACTGGGTCGCGCGCTCCTGACTCCCGGTCCCATCGACCACAGTCGCGTCTGGATGGTCGTGGTTCTGGGTGCGGTCGGATTGTTCGCGCGTCTCCTGTTCACCGGCGCGGCGTCAGGGGTCGCGCATCTGCTCGACGGGCAGGTGCAACTGGCGTTGCGCCGCCTGCTGGCCGCACGGTTGGGACGCGTGCCGCTCGGCTGGTTCTCCGGGCGCCAGACCGGCGAGCTGGCGAAGGTGGTCGGCGACGATGTGAGCACAGTGCACCCGTTCATCGCCCACACTCCCGGCGAGCTCGTCTCCGCCTTCGTGGTGCCACTGGTCTCGCTGATCTACCTGTTCACCGTCGACTGGCGGCTCACCTTGATCACCCTGATTCCGGTGGTGCTGGCGGTGGTACTCGTTCCGCTGATGATGACTTCCGCGCGGTTGGCCGAGCAAGAAGCATTCGACGCGGCGATGGGTCGGATCGCGAACACGATCGTCGAGTTCGTGCAGGGAATCTCGGTGGTCAAGGCATTCGGCGGAGGGGGCCGTGCGCATCGCAGATTTATCACTGCCGCAGACGAATTCGCTGACATATTCTTCAGGATGGTGCGGGGACTCGCTCGGGTCGCCGCGGGGATGCAAACGGTGTTGTCTCCACCGTTCGTGCTGCTGGTTGTACTGAGCGGCGGCGCAGCGCTGATCACGAACGGAGGAATGGACCCTGTCGACCTCTTGCCCTTCTTGCTCCTCGGAATCGGACTGACAGCTCCGGTGGCGGCCCTGGGCCACGGTTTCGACGACATCCAAGCTGCCGGCCGAGCTGTCGAGCGTATACGTGATGTTCTCGCCACCCCGCCGCTGCCGGAACCCACGCGGCCGATCCCCCCGCACGGCCACCGAGTGGAACTGCGAGACGTCCGTTTCGGCTACGAACCGGGGCACGAGGTCCTGCGCGGAATCGACCTGACTCTCGAACCCGGGACGGTCACCGCGATTGTCGGCCCGTCGGGTGGAGGAAAATCGACATTGGCCCAGTTGCTTCCCCGGCTCTTCGACCCGACTCACGGCGCGGTGCTGCTCGGTGGTGTCGATCTGCGGGAGATCGGGAGCCGGGAACTCTACCGAAACGTGTCGTTCGTCTTCCAGGACGTTCGGCTGCTACGCATGTCGATTGCAGACAACATTGCACTCGCAGTACCGAATGCAGACCGTGATGAGGTGGTCCGTGCCGCGCGTGCGGCGAATATCCACGAGCGAATTCTCCGGCTGCCTCGTGGATACGAGTCGGTTATCGGTGACGACGCGACGCTGTCCGGAGGTGAGGCGCAGCGGATTTCGATTGCTCGAGCACTGCTTTCAGACACGCCTGTCCTGGTACTGGACGAGGCGACGGCCTTTGCCGATACCCAGACCGAGCATGCTGTCCGACGTGCCCTGGCCGACCTGCAGGGGAACGCGACAATTCTGGTGATCGCCCATCGTCTCGAAACGATCGCAGATGCAGACACCGTCATTGTGCTCGAGAGGGGATCGATCGTCGAGGAGGGAAATCCTGCGGATCTCTTGGCTCGGAGCGGTCGGTTCGCGAAGCTCTGGAATAGCCACCGCGTTGCACTTGCGCAAAACGACGTACGCTCAGGAGGTGAGTTCCGATGATTCCCATGCTGTTGCGCGTGTTGGGAGAGAACTACGCAAGGCCTGTGCGCCGCACGATCGCGCTGATGATGGTGACTGCGATCGCCGAGGGCCTGTCCTACGCTCTGCTGGTCCCGATACTGCGGGCGCTGTTCGGGAGCGATCCCCGGAGTGCGTGGCCGTGGCTGATTGCGTTCGGTGCTGCCGTCGCCGTCTATGCGGTGCTGCGCTACCGCAGCGATCTCTCCGGTTTTCGGGTGGGAACTACGATGCTGCGGGGCATGTACCACCGTCTCGGTGAGCACCTCGCCCGACTGCCCATCGGCTGGTACAGCGCCGGCCGTGTGGGGGACGTGTCTGTCATGGCAAGCCGTGGCGTTCTCGAGGTGATGAGCGTGCTCGCACATCTGCTGGCACCGCTCATCTTTGCTTCGGTGACGCCCCTGACGATCGTGGTCGTCATGCTTGCCGTCGATTGGCAGCTCGGGCTTGCTGCGGTGGTAGCAGTCCCATTGGTGGTGATCGTCCAGATCTGGACCGGGACGTGCGACGGCGGCCGCCGACGCGCAGCGTCACCAGCGGGAGAAGGAGGCGACGGCACGGGTCATCGAATACCTCCTGGCTCAGCCGGTCCTCCGTGCCGGCGGCCGGACCGCCGAAGGATTCCGAGCACTCGACGACTCCTCGAACGAAGTGCAGCGCGCGTCCCGCCGGTCGACGTTGTCGGCGCTACCCGGTTTCGTCGGATCAGCCCTCACGGTGCAATCGGTCTTCACCGTGCTCTTGGCGCTGGGTGCCTACCTCGCGCTCGAGGGAAAGATCGGCGCACCAGAGGTTCTGGCGATACTGGTGCTCGCCGCCCGGTGCGCGGACCCGCTGCTGTCGCTGGCCGAACTCGGCGGCAGCGTGCGCAGCGCCCGAGCCGAACTGACGCGTCTGGACGCGGTCCTCCGTACCGCGCCACTGCCGGAACCCCGCGAACCCATCAGCGTGACCGAACATGGGCTCACCTTCGAGTCCGTCGGCTTCGGGTACGACGACCGAACGGTGCTCGACGGAGTGTCCGTGTCCGTGCCGGAGGGCCGCCGGCTCGCGATTGTCGGGCCGTCGGGCTCCGGAAAGAGCACGATGCTGCACCTGATCGCACGGTTCTACGACGTCGAGGAGGGTTCGGTCCGTGTGGGAGGCGTGGACGTGCGGGACATGACCACCGAGGAATTGATGTCGCAGATCGCCATCGTCTTCCAGGATGTGTATCTCTTCGACGGGACGATCGAGGAGAACGTACTTCTCGGCCGCTTCGATGCGAGTGGCGACGATGTTCGCGCTGCAGCGACCGCTGCCCGCCTGGACGAAGTCGTCGAACGACTTCCCGAAGGGTGGTCGACGAAGGTCGGCGAGGGCGGTGCACGGTTGTCCGGCGGTGAGCGTCAGCGCGTCTCGATTGCGCGTGCTCTGCTCAAGGATGCCCCCATCGTGTTGCTGGACGAAGTGACATCAGCGCTGGACCCGGTGAACGAAGGCGCTGTCCTGGAGGGTGTCGAGCAACTGATGACGGGAAGGACGGTGGTGATGGTCGCTCACCGGCTGCGGACCGTCCGAGACGCCGACCACATCATCGTCCTCGACGGCGGACGAATCGAAGAGGAGGGTACCCACGACGAACTGCTTCATCGCGAGGGTCGCTACGCGAAGCTCTGGGACACTGCGCTCGCCGGACAATCACAGTGATGACGGGTCGCCCGCAGCGTTCTCGTGGGCGACCCGTCTCTATCGTCTATTGCTCGTCGTCGGCATCGGTCGTCAGAGCGACAGGATCGACGCCGCCGCAGTTCCCGGGGCGCCGTAGACCTGCGCGAGACCGACTCGTGGGCTACCGGGGACCTGGCGGTCACCGGCGGTACCGCGGAGTTGATGAACGAGTTCGTGCACCTGACGGATGCCCGACGCGCCGATGGGCTCGCCGTTGGCGATGAGACCGCCATCGGTGTTCACGGGCAGTGATCCGCCGATCTCGGTGGCGCCCTCGGCGATCAGCTTCTCCTGGTCGCCATCGGCGCACAGACCGGTCTCGGCCATGTGGATGACCTCGGCACCGGCATCGGTGTCCTGCAACTGTGCGACGTCGACGTCCTCGGGGCCGATCCCCGCTGCCTCGTACGCGGCGTTCGCTGCGTACACGGTGGGGGAGGGATCCTCGTCGGTGGCGGCCCATGTCGCGTGCACTTCGTAGGCGCCGTACGTGCGGGTGCGGATCGCCGTCGACCGCAGGTATACGGGCTTGTTCGACGAGAACTTCGCCGCAAGGTCGCCACGGCACATGATGACGGCGGCGGCGCCCTCGTCGGGGGCACAGAACATCTTGGCGGTCAGGGGGTAGTTCAGCATCGGCGACGAGAGGATCTCGTCGAGGCTGAACTCGGTGCGGCGGAAGGCCTTCGGGTTCTTGCCGCCGTTGCGGTAGTTCTTCGCGGCGACCCGGGCCAAGGTCTTGTGCGAGATGTCATGGTCGATGACGTACCGGTTGGCTTTCATACCGAAGAACTTGGTGGTGACGAACTGTCCGTTCTCGGCATACCAGGCCGGAAGGCCCAGCATCGCGGGATCGGCGGTGAAAGCGCCGCGGGGGTGCTTGTCGGTGCCGACAGCGATGCCGATGTCGTACTTACCGGAGCGGATACCGTCCGCGGTCTGCTCGATCGCGCTGGCCGATGTGGCGCATGCGTTGAACACGTTGGTGAAGGGGATGCCCGTCAGGCCCACCAGACGGGTGACGGCATCGGTGTTGTCCACCTCGTAGCTGCCGCCGATACCGAACTGGATGTCTTTCCACGCCACGCCCGAGTCTTCGAGCGCGAGTTGGATCGCGTCAGCGGCCATCTCGATGGCCGACTTGGCGCCGAATCTGCCGAACGGGTGAAGGCCCACGCCGATGATGGCAACGTCGTTCATGGTTCTTTGGACTCCTGGATCGAGTGTAGGTGGATCAGATCGGCGCGAACGCCCAGGTGACGATGTCGGTTCCTTCGGCGTCCGTGTAGAAGGGCACGAAGGTGAGTTCGAGTTCCATGCCGGGCTTCAGCTTCGCCGGGTCGTTCTCGGTGAGGCGGGCCTCGACGCGGACCACATCGCCCAGCTGGACGAGGCCGAAAGCGAACGGTGCGAAATTCTCGGCGGTCTCACTACCTGCATAGGGCTGCTTGGGGACGAACCCCTGAGTCGTCCACGCCACGAGAGTTCCGCGGCGGGGGAGTGCCAACTCGGAGATGTGGTCCCCGCTGCAGCGGGGGCACCGGGGCTGTGCCGGCCACGTGGTTGCCGAGCAGTCGTCGCAACGACTGCCGATCAGGTGCGGGTTCTCCGCCGGCCATGTGGATACATCGGGCGCGAGCGCCTTCGTCGTCATCAGTGGTCCTCCGTTGTCCGATGCCGTCGCGTAGCTTCTTGTCGCATATCGGCATGGCGTTTACGTTATACGGAAATAACATTCTCTACAATGAGAGTGAGACCTTCAGGTTAGGTCCTACCATGGGTGCATGGTGATCCGACCGGACGACAAGGACTGGACGTGGGTGGTCGAGCGTGCGTGCCCCGCGTGTGGATTCGATCCGGAATCGGTGGCCTACGACGACATTCCCAACCTCGTACGCAGCGGTTCACAGCGATGGCCCGCGGTCCTGGAGCGCAGCGATGCCGCGATGCGGCCGAGGGAATCGTCCTGGTCGGCTCTCGAGTACGCAGCGCATCTGCGCGACGTGTGCCGAGTGTTTCGGGTGCGTCTCGAATCGATCCTTGCCGAGGACGATCCGCTGTTCGAGGACTGGGACCAGGATGCGGCCGCCGTCGATGGCGCGTACGCAGTTCAGGAACCCGCGACTGTCGCCCGCGAGTTGGCGGAAGCCTGCGACCGCGCGGCCGGGGCCTTCGCAGGGGTGCCGGCGGAACGGCGTGCACGCGGTGGCCGGCGAGGTGACGGGGCGAGGTTCACCGTTCGCACTCTGGCCCTGTATTTCGCCCACGAGCACGTCCACCATCTGTGGGACGTGGAGTGACCGAGAATTCTGGTAGAACCTGTTTCAATTATTGCGATTTATGGCTAGTGTCACGTGCACAAGCTGCAATGTGATGGAGGCGTAGCCAGATGAAGACCAAGGGTGCACTGCTGTGGGGGCTCAACGAGCCGTGGTCGGTCGAGGAGATCGAGCTCGGTGATCCTGTGGCCGGCGAGGTGCAGATCCGCATGGAAGCCGCCGGTATGTGCCACTCGGACCACCACATCGTCACCGGTGCCACACCGATGCCGTCGTTCCCCGTGATGGGTGGTCACGAAGGATCGGGCGTGATCACCAAGGTCGGCGACGGTGTCGTGGGCCTCGAAGCGGGGGATCACGTTGTGCTGTCATTCATCCCCTCGTGCGGGCGGTGTCCGTCGTGTGCGCGAGGGCAGTCCAACCTGTGCGATCTCGGCGCGGGACTGCTCAGCGGTCAGGCGATCGCCGACGGCGGCTATCGCATCCAGGCGAACGGTAAGAACGTCATACCGATGTGCCTGCTCGGGACGTTCTCTCCGTACATGACGGTGAACCAGACGCAGGTTGTGAAGATCGACAAGGACATCCCCTTCGAGCTCGCCGCGCTGGTGGGCTGCGGCGTCCCCACCGGATGGGGCTCGGCGACCCATATCGCAGATATCAACGCCGGCGATTCGGTCGCTGTCATCGGTGTCGGTGGTGTCGGGATGAGTGCGCTCCAGGGCGCCGTGGCGTCCGGTGCCCGACACGTGTTCGCGATCGACCCGGTGCCGTGGAAGCGCGAGCAGGCCATGAAGTTCGGTGCCACGCACACCTTCGCCTCGATCGAAGAGGCCATCGTCCCCATCATGGAGATCACGTGGGGTCGGATGTGCCACAAGACTCTCATCACGGTCGGCGAGATGTCCGGCGATCTGGTCGATCCGTCGCTCACGCTCACAGCGAAGGGTGGCACGTGTGTCGTCACCGCTATGGGGCACATGACCGACATGGACGTCAAGCTGAACTCGTTCTTGTTCGCGATGCTGCAGAAGGACCTCAAGGGTCATATCTTCGGCGGATGCAATGTCCGTGCGGACATTCCGGACCTGCTGAATCTGTACCGATCCGGCCAGCTCAATCTCGCCGACATGGTCACCCGCACCTACACCCTCGAGCAGATCAACGACGGCTATCAGGACATGCTCGACGGCAAGAACATCCGAGGCGTCATCCGGTACACCGAAGCAGACTGGTGACGAGAGCCGGCCGGTGAGGAGGCGGTCACATGCCTGGTCTCGAAGTCTCATCGGGTGCCCCATCGTCTGATCGGATGCCCCCGTAGTCTGAATGGATGCCCCGTAGTCTGAGTGGATGCACAGCCTCTCCCTGATCTCCGACTGGCCCGTCGATCACGCCGCCGGTGCGGTTCTCACCCGCACCGGCGGCGTTGTCGGGTCCGTGGGTGATCTCGCCGAGGTCTACCCCCTCGCGTCCGTGACCAAGCCTCTGGTCGCCTACGCGCTTCTCGTGGCCGTCGAAGAAGGTGCGGTCGAGCTCGACCAGCCCGCCGGCCCGCCAGGGTCCACCGTGCGGCATCTGCTCTCACACGCGTCGGGTCTCGCATTCGGCGACCGGACCGTTCAGACCGATCCGGAACGCAAGCGCATCTACTCGAGTGCGGGATTCGAGGTGCTCGCCGAACTGATCGAATCCGAGACCGATATCGGGTTCAGTGATTACCTGACCGAGTCGGTGTTCGAACCACTCGGGATGCAGGCGTCCACACTGTCGGGCTCGGCCGGTCACGGTGGGCATTCGACGGTGGCTGACCTCGCCCGTTTCGCCGAGGAGCTGTTGAATCCCAGCCTCGTGTCGCGGCAGACCTTCGACGCGGCGATCCAGGTGCAGTTTCCGGGACTGAACGGAATTGTGCCGGGGTACGGAATGTTCAAGCCGAACGATTGGGGTCTCGGTTTCGAGCTGCGGGGAGAGAAGAGTCCGCACTGGACCGGGTCGGGGAATTCCCCGAGGACTTTCGGTCATTTCGGCCAGTCGGGCACATTCCTCTGGGTGGACCCGGAAATCGACTCTGCTTGCGTAGTACTCACAAATCGGGCATTCGGGGAGTGGGCCAAGCCGCTGTGGGTCGAATTCAATGACGCCGTGCTGGAGGAAATCACAAAAACCTCTCTCGTTCGCTAGCGAAACAGGCGCAACACCGGCACACTATCGGATAGCTGCAGTGCACCACCTTCGCGAAGAGGCCGTTGGGGAAGACGTCCTCGTCTGATCGGAGGTGAATGTATGCGCGTATCGAACCAGTTCGCGGATGCGACTACCGGGGTGGTCTATGTCCATTCGTCGCCGGCTGCGGTGTGTCCGCACATCGAGTGGGCACTGGCGTCCGCATTGGACAGCCGCCCCGACTTGACGTGGACGGGGCAACCCGCCGGTGAGGGTCTGCTGCGCACTTCGGTGGAGTGGACAGGCCCGGTCGGTACCGCTGGGCGGTTGGTCGAGGCGCTGCGGGTGTGGCCGATGCTCAGGTTCGAGATCACCGAGAACCCGAGCGAGGGGGTAGATGGCGAGCGGTACAGTTACGTTCCGCAACTGGGGCTGTGGCGCGGGAACACGAGCGCGAACGGCGACGTCGTGATCGGGGAGATGCGCCTGCGGGCGATGCTGGCCTCCGCCGACGTCGAAGGCGAGATCCACCGCAGCCTGGGCACCGCATGGGACGATGAGCTCGAGCTGTACCGGAGTGGAGACGACGGCGCGCAGGTCACCTGGCTTCGCCGCGACGTGGGTTGATGTGTAACTATTTCGGATTGGAATTTACAGCGGAATGTTCTTGTGCCGGCCGCGCCGCGAGGGCGCTGCCGCGAGGGCTGCCGCAAGTGTGCTGCGGGTCTTCGCCGGCTCGATCATCGTGTCGACGACGCCGATCGACATCGCCCGGCCGACCCCGCCGGCCAGCGCCTCGTGCTCGGCCGCAAGACGATCATGCAATGCATCGCGCTCGTCGTCCGGTGCGGCGGCGAGGGCCTTCTTGTGCAGGATCCCCACCGCGGCTTTCGCTCCCATGACCGCGACCTCCGACTCCGGCCACGCGAACACTGCGGTTGCGCCCAGTGCACGTGAGTTCATGGCGATGTAGGCACCGCCGTAGATCTTGCGGGTCACGAGAGTCACACGTGGCACGGTCGCCTCGGCGAAGGCGTGCAGAAGCTTGGCTCCGCGCCGGACGACGCCCTCCCATTCCTGGCTCACGCCGGGTAGATATCCGGGAACATCGACGACGACGACGAGTGGCACGCCGTACGCATTGCACATGCGCACGAACCGGGCCGACTTCTCGGCGCTCTCGGAATTGAGGCAGCCGCCGAGTCTGAGGGGGTTGTTGGCGATGACACCGACGGTGCGACCACCCAGACGCCCGAAGCCGGTGACGATGCTGCGGGCCCAGCCGCCCTGCAGCTCTTCGAAACTCGACTCGCCTTCGACATTGTCGAGCAGTTCGTGGACGATCGGCCGCACGTCGTAGGCGCGACGCGAGGACTCGGGCATCAGCGCACGGAGGTCGGTGTCGCCGAGTTCGGCGGCAGCAACATCGAACTCGCCTTGTTCGGCGAGCATCGACACGAGACGGCGTGCGCGATGGAGCGCATCCTCCTGGTCATGCGCCGCGATGTGCGCGACACCGGACTTCTTGGTATGAGTGTCGGGTCCGCCGAGTGACTCCATGTCGACCTGCTCGCCGGTGACGCTGCGCACCACGTCGGGGCCGGTGACGAACACGCGGCCTTCGGGAGCCATGATGACGATGTCGGTGAGAGCAGGCCCGTAGGCGGCGCCGCCCGCGGCGAACCCGAGGACGACGGAAATCTGGGGGATGTGTCCTGATGCGCGGACCATCGCTTCGAAGACGAGGCCGACTGCGTGGAGCGCCTCGACGCCTTCCGCGAGGCGTGCACCGCCGGAGTGGAACAGGCCGACGATGGGATGCTCATTGTCGATCGCGGTGTCGATCGCGTCGACGATGTGCCGGCATCCTTCGACGCCCATCGCACCGCCCATGACGGTGGCGTCGGAGCAGTAGGCGACGGTGCGGACACCGTCGATGTGACCGATCGCGGCGAGAACGCCGGAGTTGTCGCGCGGGTGGAGCAGGTCCACCGATCCCGGATCGAACAACTTCTCGAGGCGGGCCAGCGGATCTCGGGGGTCGACCGCACTGTGGCGCTGGGTGGCCGGATCCAGAATTGTCATCGGGTGCTCCTCGGGCGAAACGCGGTGAGTGGGTGCGGTGGAGGTTCTCGAGTGGAACCTCCACCGCGCGTGCGGCGTATGCCGGTCGGGGTCAGGCCCGGCCGAACGCGATGGCGACGTTGTGCCCACCGAAACCGAACGAGTTGTTCAACGCGAAATCGATCTGTCCGTAGCGCGGTTCACCGTGTACCACGTCCAGGTCGATATCTGGATCCTGGTTCTCGAGATTCAGCGTGGGGGGAATGACTCCCTCACGCAGGGCCAGGACCGTGAGTACTGCCTCGAGTGCGCCGACCGCGCCGATCGAATGACCGAGTGCGGACTTCGGTGCGTATACGGCGGTGTGCGTGCCCACCGCCGCGCCGATGGCCTTGGCCTCGGCGATGTCTCCGATCGGGGTGGACGTCGCATGAGCATTGACGTGCCCGATGTCGGACTTGGACAACCCGGCGGTCTCGATTGCGCGGGTCATCGCACGGGCTGCGCCCGTACCTTCCGGATCGGGTGCCACGATGTGGAACCCGTCCGACGTGATGCCGGAGCCGAGGACGCGAGCGTGGATCGTTGCGCCACGTGCCTTGGCGTGCTCCTCCGACTCGAGGACCATCAGTGCGCCGGCTTCGCCGAAGACGAATCCGTCGCGATCCTTGTCGAAGGGTCGGGAAGCGCCCTGAGGGTCGTCGTTGCGGGTGCTCAGCGCACGCATCATCGCGAAACTGGCGGTGGCCACCGCATCGAGTCGACTCTCGACACCGCCGGTGACGACGATGTCCGCGTCGCCCATGGCGATCATCCGGTGGGCGTTCGCGATGGCCTCGGAACCCGACGAACATGCCGAGACGGGAGTCAGCACTCCCGCACGAGCGCCGAGTTCGAGACCCACCGTCGCCGATGGACCGTTGGGCATGACCATCTGCACCACGAACGGCGATACCTTGCGGTATCCGCCGTCGCGCAGCTTGTCCACGGCGTCGATGAGGGCATCGCCGCCGCCGAGACCGGTGCCGATGACGACACCGAGGCGGTCCTGGTCGACCTCCGGGCTACCGGCGTTCGACCATGCCGTGCGGGACAGCGTCAGCGCGAGCCGTTCGACGAAGCTCATCCGCCGGATTTCGATCCGCGACAGGGACTCGTCCGGGCTGACCTTCAGCGTGCCGCCGATGCGAACGGGAAGGTCGAACTCGTCGACGAACCCACCGAGCGTGCCGATCCCGCTCTCGCCGGCGAGGAGGCCCTTCCATGTGGCATCCACATCACCTGCGATCGACGTCGTGGTCGCGAGAGCCGTGACGACGACGTTTCGTAGCGTCCGAGGAGAAGGGGCGGTCACGGCAGCGCTCATTCGCCGTCGTTGGTGGCCTGAACGCCCTCGGCCTCGAGCTTCTGGACGTAGACGACCACGTCGCCGACGGTGCGCAGGCTCGCGAGGTCCTCGTCGGGGATCTTGACGCCGTACGCGTCCTCCATCTGCACGGCGATCTCGACCATCGAGAGCGAGTCGATGTCGAGGTCGTCCACGAAGGACTTCTCGATGGTCACCTCGGAGGGCTCAATACCGGTGACCTCTTCGATGATCTCTGCGATCCCGGCAATGATTTCTTCCTGGGTGTGGGCCACTTCGTGGCTCCCTTCTTGGGTTGGTCGACGATGTCGTGTGAAACCGGTCCGTACGGATGTCCGGCCCGGTGCCCGGGAGTCCCCGGGGGTCTTCGTGTGCTGGTACTGCAGCACTGCCCGCGTTGCACAGCGCGCGCAGCAACCTAACCGAGAACCAGTGCTTCCGCCAACGTGTCGATGTCGGCCGGGGCCTTGAGTGCGCTGTTGGGCGTGCCGCGCATCTCGCGCTTGGCGATGCCCACCAGCGTTCCCGCAGGCGGCAGTTCCACCACGGCGGAGACCTGTGCAGACACGAGGTACGCGGTGCACAGATCCCAGCGGACGGGTCGGGTGACCTGTGCTGCGATCCGCTCGAGTGCATCGGTTCCGGAAGTGGCGAGTGCACCGTCGAAGTTGGACAGCAGCGGACGATCGGGATCACGGGGTGTGATCTGCGCCGCTGCCGCGGTGACGGCGTCCTGTGCAGGAGCCATGAAACGGGTGTGGAAGGCACCGGCCACGGGGAGCGGTCGGATGCGTGCCTTCGCGGGCGGGTTCGCCGCGAGTTCCTCGAGTGCGTCGAGGCGTCCTGCGGCGACGATCTGGCCCGCCGCGTTCATGTTGGCGGGCGTCAGATCCAGTTCTTGGAGCCGAGTGAGCACCTCGTCCTTGCTGCCGCCGAGGACGGCGGACATGCCGGTGGGTTCGAGAGCGCATGCCTTGGCCATCTCCGCGCCGCGGATCGCGGCAAGAGACACGGCCACGTCGGCGGTGAGGACGCCGGCGACGACGGCGGCCGCGAGTTCACCGACCGAATGACCGGCAGCGATCGTGTCGGTCGTGATCAGGCCGCGTGCGTCCAGCACCTCGTATGCCAGAAGTGCCGTCGCGACGACAAGGGGCTGGGTTACGGCGGTATCGGTGATCTCCTCGGCGGTGGCGGTGGTGCCGAGGCGCTCGAGATCGAGCCCCGAGGCTTTCGACCAGAGCTCGATTCGATCGCGAGCGCCGGGCTGCTCCAACCATGGAGTCAGCATTCCTGGTGTCTGAGACCCCTGACCGGGGGCAAGCAGCGAAATCACGATGATCAGAGAACACCCTGAGGGCACTCCTCCGAGATGTCGGTGAGGATGAAAGGTGAGGGCAGGATTTGTAGGGTTCCTACAAATTCCCACGTCGACGTTCCCCATCGGTGGCTCACCCGTAACCGTTACGTGTCCTGTTCTCGAATTGTGAATCGAGTGACTGGTGGTGTGGGGGATCTGAGTTCGTTATGACTTTGTGCCAGACGACCCACGGTTGCAGCGATTCGGAGCACGTACGCATCACGCGGATTTGTCGGGTCCCGTCCCGTGACTTCGGTGATTCGCCTCAACCTGTACCGGACGGTATTTGGATGAACAAACAGCTTTCGGGAACAGGACTCGACAGCACCACCACTGTCGAGGTATGCGTCCAACGTGTCGGAAAGTGCCGAACCGGAGGCCGCGAGCGGTACCACGACCTCGTCCTCGAGCGCCGTGATCGCTCCCGGGTCGCCCAGGAGCACACGTTCGGGCAGCAACTCTGTCGCGTGAACCGGTCGAGGAGCACCCGGCCAGCCGACGACGGCCTCCATTCCCGCCATCGCCTCGACCGCCGACGCGTGCGCCGACGCGAGCGTCGGAGTGGTCGGGCCGATGACGACGGGATCGTTCGAGAAGCTGTACATGAGCTCGTCTCGGAACGCGACGGCCTCGGAGTTGCCGTGGAGTTCTCCGCTGACCACCATCACCAGATGCTCGCCCTGCACGACCGCCAGCGCCGCACGACCGTGCGCGCGGGCGATGGTGTGCACCGTCGTCACCGCGGACACGCCCTCCTCAGGCGGGGGAGAGCCGACGAGCACAGTCGCCGGGGCGGTCGCATCCCAGTTGAGGGTGGCGGCACGGGATTGCATGTCGGATCCTGTGTCGCCACGGACGACAGCGTCGACCACCAGAGCCTCGAGACGGGTGTCCCAGGCTCCCCGCGACTCCGCAGCGCTCGCATACACCGACGCAGCAGCGAAACCCAGCTCACGACCGTACCGGAGGATCGCCTCGGTCAGCGCAATCAGTTGTTCCTCGTTGCGGGCCAGGGCAGGCAGCCACTGTTCGAAGAACTCCATGGCCGCACGGACCATGTCGACGGTCTGGCGGAAGGTGAGCCTCCGTGCCAGGTCCTGTGGAATCGCCTGGAACGCGTCGAGGCTGAACGAGATGTCGCTCTCGGGGTCGCGTACCCATTCGAGGAAATCGACCACCGATGTCTGGATGATCAGTTGCACGTTCGAACGCTGCGACGCATCGAGATCCGCGAAGAACGGCAACTGCTCCTGCATGACGTGCACAGCCTCGGTGGACATACGTCCCGAGAACTGTTTGACCCGCCGCAGTAGAGCATCGGGCAACGGTGCGCGTTCCGGACGTTGCGGTGGTATCGGACGCCCTGCGGGGGCACCCGCTGCGCGCATCACCCGGCGCGGCTCCGGCTCGTCGACCATGCGAAGAACCTACCCGGACGGGGTCCGGGCAGGTTCACCGATGCTCGAGATGAGCGCACACCCGTGAAGATCAGGCGACGCCCGGATCGGAGGTCGGCGCGGCAGCTGCCGCGACATCGTCGATCCGGTACTTCGCCGCTGCCTCGACGGCGCGGGCTGCGTCGATCGTGCCTTCACGGCCGAGTGCGGCGAGTACCGCGACGACCGTCGACTCCGCGTCGATGTTGAACACGCGGCGCGCCGCAGGGCGCGTGTCGGAGAATCCGAAGCCGTCGGCCCCGAGCACGGTGTAGTCGCCCGGTACCCACTGGCGGATCTGGTCGGGCACCGCCCGCATCCAGTCGGACACTGCGACGAACGGCCCGGCTGCGTCGTTGAGCACCCGTTGCACGTAGGGGACAGCGGCGTCCTGGGCCGGGTCGAGCAGGGCCTGACGGTCGCATTCGATACCTTCTCGGCGGAGTTCACCCCACGAGGTCACCGACCATACGTCGGCCGAGACGCCCCACTCGTCAGCGAGCAGTTGTTGTGCGCGCAGCGCCTCGGGCATGATCACGCCCGAGGAGAGGATCTGCGCCTTCGGGCCCGACGCCGCACCGCGCTGGTACAGGTAGATGCCTTTGAGCAGGCCCTCGATGTCGAGGTTCTCGGGCTCGGCCGGCTGTGTGTACGGCTCGTTGTAAATGGTGATGTAGTAGAAGATGTTCTCGCCGCCGAAACCCGGTTCGAGTGTTCCGTCCGCCGCTGGCGTGCCGCCGTACATGCGACGCAGACCATCGCGCACGATGTGTGCGATCTCGTACGAGAACGCCGGATCGTACGTCACTGCTGCCGGGTTGGTGGACGCGAGAAGCAGCGAGTGCCCGTCGGCGTGCTGCAGGCCCTCGCCGGTCAGGGTGGTGCGCCCGGCAGTGGCGCCGAGTACGAAGCCACGCGCCATCTGGTCGGCCGCGGCCCACAGACCGTCGCCGGTGCGCTGGAAGCCGAACATGGAGTAGAAGATGTACACCGGGATCATCGGCTCGCCGTGGGTCGCATACGACGTACCGACCGCGGTGAACGACGCCGTCGAACCGGCCTCGTTGATCCCCTCGTGCAGGATCTGACCGATCTCGCTCTCCTTGTAGGCGAGCATGAGCTCTGCGTCCACCGAGGTGTACAGCTGGCCGTTGCGGTTGTAGATCTTCAGCGAGGGGAACCACGAGTCCATTCCGAACGTGCGGGCCTCGTCCGGGATGATCGGCACGATGCGCTTGCCGATCTCCTTGTCGCGGAGAAGTTCTTTGAGTACGCGCACGACCGCCATCGTGGTGGCGACCTCTTGCTTGCCCGAGCCCTTGCGGACCACGTCGTAGGTCTTTGCCTCGGGCAGCTTCAACGGGGCTGCCGTCGTGCGGCGCTCGGGGAGGAATCCGCCGAGATTCCGGCGTCGCTCGAGCATGTACTGGATCTCGGGTGCGTCGAAACCCGGGTGGTAGTAGGGCGGTGTCTTCGGGTTCTTCTCGAGTTCCTCGTCGGAGATGGGGATGCGCTGGACGTCGCGGAAGTACTTCAGATCTTCGAGGGTGAGCTTCTTCATCTGGTGGGTCGCGTTGCGGCCCTCGAAGTGCTTGCCGAGGGTATAGCCCTTGATGGTGTGCGCCAGGATGACCGTCGGCTGGCCCTTGTGTTCCATCGCAGCCTTGTACGCGGCGTGGATCTTGCGGTAATCGTGTCCGCCGCGTTTGAGATTCCAGATCTGCTGGTCGCTGAGGTGCTTGACCAGTTCCTTGGTGCGTGGGTCGCGCCCGAAGAAGTGCTCGCGCACGAACGCGCCGTCGTTGGCCTTGTAGGTCTGGTAGTCGCCGTCCGGGGTGACGTTCATGAGATTGACGAGCGCGCCGTCCTTGTCGGCGTGCAGGAGTGCGTCCCACTCGCGGCCCCACACGACCTTGATGACATTCCAGCCCGAGCCGCGGAAGAACGACTCCAGTTCCTGGATGATCTTGCCGTTGCCACGGACCGGGCCGTCGAGACGCTGCAGGTTGCAGTTGATCACGAAAGTGAGGTTGTCGAGGCCCTCGGTCGCGGCGACGTGGGCGAGGCCACGCGATTCGGGTTCGTCCATCTCGCCGTCGCCGAGGAAAGCCCACACATGTTGCTGTGAGGTGTCCTTGATGCCGCGATCTTCCAGGTAATGGTTGAAACGTGCCTGGTAGATGGCGTTCATCGGGCCGAGGCCCATCGACACCGTCGGGAACTCCCAGAAATCTGGGAGCAGCCGCGGGTGCGGGTACGACGGCAGCGCACCGCCCAGGGCGGCGTGGCTGTGCTCCTGACGGAACCCGTCGAGTTGCTCGGCGGGGATACGGCCCTCGAGGAAGGCGCGCGCGTAGATTCCGGGCGACGCGTGGCCCTGGATGAAGATCTGGTCGCCGCCGCCGGGGTGGTCTTTGCCACGGAAGAAGTGGTTGAACCCGACCTCGTACAGGGCGGCGGACGAGGCGTAGGTGGAGATATGCCCGCCGACACCGATTCCGGGACGTTGTGCGCGGGTCACCATGATCGCGGCGTTCCAGCGGATGTAGGCGCGGAAGCGTCGCTCGACTTCTTCGTCGCCCGGAAACCACGGTTCACTCTCGGTGGGAATGGTGTTGACGTAGTCGGTGGAGGTCAATGCCGGAATCGATACGTGACGCTCGCCGGCGCGTTCGAGCATGCGCAACATCAGGTAGCGGGCTCGGGAGGGCCCGGCAGCCTCGAGCATTCCGTCGAAGGACTCGAGCCACTCGGAGGTTTCCGCCGGATCGATGTCCGGCAGATAGGAAGCCACACCCTCGCGGATGACTCGAACCCGGTTGCCCGTCGTGGGGGTCGGGGTGTCGGTCGAGGGGCCCGTACCTGACACGCCCGGTGTGGCGGCGTTCGTTCGGGATTCGGGTCCGTGGATCAGGTCTGTCAACGTCAGCTCCTCATGTGGTGGGGCGCGCAGGTGTAGCGCCCGCTCCGTAGCCGGCCCTTGTGGGGGCCAACTCATCGACATCTGAACATGATGCTCCCCTCATCTTCCCTCATCGCGTCGGATCGGGTACGACGCGGTCCGGCAAATCGGGCCCGCATCGTGAGCGAGTGGACCCTTCGGAAGGGTGCGCGTAGCGTCGATTCAGAAGATTCTCTGGCCAATCCGGAAGATTCTCGTGGAAATCCCAGCGTTTCGGGTTGCGCTACGGCGCCCGACCATGTTCGCTTTGTTCAATTGAACGTCACACCGGTACGCGGATCGTCCGCGGCCGCAACCTTGAGGAGGGCCAACCGTGGTCGCCGCGGCGGATGCCAAGAACTACGTTTCGAAACTCGGTATCAAGCACGACCACGTGGTGCAAGAACTCGGCTGGGACGACGATGCCGACGACGAGTTGCGCGCAGCGATCGAGGAAGTCACCGGTACGGAACTGCTGGACGAGGATTCCGACGAGGTCGTCGACATCGTGTTGCTGTGGTGGCGCGAGAGCGACGGAGATCTTGTGGACAACCTGATGGATGTCGTGAGTCCTCTCGCCGAGGACGGTGTCGTGTGGGTCCTGACCCCGAAAACGGGTCGCCCGGATCACGTCGAGCCCAGTGAGATCGCCGAATCGGCCACCACCGCCGGCCTGACCCAGACCTCGGCAGCGAATCTGGGCGACTGGATCGGTAGCCGGCTGGTGCAGCCGAAGACCGGCCGTCCGCGCCGCTGAGCTGATTCCTCCGACTGAAGGACACAATTTTCGATGGCGATTACCGTGGGCGCCCACGCGCCGGATTTCACACTGAAGGACCAGAACAACCAGGAAGTGACGTTGTCGAGCTACCAGGGCGCCAAGAACGTGCTGCTGGTCTTCTACCCACTCGCGTTCACGGGGGTGTGCCAAGGCGAGCTGTGTGCCGTACGCGACGACCTGCCGACCTTCGAGAACGACGACACCGCAATCCTGGCTGTGTCGGTGGGTGCGTCCCCGACCCACAAGATCTGGTCTGCAGAACAGGGGTACACCTTCCCGCTGCTGGCGGATTTCTGGCCGCACGGTGAGGTGGCTCGGGCGTATGGCGTGTTCAACGACAAACTCGGCTTCGCGAACCGCGGAACCTTCGTGATCGACAAGGCCGGGGTTGTGCGGTTTGCGGAAGAGAACGGTCCTGGGGAGCCCCGTGACCAGCAGGCTTGGGTCCGGGCGCTCGCCGCGCTAAAGTCCTGAGGCGACATCGGCAGCCTTCGGTTGCCGAGTGTGCGGGCGTGTAGCTCAGTGGTAGAGCTCTGGTTTTACACACCAGCGGTCGGGGGTTCGAAACCCTCCGCGCCCACCAGAAGGTTGTCCGTCCAACCGGTCTCGTCGGATTGTGGGGTCGTCCGAGCGGGAGGCAGGGCCGCGCTCGATCCGCGCCGCGGCACGACCCTGCTGCTCCGATGCTCTACCGGCTCAGGGCCTTGAACTGGCGGACCGCCAACGGACCGAAGATCAACATGATCACGACAGGCCAGATGATTGCTGCCGGCAGAGCGTGGCCGTCGATCCAGTAGGCCGGTTCCAGGGAGTCGATGCCCGGGGTCTGGAACAGCTCGCGGATCGCCGTCGCTGTCGACGAAACCGGATTCCACGCCGCGACTGCACCCAGCCAGCCGGGCATCATCTCAGGCGGGGTGAAGACCGACGAGATGAATCCCAAGGGGAAAGCCACGGCGAAGAGCATGCCGGCGGTTTCGGTGTTGGTGATGCACAACCCCAGGAAGATGCCTACGAGGATCAATGCCAGTCTCAGCCAGAGCAGCAGCGCAAAGGCCAGCAAGGTTGCCGCGAGACTGCCGCCGGATCGCCAGCCGATCAGCAAAGCCACCCCGACGATGACCACCAGGTCGAGCGCCGCCCGGATGACGTCGGAGAGTGCACGTCCGGTCACCGGCGCGGAGGGCGACATCGGCATCGACCGGAATCGATCCATGAAGCCCTTCTCCTTGTTGTGGGTCACCGCATAGGCAGTGTCCATGAAGCCCAGCGCCATCGTCATGGCGAACATCCCGGGCATGGCGAAATCCACATAGCCTTCGCCGGCGCCCTGGCCGGTGACGTCCATCGCCGACCCGAAGACGTAGACGAACATCAGCACCATCACCACCGGGAAGCCGATCTGCCAGGCAAAGGTGCTGGGCTGGCGGACGAGGTGGGTGAACTCCTGGAGCACAATGGTCCAGCAGTCGCGTACGGCCCAGACCAGACGGGACTCGGTGGGCTTCGGCGTTGCTGTTTCGGCGAGCGCGGGTGTTGTGGTGGTCATCGAGTCTCCTCGAGGGTTCTGTTCGCGGTGGAGGTCAGGTACAGGAATGCCTCGTCGAGAGTCGGCCGGCGCAGTCCGATATCGGCGATGTCGATGTCTTCGGCCTGGATGGCCGCAGCCACCGCAGTCAGTGCCGCGACACCGTCGGGTACCGGGATACTCAGCCGTGCCTCGGTCTCTTCCACGTCCGGCTCGGCGTTCAGGACGCGGACGACGGCCGCAGCAGCCCGGGCCAGTTCGGCCGGATCGTGGGCAACCAGCTCCAGCCGTTCGTCTCCGATGCGCCGCTTCAACCCGGCGGGTGTGTCCTCGATGAAGTTCCGGCCGTGGTCGATCACGCTGATCCGGTCGCACAGCTTGTCGGCCTCATCCAGGTAGTGGGTGGTCAGCAGTACCGTGGTGCCCTCCGCGGCCAGGTTTCGTACTGCCTCCCACACCTCTCTGCGTCCGGCAGGGTCCAAGCCTGTGGTCGGCTCGTCGAGGAACAGGACCTGCGGGGCCAGGATCATCGAGGCTGCGAGGTCCAACCGGCGGCGCATGCCACCGGAGAACTTCTTGGGTGAGCGACCGGCGGCGTCGGTGAGCCCGAAGATCTCCAGCAGCTCGTCGGCGCGGCGCTGAGCGTCCCCCTTGCCGAGCCGGAACAGTCTGCCGAACATGGTGAGGTTCTGGCGGGCCGTCATCAGGTCGTCGACGGCGGTCTGCTGGCCGGTCAGTCCGATTCTGCGGCGGACTTCACGGGGCCGGCTCGACACATCGAACCCGGCGACGTGGGCGGTACCGCCGTCGGCGTCGGTCAGGGTACTCAGGATCCGCACCGCCGTGGTTTTTCCCGCGCCATTCGGGCCGAGCAGACCGTGGACTGTTCCCCGGGGTACGAGTAGGTCGACGCCATCGAGCGCGACCTTGTCTTTGTACCGTTTGACCAGGCCAGTGGCCTGGACAGCTGGTCCTGAAGTCATTTCCGAATCTCCCCTTCATGTTGCGTACAAGGTACGCTGTACGCTGCACGCAGAACCGTAGCGTACGGTGTGCGCAGTAGGCAAGGGATTTTTGTGCGAGGAGTATTCGTGAGCGATCGGAATCCGCTGGCGAGGAGCCTTCAATTGTTGTGGGAAGGCCTTCCCGAGCGAGCGAAGGGGCCCAAGTCCAAGCTCACACTGGCGCAGATCGTCAGCGCCGGCATCGAACTCGCGGACGCCGAGGGCATCGAAGCGCTGTCGATGCGCAAGCTGGCACAGACGCTCGATGTGGGCACTATGTCGCTGTATCGCTACGTGCCCTCGAAGGCGGAACTGCTTGACCTGATGCTCGATGCCGTGGTCGGCCCCACTCAGGCGAGAAGGACCGCTGCCGAGCGGGGGTGGCGGGAGTTCTTGACCGTTACCGCTCACGAGGCACGCCAGCTCTACATCACCCACGCTTGGGCTCTGCAGGCGAACTGGAGCCGGCCCGTATTGGGACCCAACAGCGTGGCCGACCTCAACCTGTTCTTGACCGGGGTGAAGAACCTGCCCTTCAGCGACCAAGAGAAGATGAATCTTGCCACGGTGATCGACTCCTACGTCACGGGCACCGTGCGACAGGAACTTCTGTGGCTCAACGCCTCGTCGGAGTCGGGACTGTCGGATGAGGAGTTCTGGACCTACCAGGTGCCCACTTTGACTCGAGTGATGACCTCGGGACGATTCCCGGCAATGGCGGAGTTGTCCGAGGACACGTTCGACTCCACCTGGGAGGAGAACTTCGACTTCGGGCTCGCATTGATACTCGACGGACTCGAGGCGCGGCTGTCACGCTCATAAGAGGGGGAGGTATTGCCGGGCCCGCGGGACCCTCGGATCCATCTCGAGGTAGTCGAGTGCGTGTCAGCGAGGCCCTGCGTGTCGTCGAGGCGGTGTCATATGCCTCTGACAGAGGCGGTGTCATATGCCTCTGACAGAGGCGGTGTCATATGCCTCTGACAGAGGCGGTGTCATATGCCTCTGACAGAGGCGGTGTCATATGCCTCTGACAGCAGTGCGCAGAAGCTGTCGTCCACATCTTCCGCCGACGAGAGGCTGAGGCGGTGGGTGGTGATGCGGCCGGTGGTGGGGTATGCCTCACGCAACGTCGGATGATGGACACGCCGCGAGAGATCGAGAGCCACTTCGAGGCGCGTGGCGTACAGGAATGCTGCTGCGAACACCCTCGGCTTCGGCGCGGACATCCGACCCCAGGAGACCTCCGAGGTATGCACCGTCTCCTCGACGTCGTCACCCAGCGCGAGGACCCGGGTGCGGAACCGACGGAAAGCGTCGACGGCCGCGGGGTCCTTGTCTGCCAGGTAGTCGTCGACGGTCGAGTACATCGGGAACTCCTCGTGTGGTGAAGCACCGGGCAGTGCCGTGTGACAGTACGTGGTCACCGGTGCCCGCCGTAGCGGTCGGCCAGCTTGTTGCTGGTGGTACGAGATGCTGAGGTGGAGCGCACCGAACCCGAACGAACGATTGTCCCCTCGCCCGACCGAGGTTCCGGCTCGGCCGGGGCGACTTCGTCGTTGTCACGCGCCTTCCCTTTGCGACGTTCCCGAATCTCTGCCCAGACGAAATACCCGAGTCCGAGAGGTGCCATGATGCCGAAGGCGAGCCACTGCAACCCGTAGGACAGGTAAGGGCCGCTGTCGAGTTGAGGCAGTGCTTTCGCCTCGAGGACCCCGGGCTGCTCCGGGTCGAGTTGAAGGTATCCGTTGACAAGCTCGAGCCCCGATGCTTCGGCGATCTGACCGGAATCGATGAAGTAGACCTGTAGATAGCCGGCGTCGGTGAACGGATCCTTACCTTCGACTGTGCCCTCCGACATGCGGATTCGAGCATCGAGAGTCACCGGCCCGGTCGGTGCTGCGGGAATCTCGGGCACCGCGGTGCCTTCGACCGGGCGCACGTAACCGCGGTCGACGAGGACGGTGCTCCCGTCATCGAGCACGAACGGGGTGAGGACCTCGTAAGCGGGTTTGGACTCGCTGCTCCGCAGACGCACCAGGACATCCGAATCCGGGACGAAACTGCCTTCTGCGACAACTCGTCGCCATTCGGTTTCGACGGTCGCGCCGGCGTCGCCGAACAACTCGCCCACGGGCACCGGGGCCTGCGACACCGACTCCGCGATGCGGTCGTTGCGCTCACCGGTGCTGGTGTTCTTACCGAGTTGCCAGGGTGCAAGCACCGTGAAACATGCGTAGGCGAAACCAACCACTACCAGAGCGAGGACAAGCCAGCTCGGGCGGAGCAGAAATGACAGTCGGCGCACATGTCCACGGTAGACCGTGATGTGTATCTCACTGCTGTCGCACCCGGTCGAGCAGGCCGGGCGCGCATGCCTCGATCTGCTCCCGTACCTGCTCGAATGCAGCCGGACAGACGATCGTTGCCGGAGATGTCGCTGTCTCCGGACATGTCACTGCGTGCCGGTCAGGAGGTGCTGGAGGTCGGCGACAGTGGCGACGGTCTTTGCCGCAACAGTTCCCTCGGATTCCGTGCCGTATCCCCACTCGACGAACACCGTGGGAATCCCGAACCGGCCGGCGCCGTGGATATCGTGCTCTCGATCACCGACCATCACCACATCCGGGGTGCCACCCCGTGCTGCGTCGACGGCGTCGATACCGAGTGCCGCGAGACTGTGCGCGACCACGTCGGCCTTCGTGCGCCGTTCCCCGTCCTCGCTTGCCCCGCCGATGAACTCGAAGTGATCCGCGACCCCGAAATGTTCGAGAATCCGCACGGCAGCGGACTCGTTCTTCGAGGTCGCCACCGCAAGGCAGCCGACGGTGCGACGGACTGCTGCGAGCATGGCGGCGACGCCGTCGAACAGGGCGTTCTCACGCCAGCCTGTGTCCGTGTAGTACTCGCGATATGCCGCCAATCCCAGCTCGATCTCGTCGTCGCCGAGGCCGAGCGAACGCAATGTATCCCGCATCGGAGGTCCGAGCAGCCACTCCAGGTTCCCGTCGGGAACGGTGAAACCGACGGTCGAAGCCGCATGGCGGAAGCCGTTGATCACACCGGTCGCGGAATCGGTCAGGGTGCCGTCGAGGTCGAACAGCACGACCGGGGCAGGCAGCATCAGGGGATGCGTTTCGGCGAGGAGAGTCACCCCGCCCATTGTCCCCGGTTCTCGAAGAACTGCAGCGTAGGGTCGTCGGCGAACAGCAGAACGGCGAGTCGTGCGACCGAGAGCAGGAGAATTTCGTGGCAGCAACGCTTCGTGAGGTGATCGAGGTACTCGACACGGCGTATCCGCCTGCGTTGGCGGAGTCGTGGGATTCGGTGGGTCTGGTTGCGGGTGATCCCGGTGATCCGGTCCGCAAGGTGCTGCTCGCTGTCGATGCTACAGCCGCCGTCGTCGACCAAGCCCTCGACTGGGGCGCCGATTTGCTGCTCGTGCACCACCCATTGTTGCTCCGGGGCGTCGATAGCGTCGGCACGCACACCCCCAAGGGCGCGCTCATCCACCGCCTGATCCGGGGCGGATGTGCCCTGTTCACTGCGCACACCAACGCCGACCGTGCTGATCCCGGCGTATCCGACGCGTTGGCGCAGGCTCTGGGCCTGACAGAGTTGCGACCGATCGATCCGAAGCCGGAACAGGCTGCCGACAAGTGGGTGGTGATGGTGCCGGCCGAGGCATCCGGCACCGTACGTGCCGCGTTGTTCGAGGCCGGAGCAGGTGCTCTGGGCAACTACCGGGACTGCTGCTGGACGGCATCGGGGACAGGGCAGTTCCGCCCTGTCGACGGCGCCGACCCGACCATCGGTGCGGTCGGGGAACTCGAGCAGGTCGTCGAGGACCGCATCGAGGTGATCGCCCCGCGGCGAGCCCGAACTGCGGTGCTCGCCGCGCTGCGCGGTGCTCATCCCTACGAGGTGCCGGCGTTCGATGTGTTCGAGCTCGCCGAGCTGCCGAGCAACCGTGGTCTCGGTCGTGTGGGGGAATTGCCACACGCACAGACGTTCCGCGAGTTCACCGAGACGGTCGCGGCGGCGTTACCGCCGACGGAGTGGGGTGTGCGCGGCGCTGGCAACCCCGAACGTCCGATCCGGACAGTGGCGGTGTGCGGCGGATCAGGCGACTCGTTCCTCGGAAAGGTCTCCGCGCTGGGGGTCGACGCATACGTGACGGCCGATCTGAGGCATCACCCCGCCGACGAACATCTGCGAGCCGGTGGACCGGCGCTCGTCGACGTCGCACACTGGGCCAGCGAACAACCGTGGTGCGCGCAGGCGAGCGCGATTCTCGACGACGCGTTCGGCGATCGCGACGGGTGGCAGTCCCGCGTTACTGACCTGCGCACCGATCCCTGGACGACAGCGGCCCGCGCGGTACGGTAATCAGTTACGAGGCCGTCGTCGCGGTCCGGCCGCGACCAGGGCCAGTCGCCGCCATTCCCCCGAGCCGAGAACCCGAAAGCAGGAACCACCCGAGTGAACGTCGAACCCGCAGTGCAGGCAAAACTCCTTTCCATCGCCTCGGTGGACAACGAGCTCAACCGTCTCGCGCACCGTCGCCGCACCCTCCCGGAACAGCAGGAGGTGGACCGACTCCAGACCGAGCGGGCGTCCCGGAAGGACGCGGCCGTTGCCGTCGAGATCGTGCTCGACGACCTCGACCGTGACATCCGCAAGATCGAGGGTGAGATCGAGGCGGTGCGCCAGCGCGCGCAGCGCGACCGTGCTCTGCTCGAGGGCGGCACCATCGGTTCCAAGCAGCTGACCGAGCTGCAGCACGAGCTGGGCAGTCTCGAACGTCGCCAGAATGCGCTCGAGGACGACCAGCTCGAGGTCATGGAGCGGCGGGAGGCATCGAAGGCCGACCATGATCACGCCGGTGCGCAGGTGTCGCAGGTCGACGAGCAGCTCGGCGACGCAACCCGCGCCAGGGATGAGGCTCTCGCCGACATCGAGGTTGCAGAAGCCCGCTGCCGCGGTGACCGCGAAACCCTGGTTGCGGCGTTGCCTGCCGAGCTGGTGGCAGTCTACGAGAAGCAGCGTGAGCGGTCGGGCATCGGTGCAGCCCTGCTGCAGGCCCGTCGTTGCGGCGCGTGCCGCATCGAACTGGACCGAGGTGAGATCGCCCGCATCACCGCCGCACCGGCCGACGTGGTGGTCCACTGTCCGGAATGCAACGCGATCATGGTTCGTACCAAGGAATCGGGTCTGTGATTCGGGTCGTTGTCGAGGCCGACGGTGGTTCTCGCGGGAATCCGGGGCCTGCCGGCTACGGTGCGGTGGTATTCGACTCCGATCGCCGAGCGGTACTCGCCGAACGTCAGGCGAGCATCGGCCGTGCCACCAACAATGTGGCCGAATACCGGGGCTTGATCGCAGGACTGACCGCCGCGACCGAGCTGGGTGCCGACGAGGTCGACGTACGGATGGATTCGAAGCTTGTCGTCGAGCAGATGTCGGGGCGCTGGAAGGTCAAGCACCCCGACATGATTCCGCTCGCCGCGCAGGCTCGGGAGCTGGCGTCGAAGTTCTCGCGCGTGCACTACATGTGGGTGCCGCGCGCGGAGAACGGATACGCCGACCGACTCGCGAATGAAGCGATGGACGCCGCCGCGAACCAGGTCTCAGCACCACAGAAGTCGGGGTCCTCGAAGGCGGAACCCCCGATGACAGGGTCTCTGAAGGCACCCGGATGGACCGGTGCGACCGGCACACCCACACGGCTGCTGCTCCTGCGACACGGCCAGACCGCGCTGTCGGTCGAACGCCGCTACTCGGGGCGCGGGAACCCTGAGCTGACCGAACTGGGCCGCGACCAGGCATCCGCGGCCTCGGGGATGCTCACGGGGCGCGGTGGGGTGTCCGCGGTGGTGTCTTCGCCGCTCGGACGGGCGCGAGAGACCGCCTCCGCGGCGGCTGATGCGTTGAACCTTCCGGTGACAGTCCACGACGGTCTGATCGAGACGGATTTCGGCGAGTGGGAGGGCCTGACATTTCAGGAAGCCGCCGAGCGCGACGTCGATCTGCACAAGAGGTGGCTCGGCGACACGTCGGTGCGCCCGCCCGGTGGCGAGAGCTTCGACGACGTGCGCTCGCGTATCGCGGGTGTTCGGGACGACCTGACGACCGAGTATCCGGGCTCGAATGTGCTCGTGGTCTCCCACGTGACTCCGATCAAGACGTTCCTGCAGTTCGCATTGGATTCAGGTCCGTCGTTGCTGTACCGCCTGCATCTGGATCTGGCGTCGTTGAGCATCGCCGAGTTCTATCCGGACGGGGGGTCGTCTGTGCGCCTGGTCAACGACACGTCGTACCTGTGAACAGACCGACCGTGGACCGATCACTACACGAAAAGTGGTCGCGCAGACATGTCGGGGGTGTGTCTGCGCGACCACTCACCAGGTTTATCGGGCGTGCGCTCGGAGCGTTACACGGATTCCGAAAACTTTTCTCGATACATTCTCGGGCCCGCGTGTGACGCTGTCGCTATGGCACTGAGTCGGCGCGTCCTGCAAAATGGCTTCATCACACGAGCAGGAGGACCAGCGATGAACGGCTATCGGGTTCATGCGCACGTACCGCGTCCTTCTGCTCCGGTGCCGTTCGCTGTGGCTCCCGCCACCGACTTCGTCGTGGATCGGCGACCCTGGTGGAGGCGTCATCCGATTCTCACCACCCTCGGGGTGCTGTGGCTGGTCGGGTTCGCCCAGGAAGAACCTGGGGTCGCTGCGCTCATGGTCGTGGTCGTGGTCGTGGTCGTGGTGATGGGGGCAGCGGCCCGTCGTCGTTCCCACGACGCGCGTCGTCGTGAGCACACAGCAGCCGTGGGGCGCGCGGTATTCACAGCAGTTTGCGCACCGTCCGCAGATTTCGGTTGGTGGTCACCGGCTTGAATCGAGGTGAACTGATCTTCCTGCCGAACGCGCTGCCGATCGTGTCGCCCTTCTCGACTTCCCAGTAGACGACGCCGTCACCGGCCGCGATCCGTTCGACCACCGGATCGAGCGTGTCGCTGAGGTCGGCCAATTCGCCGAGTATCGACTCATCGGCGACGAACACCGCATAGGAGTGTCGACCGTCGACGCCTTCGTCGAACGGGTACGCATCAGCAACAGCCGACAGATACGACTGTGGATGGACGAACACGTACGCGTCGTACCCGAATGTGTCGGAGAGTGCGCGCTCGATCCGAGCTTTCAGATCTGCAGCTGTGTCACCTGCGTCGAACAAGACATTCCCCGAGGCGAGAACCGTCCGGACGTTGCCGAGACCGAGGTCGGTGAACACAGCGACGAGATCGGCCATTTTGATTCTGACGCCCCCGACATTGATTCCGCGCAGCAGGGCCACATATCGGGTCATGCCGCAGATCGTAGTTCGCGTCGGTGACATTCGGAGGTTAGGCTGTTCGAGCGGATGAGTCGGCCGGGCGACCGCGGAGCAGGGAACCGGCACCGGATGGTGTCAGGCCTTGAATCGAGGAAAGTCCGGACTCCACAGAGCAGGGCGGTTGCTAACGGCAACCCGAGGTGACTCGCGGGACAGTGCCACAGAGAACAGGCCGCCTGCCCTTCGGGGGCAGGTGAGGGTGAAACGGTGCGGTAAGAGCGCACCAGCATCCCGGGTGACCGGGGTGGCTAGGTAAACCCCGCCCGGAGCAAGGTCGAAGGCCGTACCGGTTCCTTTTCGGGAACCGGTACGGCTGCGCAGGTGTTCGAGGGCTGCTCGCCCGAGCCTGCGGGTGGACCGCTCGAGGCACCCGGCAACGGTGTGTCCAGATGGATGGTCGTCACCCCGCCTCCGCGGGGGACAGGATCCGGCTTACAGGCCGGCTCGTCCGCTCTGTCCCGAGTGCGGTACTCGATCGGTTAGAGAGGGCCGACGACCAGCAGATGGGCCCAGTGCGAGGCGGCTTCCGGCCCGATGTACGGAAGAAGGGCGTCGAAGAGAATGTACGACATGTATACGGCTCCTCATTGATGACGGTCTGTGGTGCCGGGCCGACGGTACCAGCCACACCGCTCGCGTGTAGCGGCAAAAAGTCGACCTTGTTCGGGCACACTTGAACCATGAGCGACGAGGGCTGGTACTACGACGTGAGCACAGGCAGGGTGAGTCAGGGTAAGGATCCCAGTGCCCTCAACCGCATGGGGCCGTATCCCGACAAGGACACCGCTGAGCGTGCTCTGCAGATTGCTGCCGAGCGAACGAAAGCGGCCGACAAGGCCGACGAGGAGTGGAACAACTGACACCGCGGCGTGCAGGAGGATTGGGCAGGACGACAGCAGTGGTGTCAGCCGTCGCCCGCCAGGGGTACGGGTCGTGAGCAGGCGCGCGATGACTGTGGTCGCTGGCGCCTTCGTCGCCCTCGCTTTGGTCGTCGTCTCCGTCGCGTGGTGGTGGGCACCGAGTAGATACCTGCCATGGGACACCGCATCGTTCCCCGCCGTCGATACTGCGGCATTGTCGGCGGAGCAATCGGCGGTCGTGCAGCTGCTCGAAGATGAACACCGGACGCAGCGACCCGGGACCTTCTACTCGGAGGGTGTCGAAGAACAATGGTGCGCCGACTTCGTCAGCTGGATCATGCGGGAAGCCGATATGCCACTGTCGAATCCGCACTCGGGGCATTGGCGGATACCCGGCGTGTACACATTGCAGGAATACTACGAACAGCACGACCGCTTCGAATCGGTGGATTCCGGCTACCGGCCCGAGGTGGGCGATGTCGTCCTGTACGAGAACACCGCGGGTTTCGGGCAACACACCAACATCGTCGTCGCGGTCGATGGCGATGAGGCGATCACCGTGGGTGGCAACGAGTTCGGTCGCATCCGTGTCCATACACTCGAGTGGTCGGACGACTCGGCGGTGGTGGGATTCGGCCGGCTCCCGCAGTGAAATGGTGCTATCGGAACTGGTCGGTCGCTTCCACCAGGTGATGGGTGATGCCGGGCTCGTGCGCGGAGTGGCCGGCGTCCTCGACGATGTGCAGTTCCGAGCCGGGCCAGGCGCGATGGAGGTCCCACGCGCTTGTCGCGGGGCACACCACGTCGTAGCGACCCTGCACGATCACTCCCGGGATGCCGTGCAGGAGACGTGCATCGCGCAGCAGCTGCCCTTCGTCGAGGAAGCCGCGATGATAGAAGTAGTGGTTCTCGATTCGCGCGAAGGCGAGCGCGAACCGGGGCTCGGCGGTGTCGGCGACGTGGTCGGGCTGCGGGAGCAGCGAACTCGTTCCGCCCTCCCAGGTCGACCATGCGATGGCCGCACGCAACGCGGCGTCCTGGTCGGGGGAGTGCAGCAGACGATGATAGGAGTCGACCGGATGTTCGTCGGGGTCGGCGCCCGCGAGCGGTGCGCGGAATCCTTCCCACAGGTCCGGGAACACCGCACCGGCACCACCGTTGTAGTACCAGTCGATCTCACGGCGTCGCAGCAGGAAGATGCCGCGCAACACCAACTCGGTGACACGGTCGCGATGACGTTGCGCGTAGGCCAGTGCCAATGTCGATCCCCACGATCCGCCGAACACCATCCATCGTTCGATGTTCAGGAAGGTGCGCAGTTGCTCGATGTCGGACAGGAGGTGGTCGGTCGTGTTGACCGACAGGTCGGCTCCTTCGGCGACGTGGGGTCGTGACCGGCCGCACCCGCGCTGGTCGAACATCACGATCCGATACGCCGCAGGATCGAAGAAGCGGCGCTGTTGCGGTGACGTTCCGCCGCCCGGCCCCCCGTGGAGGAACACGACAGGCTTTCCGTCCGGATTCCCGCTGACCTCCCAATATATCTGCTGATCGTCACCGACGGAGAGGAAGCCGTGGTCGTGTGGTTCGATCGGGGGATACGGCTTGCGACGGTCGGGCATCGGCTAGAACCCGACAAGGGCCGATGCGAGATCGGAAATCTGCAGGGCAGTCAACGTCTCGTCGCGTACCGAGGTGCAGTGCGCCGAGGTGATGGTATCGACACGTGCCCGATCGCCGGCCAGTGCGATGAGGTCGATGCCGTGTGCCGCACCCCATTCGCCGACGAGGATGTTCAAGCCACCCTTCCCGACGGATGGTGTGTAGGTGCGCCACGCCTGCACTTGCTCTTCCATGCGTGTGCACAGGTCGACGGCCTGGGCTTCGGTGACGCCTCCGGGTGCTTGGACTGGTTCCGATGCCGGTGGCGCCGGGGTGCCGGGCTGTGTCGTATCCGGGGTGGTTCCGGTGGCGCACGCGCCGAGGAAGCCGATCATGGCTGCAGCGGCGGTCGCAGCAACAGTGCCGCGTCGGAATCGGGTCATGGGGTGTGCACCTCGTGGTCCGGGATCGTGGTCGCCGTCGAGTGTGCCACCGAGTCCGCGACCTCCGATGAGCGCCCTGGCCTGGATTCACCATTCCTGCGAGGTTGCTGCCGGCATGCTGGGACGATCACGTGCGGGCCGGCACCGGCGACTGGTCCGGCATACGCGAGCGTTGCCTGCGGCGCACCACCCACTTCTCCAGTTCGGCGACCACGAACACCAGTAGCCCCGCACCGAGAACCTTGGCCCAGTCGGTGAGGGACAATGCAGCCGAACCGAACACTGCTTGCATGAACGGCGCATAGGTGAAGAGCACCTGCAGTAGTGCACACAGCGCGACGGCGCCGAGGACGTAGGTGCTTCCGAACAGACCTTCGCGGTCGAGTACGGAGTCGTAGATCCGGCGGCTGTTGAACAGGTAGAACATCTCGGCGACGACGATTGCGTTGACCGCGACGGTGCGAGCGACTTCGACGGAGGTGCCGGACTCCATTTCCCACAGGAACAACCCGAGAGAGCCGCCCATCATCAAGACCGACACCATTGTCACCCGCCACACGAAGAACGGGGTCAGCAGCGACTGCCCCGGCGGACGAGGCGCGCGCTGCATCACGGTCTTCTCTGTGGGTTCGAAGGCCAGGGCGAGACCCAGAGTGCTGACGGTGGCCAGGTTGATCCACAGCACCTGCGCGGGGGTCATCGGAAGGGTCAGCTGGAACGCAATGGCCGCGACGACCACGAGTGCTTCGCCGCCGTTCGTGGGCAGCATGAACAGCACGAACTTCTTGATGTTGTCGTAGATACCGCGGCCTTCGCGTACTGCTGCTGCGATGCTGGCGAAATTGTCGTCCGCGAGCACCATGTCGGCCGATTCCTTGGCGGCTTCGGTGCCTCCCTCACCCATGGCGATGCCGACGTCGGCACGGGTCAGAGCGGGTGCGTCGTTGACGCCGTCACCGGTCATGGCGACGACCTCACCGTTCTCCTGCAGTGCGCGCACGAGCCGCAGCTTGTGTTCGGGACTGGCGCGCGCGAACACGTCGGTCTCGGCGACGACCCGCCGCAGGGCCTCGTCATCGAGTGCTTCGACCTGCGCGCCGGTCACCGGTGTCTTGCCGACGCCCAGCCCCATCTGGGCGCCGATCTCGCCGGCGGTGTCGGCGTGGTCGCCGGTGATCATTTTGACTTGGATTCCGGCGCGGTGGCATTCGCGTACTGCGACGACGGCTTCTTCGCGTGGGGGGTCGATGATGCCGACGAGCGACAGAACCGTGAAGCCGTCGAGCGCATCCTCGAATTCGAGTGTTCCGGTATCGGCGTCGCGGTCGCGGTACGCCAACGCGAGCAACCGCAAACCTTGGGCGGCGATCTCACGGGCGCGGCGATCCCAATAGGCGGTGTCGATGGTGTGGCGGTTGCCGTCGTCGTCGAGTTGGTGTGTGCATACCGCGAGGACGTTCTCGGGGGCACCCTTGAGGAGTATCCGTTCGCGGCGTCCGTCGTCGTGACGGTGGAGAGTGGCCATGAAACGGTGCTCGGATTCGAACGGGACGACGTCGAGACGTGGCCAAGTGGCGGTGGCAGCGTCTGCGTGCAGGCCGGCCTTCCTGCCGAGTACCAGCAACGCGGCCTCGGTGGGGTCGCCGTCGATCTCCCACGAGTCGTCGGTCTCGAATACCCGTGAGTCGTTGCACAGCACACCGGTTCGGATGGTGAGATCCAGCGCAGCGGAGGATTCTCGGGCGATGGGGGTGCCCTCACCGGTGGTGAGACCACCCACCGGTGCGTAGCCGACCCCGCCCACATCGATCGTGCGGTGCGCGCCCACGATCTTCTGCACGGTCATCTCGTTGCGGGTGAGGGTGCCCGTCTTGTCGGAGCAGATCACCGTCACGGAGCCGAGTGTCTCGACCGCCGGAAGCCTGCGCACGACGGCGTTGCGGCGTGCCATGCGTTGGACGCCGAGGGAGAGCGCCACCGTCATCACGGCGGGGAGGCCTTCGGGGATGGCGGAGGCGGCCAGTGCGACGGCCATCGTGAACATCTCGGCCGGGGTCTCGCCGCGGACGACCACGCCGAAGACGTACGTAGCCGCTGCGGCGACCAGAATCACGGCCGCGAGCCATCGGCCGAAACCGTCGATCTGACGGAGTAGGGGGGTGGTGGTGGTGTCGATGCCGGACAGCAACGCGTTGATGCGGCCGAGTTCGGTGTCGGTGCCGGTGGCGACGACCACACCGTCGCCCTGGCCGAACACCGCGACTGTGCCGGCGTAGCAGGACGAGCGGCGGTCACCGAGTTCGCTGTCTTCATCGACGGGCGAGGTCGACTTCTCGACGGGCAGGGATTCGCCGGTGAGCGCGGCCTCGTCGATGCGGAGATCGCGTGAGCGGATCAGCCGCAGATCGGCGGGGACTCGGTCGCCCGAGACGAGCCGAACCACATCGCCGGGAACGAGGTCTGCTGCCTCGATGTCGACGATCCGGCCGTCCCGGTGCACCCGGGTGTGCGGTGCGAGCATCGATCGGATCGAGTCGAGCGCCGATTCGGCTCGACCTTCCTGAACGAACCCGATCAAGGCATTGATGACCACGGCGCCGAGGAGCACACCCGTGTCGATCCAATGTTCGAGGAACGCAGTAACGACAGCGGCGGCCATCATCACGTACAACAGGACATTGTGGAACTGGCGCAGCAGACGCCACCACCAACGATCCGCGCGGGGGGTCGGGAGACTGTTGGGGCCGTATACGGCGAGTCTGCGCGCGGCCTCGGCCGAATCGAGTCCCCGGTCGGATGCCTCGAGTCGAGTGAGGGTCTCACCCGACTCGAGCGAGTGCCATGGCGTACTCATTGCCCGTACTTTACCCACGGTGGGTGCGGTGCGCCCGGCCGAGGAGCGACCTCAGAAGGAGTGCTCAGGTCCCGGGAAACGCCCGTCGTGCACCTCGGCCGCGTATTGCGCAGCCGCATTGCGCAAGTCGTCGCCCACTGTCCCGAACTTCTTCACGAACTTCGCGGTCTTCCCGCTCGTGTATCCGGCCATGTCCTGCCAGACGAGCACCTGGGCGTCGCATTCGTTGCCGGCGCCGATGCCGACCGTGGGAATGCTCAACTTGCGGGTGACCTGGCCGGCGAGCTCGGCGGGAACCATCTCCATCACGACGGAGAAGGCTCCGGCCTCCTGGACGGCGATGGCATCGGCGATGAGCTGCTCGGCGCCGTCGCCGCGGCCCTGCACCCGGAACCCGCCGAGGGTGTTGACGGATTGCGGAGTGAAACCGATGTGGGCCTGCACGGGGATGCCGGCAGCAGTGAGTGCAGCGATCTGGGGTGCGATGCGCTCGCCGCCCTCGAGTTTGACGGCATGTGCGCCGCCTTCCTTCATGAATCGGATGGCGGTGGTGAGGGCCTGCTCGGGGGATGCCTCGTAGGTGCCGAAGGGCAGGTCGGCGATCACGAGAGCGTGCGGAGCGCCGCGTACGACGCCGCGGACCAGCGGGAGTAGTTCGTCGACGGCCACCGGCACCGTGGTGTCGTAGCCGTAGACGACATTGGCGGCCGAGTCGCCGACCAGGAGGACCGGAATCCCGGCCTCTTCGAAGATGCGGGCGGTGGAGTAGTCGTACGCGGTCAGCTCTGCCCAGCGGGTGCCTTCGGCCTTCATTGCCTGCAGATGGTGGACTCGCGTCTTACGCTTGGGGGTGTCCGACGAGGCGGAGCCGCCACCGTACACGGACGTCACGTTTTCCGACATCATTGTCTCTTTCTTCCTCGAGGCCCTTCTGAGGGTCCCCGGGCGGGTGATGACAGTCTCAGTGTGCCACCGGGCTCGGCCGTCGCTAAGCCTTCTCGGTGGTGGGTTCGGTCACACGTCGAGGGCGCGTCGCGAGCATGGCACGATTCACGGGTGCCGGTTTCCGCGCGTGTGCGCTCACCTCGTCTGTCCGTCGTTCTCGCTGCCGTGGGCGCGCTGGTGCTGACGGGTTGCGCCGATACCGCGACCGACGAGCAAGAGCCCTCCGCCGTCGCGGTACCCGAGGATCTGGCGCAGTTCTACCGACAGGGCGTCGAATGGGGCGACTGCGGCGGTTACGGCATCGACGGTCCGATTCTCGCTCGGAGCGGTGCGGAATGCGGTCGGATCTCGGTGCCGCTCGACTACGACGACCCGGACGGGCAGACGGTGACACTCGCGGTGTCGCGAATCGAAGCGGATAACGATGCGATCGGATCGATCCTGGTCAACCCCGGTGGACCCGGCGCGTCGGGGCTGTCCACCGTGCTCGCCGCCACAGGCACCGAACTGGCCGGACAGTTCGACATCGTCGGGTTCGACCCGCGCGGCATCGGGTCGTCCGATCCGCAGGTTCGGTGCCTCACGGCCGAGGAGACCGATGCCGATCGCGCCGTCGACGACGGTGATCGCAGCCCCGCGGGGATCGAAGCCTCCGAGAAACGCAACCGCGAGTACGCGCAGCTGTGCGCGGACCGCACCGGCGAGGATCTGCTCGCCCACGTCGGCACCGCGGACGTGGTGCGCGACATGGATGTCATCCGAGGTGTCCTCGGCGACGACTCCCTCAACTTCCTCGGATACTCGTACGGCACCAGACTCGGCACCGTCTATGCGGAGACCTTCCCGGACCGGGTGCGCGCGATGGTCCTCGACGGCGCCATCGATCCCGAGCAGGACCCGGTCGAGGAGATCGTGCTGCAGGCCGGGGGGTTCCAGAAGGCGTTCGACGAGTTCGCTGCCGACTGTGCGGGCCGCGGCGACTGCCCGCTGGGCAACGATCCGGCGCAGGCGTCGGTACGGTTCCGTCAACTCGTCGAGCCGCTGATTGCGACCCCCGCCCGCACCACCGATCCGCGCGGCCTCGGCTACCGCGACGCGATCACCGGCGTGCAGCAGGGCCTCTACTCGTCGGCGCTCTGGGGGTCGCTGCGCGGCGGGCTGAGTTCCCTCGCCGACGGCAACGGAGACACCTTGCTCCGGCTGGCCGACCTGTACGAGGGCAGGGAGGACGACGGCACCTACAGCAACATCAATGATGCGTTCACTGCCATCCGGTGCGTCGACGATCAGCCGGTCACCGACCGTGCCGTCGCCGGTGAACTCGACATGCGCTTCCGGCAGGCGGCCCCGTTCCTCGACGACGGGCGCGGAACCGGGGAGGCGCCCCTCGACGTGTGCGCGTTCTGGCCTGTTCCCGCGACCGGGGACCCGCATACTCCGGATGTGCCGGGGCTCGCTCCGGTGCTCGTGGTCTCGACGACCGGTGATCCCGCCACGCCCTATCAGGCCGGCGCGGATCTGGCGCGTCAGCTCGGGGGTTCCCTCGTGAGCTTCGACGGAAACCAGCACACCGTCGTGCTGGACGGTAACCGTTGCGTCGACGACGTTGTGACCAGGTACTTCGTCGACCTCGAGCGGCCCGCGACCGACCCGCACTGCTGACCCGGCGCCGGGGTGAGCGACACGCCACGAATGGGAACGGCCGATGTAACACGGAATTAACGGATCATGCCTACGCTCGCCGATATGGATCGCCAGAAGGAGTTCGTGCTCCGCACCCTCGAAGAGCGCGACATTCGGTTCGTACGCCTGTGGTTCACCGACGTTGTCGGGACCCTCAAATCCGTGGCGATCGCCCCGGCGGAACTGGAGGGGGCCTTCGAGGAGGGCATCGGCTTCGACGGTTCGGCCATCGAGGGCTTCTCCCGCATCTCCGAGGCCGACATGGTCGCGCGCCCGGACGCCACGACGTTCCAGGTGTTGCCGTGGACCGACGACCGCGGCCACCAGTACTCGGCGCGGATGTTCTGCGATATCACCATGCCGGGCGGCACCCCGAGCTGGGCCGACCCGCGGCACGTGCTGCGTCGCCAGCTCAACAAAGCAAGTGATCTGGGCTTCAGCTGCTACGTGCATCCCGAGATCGAGTTCTTTCTCATCGAGAACGGACCGCACGGCGTCACTCCGGTACCGGCCGACGACGGCGGATACTTCGACCAGTCCGTGCATCGTTCGGCACCCCACTTCCGTCGCCATGCCATCGATGCGCTCGAGTCGATGGGTATTTCCGTCGAGTTCAGTCATCACGAGACGGCGCCGGGTCAGCAGGAGATCGACCTGCGGTACGCCGACGCACTGTCGATGGCCGACAATGTGATGACCTTCCGTTACGTCGTCAAAGAGATCGCCATGTCCGAAGGGGTGCGGGCGACGTTCATGCCGAAGCCGTTCCGCGAACACGCCGGGTCGGCGATGCACACCCACATGTCGCTGTTCGAAGGCGAGACCAACGCCTTCCACGACCCGGACGACCCATTGCAGCTCTCGGCGACCGGCAAAGCGTTCATCGCCGGCATCCTCGAGCACTCCGCCGAGATCAGCGCCGTGACCAACCAGTGGGTCAACTCGTACAAGCGCATCGTGCACGGCGGTGAGGCTCCCACGGCCGCGAGCTGGGGGCCGTCCAACCGGTCGGCGCTCGTCCGCGTGCCGATGTACACCCCGAACAAGGCGTCCTCGCGCCGCGTCGAGATCCGTACGCCGGATTCTGCCTGCAATCCGTACTTGGCGTTCGCGGTGCTGTTGGCTGCGGGTCTGCGGGGGGTCGAGAAAGGCTACACGCTCGCGCCCGAGGCCGAGGACGACGTGTGGGCCCTGACGGGTGCCGAACGGCGAGCGATGGGCTACAAGGAACTTCCCACCGACCTCGATATCGCGTTGCGTGAAATGGAAGGGTCGGAACTGGTCGCCGAAACCCTGGGAGAGCATGTGTTCGACTACTTCCTGCGCAATAAGTGGCGGGAGTGGGAGAACTACCGGAGTCAGGTGACCCCGTTCGAACTCGAGCAGTATCTGGGGCTGTAGGCGCCATGGTGAAGCCGCCGCCCGCGCGCTCTGCAATTCCCGGTCCCGGCCGGCTCGGACTCGTCGAACCCACCGCCGCCGCCGAGTTGGCGCAACTGGGCTGGACCGGAACCGAGAGCGTCGAACTCCTGTGGGCATTGTCGCGGGCGCCCAATGCGGATCTCGCGTTGCGGAACCTGACCAGGCTCGCTGATGCGCTCAGCGAACAAGGGTGGGCCGACCTCGATGCTGCGCTTCGGGTCGACAAGAGTCTCCGGGGCCGATTGCTGGCCCTGTTCGGGGCGTCTGCAGCATTCGGCGACCACGTTGTCGCACATCCCGACCGCTGGCGGATGCTCGCCGGCGCACTCGACCTGCCCGACCGGCACACGTTCACCGTCCGCATGCTCGAGTGTGTTGCGTCCGTTCCCGAGACCGGCGGACGCTGCAACAGACTGATCCACCGCGCCGGAATCACCGGACCGGACGCCGTATCGGCGTTGCGCACGACATACCGTGATCAGCTGATGCTCATTGCCGCGGCAGACCTCGCCGCGACGGTGGAGAACGAACCTGTCGTGCCCTACCTCGAGGTGGGGGAGAGGCTCGCTGACCTGGCCGACGCCGCACTGACCGCTGCGCTTGCCGTGGCGTTCGCCACCGTCGTCCCGAACGGGCCGTGTCCCACAGACATCGCGGTCATCGCAATGGGCAAATGCGGTGCGCGCGAACTCAATTACGTCAGTGATGTCGACGTGATCTTCGTTGCCGAACCTGCCGATGCGCTGGCCAGCCGTATTGCGGGCGAGATGATGCGCATCGGAACCTCGGCTTTCTTCGAAGTCGATGCCGCGCTGCGGCCCGAAGGCAAGCGCGGCGAACTGGTGCGCACCCTCGAATCTCATGTGGCCTACTACAACCGGTGGGCCAAGACGTGGGAGTTCCAGGCGCTACTCAAGGCCCGGCCGATGACGGGCGACCTCGACCTGGGGCGCCGCTACATCGAAGCATTGAGTCCGCTGGTGTGGACGGCGTCGGAACGCGAAGCGTTTGTACCGGAGGTACAGGCAATGCGACGGCGGGTCGAAGATCTCGTTCCCGCGGATCTGCGGGAACGCGAACTCAAGCTGGGAAAAGGTAGCCTGCGCGACGTCGAGTTCGCGGTGCAGTTGCTCCAGATGGTGCACGGACGTACCGACGAATCGTTGCGCGTGCCCAACACTGTGGAGGCGCTGTCCGCACTCGCAGACGGCGGTTACGTCGGGCGTGATGATGCTGCGAATCTGCGCGCGTCGTACGAGTTCCTCCGATTGCTCGAACACCGCCTGCAACTGCAGCGACTCAAGCGCACCCACACCCTCCCACCCCCGGACGACCGCGAGAACCTGCGGTGGCTCGCGCGGGCAGCGCACATGCGGCCGGACGGACGGAACGATTCGCTCGGCGTCCTCCAAGCCGAGATCAAACGCAACTCCGGGCGCATCCGCCGGCTTCACGCCCGGTTGTTCTATCGCCCGCTGCTCGATTCGGTGACCCGGCTCGACAAGGATGCGGTGCGACTGTCGCCGGACGCTGCTGTTCGGCAGCTCGCGGCGCTTGGCTACACCGCGCCCGAGCATGCGCTCGAACATCTCACCGCGCTGTCCGGGGGTGCCTCGCGCAAAGCGCGGATCCAGGCGTTGCTGCTTCCGCAACTTCTCGAATCTCTCGGTGAGACAGTCGATCCCGACGGTGGACTGCTCGCGTATCGACGACTGTCCGACGCGTTGTACGACACAGTGTGGTTCCTGCGGGTACTGCGCGACGAGCCGTCGGTTGCGGAACGCCTGATGAAGGTACTGGGAACGTCGGCGTACGTGCCCGATCTGCTCATCAAGTCACCGGATGTCATCAGGCTCTACGCCGATGCCTCCACGGGGCCGCGCCTCCTCGAAGCGAAACCCACCGAGGTGGGAAAGGCAATCGTCACGTCGTCGTCCCGCTACGACGATCCGGTGCGGGCGATCGCGGCGGCGCGCTCATTGCGCCGGGCCGAACTCGCGCGGATCGCGAGCGCCGACCTCCTCGGGATGCTTTCGGTTCCCGAGGTATGTGAAGCGCTCTCGTCCGTATGGTCGGCAGTTCTGGAAGCCGCACTGGCCGCGGTGATCCGGGGATCGGAGCGGACGAAGGGTCCGGCCCCGGCCCGCATCGCGGTGATAGGCATGGGCAGGCTCGGCGGCGCCGAGCTCGGCTACGGATCGGACGCCGACGTGCTGTTCGTCTGCGAAGCGCTTCCCGACGCCGACGAGACCGTCGCAGTGAAATGGGCGGTGTCCGTCGCTGAGCAGGTTCGCACACTCCTGGGGGCACCGAGCACCGACCCACCGCTCGAAGTCGATCTCGACCTCCGGCCCGAGGGGCGTAGCGGCGCTCTGGTACGCACCCTCAGGTCGTACGACGCGTACTACACGCAGTGGGCAGAGGCCTGGGAGATCCAGGCGTTACTGCGTGCGCACACCGTCGCCGGCGACCCCGATCTCGGACTCCGATTTCTTCATATGATCGACCGCGTGCGTTACCCCGAAGGTGGGGTCACTCAGGAGGCGGTGCGGGAGATCCGCCGCATCAAGGCCCGGGTGGACTCCGAACGACTCCCGCGCGGTGCCGATCCGGCGACTCACACCAAACTGGGCCGCGGCGGATTGTCCGATGTCGAATGGACGGTGCAATTGCTGCAACTCCAGCATGCGCACGAGACGGAGTCGCTGCGGAACACGTCGACTCTCGAGACGCTCGACGCGATCGGCGCGGCCGAACTCATCAGCGAGGCCGACGTCGACCTGCTCCGTGACGCGTGGATCACCGCGACGCGTGCACGAAATGCCCTCGTCCTGGTGCGGGGAAAGCCGAGCGATCAGCTTCCGGGGCCGGGGCGGCAGCTCACGGCCGTGGCGAGTGCCGCGGGCGAACTCAGTGACGACGCGTCGGAGTTCCTCGACAACTACTTGCGGGTCACGCGTCGTGCGCGAGGTGTTGTCGAGCGGGTTTTCGGTGGGGAAACGAACGGGCACTGAATCTTGTCGTTCAGGGAAGGATCCTCATGACCTCCACGCCGATTGTGCCGACGATCGACGATCTCGCAGCCGCGCTCGATGAGTTGCGCGCCCGCAACCCACTGGTGCAATCGTTGACCAACGTCGTGTCTGCAAACTTCCTGACAAATGTTCTACTTGCGGCCGGCGCAAGCAACGCACACATCGACAATGTCCACGAGGCCGGTGACTTCGCGCGCGGTGCGGGTGGCGTTCTGATCAACCTCGGCACACCGGACGACGGCACTGCCGCCGCATTCACCGCTGCGGCAGACGCTGCGCACGACGCGGGAACCCCGTGGGTTCTCGATCCGGTCGGTGTCGGCGGGTTGTCCTGGCGCACCGGACTGGCCGCCGATCTGCTTACCTACCGGCCCACCGCGATCCGTGGCAACGCCTCCGAGGTCATCGCGCTCGCGGGGCGGGCCGGCGGCACTCGCGGCGTTGACAGCGGCGACGACACGGTGGCCGCGATCCCGGCCGCCCTCGCCCTGCTCGAGTATGCCGATGCGGTGTCCGCATCGGGGCCGGTCGACCACCTCGTGGGCCGGGGCAGTGACGGTGTGGTCACCGGACTGCGCATTGCAGGTGGCAGCGCCATGTTGCCTCGAGTGACTGCCACCGGATGCTCGCTCGGTGGCCTCGTCGCCGCCTATCTCGCGGTCGCGCCGACTGCTCTGATCGGTCTGGCCGCTGCACACACGCACGTCGCTGTCGCAGCCGAGATCGCCGAACAGAACTCGACCGGCCCCGGTTCGTTTGCGGTGGCCTACCTCGATGCGCTGTACGCGGTCGACGCCGACACCTTGCGTCAGCGCGCCCGCATCGAAGTGTTCGAGGAGTCCTCTCAGGTCAATTGCAGACGATGATCAGTCCGACTCCGCGCCACACGTCGACCTCCACCGATTTCCACTCCCGCTTGTCGGAATCCCATTCCTGTTCGGTGTGGGTGTCATAGCCGAGGTCTCGTTGTTCGGTCACCGCGCAGTCCTGGAGCGAGCTGCCGGCGCGACTGATCACGTGCCAGGGCACACCCGCATCGTTCAACGCTGTGGACGCTTGCTCTTGTGACATGCCCACGGTGTTCGGTGCATTTTGCGCTGTTGCAATCCCCGTTGCCAGAGGGCTCAACAGCAGGGCGCCGGCGGCTGCACATGCCGCGGCCGAGAAAGTCGTACGCATGACGGCCTCCTTCCGGAGACAGGTCGGTATTCAGTGCTCTGCCCCCGAGCGTGACCGGTGTTCAGTGCGCCCGGTGGCGGATCGACAGGACACCGCGACTCGGACGAACAACGCGACGACCCTGCCGACCGGATGCGCGGTCGCCACCAAGCGCCGACTCCTCGGCGGCGTGAAACGTGGCGGGCGCGCATCCCTGACAATCTCGCCGAAGATTTCGGCAAAATGTGTCGTATCTCACTAACTGTACGCGTGTGTGCAAGTAGCTCGATGGCGGTGGAGGCTCGGCTCGGGGGTCGTGGGTGTCGGGGGTGGGCTGATCGCGGTGCGCAGCGGTAAGGTGTGATGTGCATCATAGTAACGCAATGTGATCCGCTAAAATTAGTGTTGTTGACTGCCGCGGCCACATATGTCGACTATTGCTGTACTAAATGATTCGATCAAAGCGGCATAGCGATCTTCCGTGCCGCGGCGAAGGAACGGTGTGCGATGACGGAAACCGCGATCCGCGAAACTGAACGACTTCCGTACGATCTCGACGACCGGTACCGATCCGGTTCGAGCACGGTACTGCTCACCGGTGTGCAGGCGATCGCGCGGCAACTCGTGGAGCAGCACGTGCGTGATATCCGCGACGGGCGCCGTGTCGCCACTTTCGTGTCCGGGTACCAAGGCAGTCCGCTCGGCGGCCTCGACAAGATGCTGCACGGCATGCCCACGGTGCTTGCCGAGCACGACATCACCTTCACCCCCGGTATCAACGAGGAACTCGCAGCGACCTCGGTATGGGGAAGTCAGGGGCAGCTCGGTGCCGGTACACGGACCCACGACGGAGTGGTCGGCGTCTGGTACGGCAAGGGGCCCGGACTCGACCGCGCCACCGACGCCCTGCGTCACGCCAACATGTACGGCGTCGACCCGAACGGCGGCATGCTGCTGATGGTCGGCGACGACCCGGCGTCGAAATCCTCCACAGTGCCTGCGGTGAGTGAACGGTCCCTCGCCGCATTGGGCATCCCCGTGTTGTTCCCACGAAACGCCGCCGAGATTGTCACGATGGGACTTCACGGAGTCGCATTGTCGCGCGCATCGGGATGTGTGGTTGCACTGAAAATCGTCGCCGATGTCGCCGACGGGGCTTGGTCGATCGACGGATCGGTGTCGGATCTGTCCATCACCGTTCCCGACATCGAATGGGAGGGAAGACGGTTCGAGTATCGACAGCGTCCCATGGCTGCGCCGGGTGACAGCGTGCTCGCTGAGGCCGACCTGTACGGACCGCGATGGAAGACCGTCCTTGCCTACGGCAAGGCCAACGCGCTCGACGTCATCGAGGTCAACCCTCCGCGCGCCGAGGTTGGATTCGTCTCCACCGGAACAACATTCGATGCGCTACGGCAATCGTTGCTCGACCTCGGTGTCGGCGACGCCGAACTGCACCGCGCCGGTATCCGGTTGATGCGTATCGGAATGCCGTACCCGATCGGGCCGGACCTCGTCCGCGACTTCGCGCGGGGCCTCGACGAGTTGATCGTGATCGAGGACAAGACCGCCTTCGTCGAAACACAGATCCGGGAGATCCTCTACGGCACCGACTCCGCACCGCGCATCCTCGGAAAGAAGGACGCGACCGGCCGACCGCTCGTGCCGGTCGACGGTGAACTCACCGCCGGTCGGCTCCGCGGACCGCTCCGACGGGTACTCCGTGATCGTCTCGAACTCGGCCCGGGACCGCTGCCGCAGCTGCCCCTCGAAGTGCTGTCCACCGCACGCACCCCGTACTTCTGCAGTGGCTGCCCGCACAACCGCTCCACCGCGCTGCCCGAAGGGTCGATCGGCGGCGGGGGAATCGGATGCCACACACTTGTGACACTGTCGGGTCGCACCGACAGTGCCGTCACCGGCCTGACCCAGATGGGCGGGGAAGGTGCGCAGTGGATCGGGCAGGCCCCGTTCACCGACATCGACCACATGTTCCAGAACATCGGTGACGGAACCTTCTTCCACTCCGGTCAGCTCGCCGTCCAGGCGTGCGTCGCGGCCGGCGTGAACATCACCTACAAGCTGCTCTACAACGATGTCGTTGCGATGACCGGTGCGCAGGACGCCGAGGGCGCCCTGAAGATTCCCGCCCTGACCCGCAAACTCGCCACCGAAGGCGTCCGCAAGATCATCATCTGCTCGGACGAGCCGAAACGCCATCGCAAGCGATCCCTCGCGCGCGGCACCGTGGTCTGGCATCGCGACCGGCTCGACGAAGCGCAGAAGGTGTTACGTGAGATCTCCGGTGTCACCGTGCTCATCTACGACCAGCACTGCGCAGCCGACGCCCGCCGTCAACGCAAACGCGGCACACTGCCTGCCCGTACCACCAGGGTGGTCGTCAACGAGGCGGTCTGCGAAGGTTGCGGTGACTGCGGCGTCAAGAGCAATTGCCTGTCGGTCCACCCGGTCGACACCGAGTTCGGATCCAAGACGCGGATCGACCAGACCTCGTGCAACACGGACTATTCGTGCCTCGACGGTGACTGTCCGTCGTTCGTGACGGTCGAGACCTCGCCGGGCCGGAAGTCGGGCGGGAAGTCGGGCCGGCACACCGTCCCGACACCACCTGCCGTGCCGGATGCCGAGGCAGATGCTCCGATCGGGACCCGCAACGTCTTCCTCGCCGGGATCGGGGGAACCGGCATCGTGACCGTCAACCAGGTGCTGGCAACCGCGGCGCTACGGGCAGGGTACGAGGTCGAATCGCTCGACCAGATCGGTATGAGCCAGAAGGCCGGGCCGGTGGTCTCGCACCTGCGGTTCGCGCGCGGTGCCCTCGACCCCGGCAACCGGGTCGGCACCGGGGGAGCGTCGTGCCTGCTCGCGTTGGATCTGCTCACCGCCACCGACTCGAAGAACCTCGCGTACGCGAATGCCGCCGAGACCGTTGCGGTCGCCTCGACGAGTCGCACCCCCACGGGGGACATGGTGTACGACAGGTCGATCCGTCACCCGGACGAGGATGTGCTGCTCTCCCGGTTGGAGGCGACGACCCGCACCCTGGTGTCGTTCGACGCGCTCGCGGCGTCGCAGGCACTGTTCGGGCAGACGGCCGCCGCGAACTTCCTGGTCGTGGGTGCCGCGCACCAACTCGGCGGACTGCAGATCCCGGCGGAATCGATCGAAGAGGCGATCGAGATCAACGGTGTCGCAGTGGCATCCAACATTGCGGCATTCCGGTGGGGGCGCGCCGCGATCGCCGATCCCGAGGCGTTCCGTGCGGCGACCGCAGTCGCTCGCCGCGAGCGCGAGGCCACCGTGGCGCCCGACCGCTTGTTCGACGCGGTCACCTTCGACGGTGAAGTGCGGCGCCTTGTAACGATCCGCGCCGCCGCACTGATCGACTTCCAGGACGAGGCGCTGGCGGCGCGGTATATCGACCGGGTGCAGGCCGTGTGGGACGCCGAACGGCGTGTCACCGACCGCACCGACCTCACCGAAGCCGTCGCCCGCGGACTGTTCAAGTTCACCGCGTACAAGGACGAATACGAAGTGGCACGCATGCTCGTCGACCCCGCGTTCCTCGACGACGTCCAGGCGCAGGTGCCCGGAGGGCAGCACCTCACCTATCGGTTGCATCCACCGGTTCTCCGGGCGCTCGGGCGCAGCAAGAAGGTGGGATTCGGGCCGAGTTCACATGTGCTCCTGCGGGGCCTGGCCAAGGCGAAGCGTCTGCGTGGTACCCGACTCGATCCGTTCGGCTACGCCCGTGTCCGACGAATCGAACGCGCGCTGCTGGCCCATTACACCGCTACGATCGACGCACTCGTCGCCGACCTCGCCGCCGACGACTACGACCGCGCGGTGCAGATCGCCGAACTGCCCGACCTCGTCCGCGGCTACGAGGACGTCAAACTGCGCTCCGTCGAGCAGTATCGTGCTCGCCTCGCCGAACTCGACGTCGACATCGACTTCTGACCGCGTCAGAGAGTGCTTCGGAAAATTATCTGCTGGAAAGGAATTCGCACGTGACCACCTCCACTGTTGCCCGCCCGACCGACGTCGACGCCGCCCCCGGGGTGTTCGACGGATCTCACCGTCTGTCCGATCGCCCGCACGAACGGGTCGTCTTCCACGAAGATGCGCAGACCGGTCTGCGCGCAATCGTCGCGATTCATTCCACGACTCTCGGGCCGGCCCTCGGCGGCACCCGGTTCTATCCGTATGCCGACGAGGCGGCGGCACTCGACGACGTGCTGCGACTGTCGATGGGTATGACCTACAAGGCTGCAGTGTCGGGGGTGAACCTCGGCGGCGGTAAGGCTGTCATTCTGGGGGATCCGGCTACCGTCAAGAGCGAGGCGCTGCTCGCCGCGTACGGGAGGTTCGTCGACTCGCTCGGCGGGTGTTACATCACGGCCGCAGATGTGGGAACCCACGCGGGCGACCTCGACGTGATCGGACGGCACACGCAGTATGCGGTCGGACGGACCGCCGCTGCCGGAGGATCCGGTGACAGCTCCCCGCTTACCGCGCTGGGCGTGTTCCAGGCGATGCGCGCCGGAGCGCGAACAGTCTGGGGCACCGACACTCTCGCCGGGCGAACCGTGGGTGTCGAGGGACTCGGCAAAGTCGGATACCAACTTGTGGAACTACTCACTGCGGACGGCGCCGACGTGGTCGCCTCCGACGTCGACCCCGAGGCGCTCGCGCGTGTCGCGGCGGGATTCCCGTCTGCACGCATCACCGACGACGTCACCACGTCCTCGATGGATGTGTACGCCCCGTGCGCCCTCGGCGGAACACTGACCCGGGCCACCGCGAGTGACCTCGACGCGCACCTGGTCTGCGGCGCGGCCAACAATCAGCTGGCGGAACCGGAGGTCGAGGACCTTCTGCGCGGTCGCGGTATCACCTGGGTGCCTGACTATGTCGCGAACGCGGGCGGGTTGATCCAGGTTGCCGGCGAAGCGGACAGGTCGGACGCATCCGTGGTCCGCAGTCGTGTCGAGGAGATCTTCGAGCGCACCGTCGAGATCTTCGAGTGCTCGCGCGGGCTGGACATCACCCCCGGTGCCGCGGCGAACCGAATTGCGGAGCAGCGCATCGATTCTGTCTGACGAGAGGGGAACGACTCGAGGGAGACGCCACGCGGCGTCTCCCTCGAGTCGTCGTGGGTGGCCTCGTCCGGGGGCACGGGCGGATGTCTCAGTGGCGGCTGGATGGCGTCGAGCGCCCGTGGCCGGCGTCGCGGGTGAGGTGTTCGAGAAGCGGCTGCGTTCGGTAGGCCACGGGCGTGGTCAGGGCGAGCGTCGTGGTGGTGTGCGCGACACCCTCGATGCCGTGGATGCGTTCCAGGACCTGCAGGAGGTCTTCCTGCGACTGTGCTGCCATCCTGATGAGGAGATCTTCCCGTCCGGTCGTCGCATGGACCTCGAGGACTTCGGGAAACCGTTCCAGTTCGCCGATGACGTGGCCCATGCGGGCCTGCACGAGTTCGGCGCCGATGAACGCCTGCAGGGGCAGTCCCAGCTTCGGGAGATCGACGACGGGCCGGTATCCGGTGACCGCGCCGGACTCCTCGAGTTTCTTGATGCGCGCCTGCACCGTGTTGCGTGCGACGCCGAGTGTGGCGGACAGGTCGACGATGCCCGCGCGGGGGTTGCGAGTGAGCTCCGACAGGAGGGCTGCGTCGAGGCGGTCGAGGCTGAGCACGATGATGTCCCTTCGTTTGTGATACGCATCACTATTTGAGCACACTGATCAGTTCAATTGAAAGTTGTTGACACAAATCGGTGTAGTGCAATGATTGCTGCATTGAAATGCTCATGCAATTGCGACCCGGTCTGCGGAGTCCGACTACGTGAGTTGTATGCCCCCGAATGCCTACGAGGCTCGGTCGGCACCGAAACCATCTCGAGGAGCACAACCATGCCCGGAGTAGGTATCTGGCGCACCAAATCCGTCGAGCAGTCGATCGCCGACACCGACGAACCCGGGACGCGGCTACGAAGACAACTGACGGCCAAGGACCTCACCGTGTTCGGCGTCGCCGTTGTCGTCGGCGCCGGCATCTTCACCCTCACCGCCCGCACCGCGGGCAATGTGGCGGGACCGTCCGTGTCGCTGGCCTTCGTCCTTGCCGCGATCACGTGCGGTCTCGCCGCGCTGTGCTACGCGGAGTTCGCGTCGGCGGTTCCCGTCGCAGGCAGCGCCTACACCTTCTCGTACGCGACCTTCGGTGAGTTCGTCGCCTGGATCATCGGGTGGGACCTGATCCTCGAGTTCGCCTTGGCCTCCGCTGTCGTCGCCAAAGGATGGTCGTTGTATCTGGGAGGCATGTTCGGTGGGGACGCCTCGATCGACGTGGGACCGATCTCGGTCGACTGGGGCGCGTTGCTCATCGTCGGCGCGATCACGCTCGTCCTCGCGATCGGCACGAAGGTGTCGTCGCGGGTCTCAGCCGTCGTCACTGCGATCAAGGTGGCCGTGGTCCTGCTGGTGATCGTGGTCGGCATCTTCTACATCGACAAGAGCAATTACTCGCCGTACATCCCGCAGGCCGAAGAGTCGCAGAATGCCGCACACGGTGTGCACCAGTCGCTGTTCTCCGCGCTCACCGGAGCCGAGGGCAGCAGCTACGGTTGGTACGGCCTGCTCGCCGCGGCAAGCCTCGTCTTCTTCGCCTTCATCGGATTCGATGTCGTCGCAACGACTGCCGAGGAGACGAAGAACCCGCAGAAGGCGCTTCCGCGGGGAATTCTCGGATCGCTGGCGATCGTCACCGTGCTCTACGTCGGTGTCACGCTCGTTCTGACCGGCATGGTGAAGTACACCGATCTGAAGACCGGTAGCGCGTTGGTCGGCGACGGAAGCGCCACGCTCGCTACCGCATTCGAGGCTCATGGGGTCACCTGGGCGCAGATGATCATTAACATCGGTGGTCTCGCGGGACTCACCACCGTGGTGATGGTGATGATGCTCGGCCAGACCCGGGTGCTGTTCGCGATGTCGAGGGACGGGCTGGTGACCCGGAAGCTGGCCGCCACGAACCGCAAGGGCGTTCCCGTGCGCATCACCCTGCTCGTCGGCGGGGTCGTCGCGGTCGTCGCCGCGGTGTTCCCGATGGGAGTGCTCGAAGAGATGGTCAACATCGGCACCCTGTTCGCCTTCGTCCTCGTGTGCGTCGGCGTGATGGTGCTGCGCCGCACCCGCCCGGATCTTCCCCGTGGATTCCGGGTGCCGCTGATGCCGTGGATCCCGATCCTCGCGGTGCTCGCCTGCGGCTGGCTCATGCTCAACCTCTCCGTCGAGACATGGATCCGGTTCGCCGTGTGGATGGCCCTCGGCGTGATCGTCTACTTCGGCTACGGCCGCCGGAAGTCGTTGCTCGGGCAGCGGCTCGCAGCGGAGGCGGCACAGAAGGCCGCGGCGCAGCGCGAGTCCAGGGAGCCTGAGCCGGTGTAACCGGTCGTCGACCTCGCCCGCGCCGAACTGGCGCGGGTGAGGTCGAGCGCGTCGCGCAGACGGAGGGTCACGTCGGTGGGGTGGGTGTGGAGCGAAGCCGCTCGCGCAGACTGTCGTAGATCGGTGCAACCCCGACGAGATGCGCCGTGATCACCGCTCCCGCGGACGCGATGAGCATCGGGACCGTCACCGTCGTCGTGGCGGTCATCTCCACCACCAGTGCTATCCCGGTGAGCGGTGCCCGCACCGATGCGCTGAACAGTGTGGCCATACCCACGATTGTCATCGACAGTACGAGTGACGAATCAATCGCCGGAACAACAGCTTCCGCGACCCGGGCGTACAGCACACCCCACAGTGCGCCGAGTGCGAGAAGCGGTGCGAACAGACCCCCCGGCGTCCCCGCCGCATAGGACAGCGGACCCGCGACGAACCGCGTCACGACATACCAGCACACGACCGGAAATGCGAGTGTGCCTCCACCGAGCAGGGTTTGCGCGACCGTGTCGCCTCCGCCGGCGGCCAGCGGTGCGAGGGCACCCAGTAGCCCGATTCCCGCACCGATCATCGCGGCCTTCACCACCGACGGCAGCGCACGACACAGGTCGACCAGGACGAGGGAGCCGATCACCAGCCGGTTGTAGGCTGCGCCGAGGAGTCCGGTGAGCACACCGAAGAGCAGAAACACCGGGAGCAACGTGATCGACGGTGGATCGACCGGACCGACGGCGAAGTCCGGCCGATCACCCAGGATCAGGCGGGAACAGGCAATCCCGGTGCCCACCGCCAGGAGGACGGGAACGACCACCCGGAACCGGAACGCCTGCGTCACCTCCTCGAAGACGAACAGTGAGCCGCCGATCGGGGCATTGAATGCGACCGCCAAACCGGCACCGGCCACCGCGCTCTGCAGTGAGCGCACATCGCCGTCGTCGAGATAAGCCCGGTGTGCGCTGTCGGCGCCGATCGCCGCACCCATGTGGACGATCGGACCCTCCCGTCCGAGAATGAGGCCGGATCCGATCGCGAGCACACCTCCGAAGAACCTCGCCGGCACGACCAGGAGCGGCGGCGGCGCGGCCTCACCGCGGGCGACGGCCTCCACATGCTGAATTCCGCTTCCCGCAGCAAGGGGAACCCGTCGCACGATCAGGGCTGCCGATGCGGCGCAGAGCGCGGTGATCGCCATCGGAATCAACCAACTCGGACCGGATAGCGAGTGCGTCCACGTGAGCAGGTGCATGCGTGCGTCGTCGGCGACGCGCAGACACCACCGGAAGGCGCCGCCGACGAACCCGATGGCTGCACCACCGATCGTCGCGAGTGCACAGATCACCAGCAGCTCGCGGATCGTCACAGGGTGCTCCTCGGGGTAACTACCGACACGAGCTATTCAACAACCCGACGGAGCAGGTGCGGGCCGGAATCCGGCGGTGATTCGCCAGACCCGAGATCCGGCGGGGCCTCTACACGCCAGATGGGGAGTTACCCACGGAAATGCCGTGGGTAACTCCCCAGTCGCCGAGCGTGGTGCCGCAGACGGCTCAGCAGTCGAAGTACAGCTGGAACTCGTAGGGGTGCGGGCGAAGGTTGACCGGAGCGATCTCCTGCTCACGCTTGAGCGAGATCCAGGTCTCGATCAGGTCGGTGGTGAACACGCCACCCTCGGTGAGGTACTCGTGGTCGGCCTCGAGGCGGTCGATGACCGCGGGGAGCGACGTGGGGGCCTGCGGGATGTTCTTGGCCTCCTCCGGCGGAAGCTCGTAGAGGTCTTTGTCGACCGGCGCCAGCGGCTCGATCTTGTTCTTGATGCCGTCGAGGCCGGCCATCATCTGCGCGGCGAAGTTCAGGTACGGATTGCCCGACGAGTCCGGTGCACGGAACTCGAGTCGCTTGGCCTTCGGGTTGTTGCCCGTGATCGGGATGCGGACCGCAGCCGAACGGTTGCGCTGGCTGTACACCAGGTTGATCGGCGCCTCGTAGCCCGGCACGAGGCGGTGGTACGAGTTGATCGTCGGGTTGGTGAACGCAAGCAGCGACGGTGCGTGATGCAGAATGCCGCCGATGTACCAGCGAGCGAGATCGGACAGGCCTGCGTAGCCGGCTTCATCGTGGAACAGCGGCTTGCCGTCTTTCCAGAGCGATTGGTGGACGTGCATGCCCGAGCCGTTGTCGCCGAAGAGGGGCTTCGGCATGAACGTTGCGGTCTTGCCGTGCTGCCACGCGGTGTTCTTGACGATGTATTTGAACAGCTGCAGGTCGTCGGCCGCCGAGAGCAGCGTGTTGAACTTGTAGTTGATCTCAGCCTGGCCGCCGGTGCCCACCTCGTGGTGGCCGCGCTCGAGTTCGAAACCCGCGTTGGTCAAGTTGGTCGAGATCGCGTCGCGGAGGTCGACGTAGTGGTCGTACGGCGCGACGGGGAAGTAGCCACCCTTCGGGCGAACCTTGTAACCCAGGTTGGCGGAACCGTCGGCGTTGTACTCGGTACCCGTGTTCCAGCTACCCGAGGTGGAGTCGACCTCGTAGAACGCACCGTTGATGGCGGAGTCGTATCGGACCGAATCGAAGATGTAGAACTCGGCCTCGGCGCCGAAGAAGGCGGTATCGGCGATGCCGGTGCTGGCGAGGTATTCCTCGGCCTTCCGAGCGACGTTGCGCGGGTCCCGGCTGTAGGACTCGCGGGTGAACGGGTCGTGGACGAAGAAGCTGACATTCAGCGTCTTGGCTGCGCGGAAAGGGTCCAGGCGTGCGGTGGTCACGTCGGGAAGGAGCAGCATGTCGGACTCGTGGATCGACTGGAATCCGCGGACGGATGATCCGTCGAATGCCAACCCGTCCTCGAAGACGTCCTGGTTGAATGCCTTCGCGGGGATGGAGAAGTGCTGTTCGATGCCGGGTAGGTCAGTGAAGCGGACGTCGACATACTCGACCTTCTCGTCCGCGATGAACTTGATGACCTCTTCGGCCGTGGTGAACGCCACGCTTGTGCTCCTTCAGTCGGTGCGCGCCATTTGGTGCTGGGCGCCTGCGTCGGATCAGACCGTATTGACCCGGTGTTGCCCGGTCGTCAAACCTATGTTTCGCCGGTGTTACACATCAGGCTGCCCTGGTGTGAGGCTCGGAGAACGTGGTAGAGGTCACCGACAGGTGCACGGGTCTGCCCTGGTCCGCACGTACCAGACTATCCTGGGCCCATGGCGCGGATGACGGGTAGTTGGCTATCGGGCCCCTCGGCGGCCCTTCCTCCGGGGCAACGCGGAGAACAGAAGTATCCCGGGGAGTGGCTCGGCCTTCCGGAACACGGACCAGGTGCGCTCGTGTCGTCGGCGAAGCGGGTGCTTGCACTGGTCATCGACTGGTTCTCGTCGATGGCGATCGCCATGGTGCTGGTGGGCGACAATCCGCTCGAGAGTCCGTCGTTGTCCGCATACACGCTTCTCATCTGGTGCAGTGTGGGGATCGTCACAGTGACGTTGTTCTCGTTTACACCAGGACAATTCATCGCCGGGATCCAGGTGATTCGCGTGGATCAACCTGTCCGCGTCGGAGTGATCCGGGCACTGGCTCGTCAGATCCTGCTCGTCTTCATCGCCCCGGCTCTGGTGACCGACATCGACGGCAGGGGTCTGCAGGACCGCGCGACCGGCACCGCACTCGTGCGTTCGCGCTGACATTGCTCTGCGGCCGAGTCGTCCTGCACTCGGCTGGGGGTCGTCGCCCGATCGGGGCGACGACCCCCAGCCGTTCGGCGCTCTGACTCAGCGACGGCGCATGGTGCGCTGTACGCCCCGCATCTTCGCGCCCGCCGGCATCGGGCCCTTCGGCATGGCGGGGCCGCTCTTCTTGGTGCTCAGTGCCGACAATCGGCCTTCGATCGCATCCATCCGCTTGGTGTCGATGTTGCGCGGAAGCTTATTCAACTGCTTCTGCAGTTGCGCCAGCGGAACCTGACCTTCTTCGTTGCCGACGGTGAATTCGTAGATCGGGGTATCGCCGACAAGGCGCGATACACGCTTCTTCTCCTGCGCCATCAAAGGCTTGATCCGCCCGGGGTTGCCTTCACCGACGAGGATGACCCCCGGCCGACCGATCACGCGATGCAGCGCGTCGAGTTGGGTCGTACCAGCAACGGCCTGTGAGACACGCCAAGCACCTTGGAGATTGTCGAGCGCCCACGCTGCGGCGCCTGCCTGACCGTCGGCCTTCTTGTAGACAGTCTTCTGCACGCGACGGCCGAAGATGATGAACGCTGCGAGGACACCGACGAGGATGCCGATCGGCAGCAGGAACCACTGGATACTGAAGATCAGGCCGATCACGAAGAACACGACGATCGATGCGACGAGCGCGCCGACCATCCACGGAAGAAGTGCCTTGTCTTCTTTGCGTTGAATCTGGAACGCCTGCCACAGTTGTGTGCGACGCTCCTTCGACGCCTGCTTGCGAGCAGCTTTCGCCGCCGCCTTCGCTTCCTTGTCGTTCTTGCTGCCCTTCGCCATGACAACCAGGATACTTTCCCCCCGATGGACTGCTTGCCACCGCGGGTGTCCTCCCGGTTTCTAGCTGCCGAAGCGGGCGAGAACCGAGCTGGCTTCCTGGCTCGCGGAGCCTTCCTTCGAGAGGTGCGCCTGATCAGCGGGTAGTTCGCGACCGTGGTGAGCCATCGCCTGCGCGTACAGGCGACCGGCGCGATACGACGAGCGCACGAGCGGTCCTGCCATCACACCGGCGAAGCCGATCTTCTCGGCCATCTCGGAGTGAGCAACGAACTCCTCCGGCTTGACCCACCGTTCGACGGGATGATGCCGCGGTGACGGGCGCAGATACTGCGTGATCGTGATGATGTCGCATCCGGCGTCGTGCAGGTCATGCAGAGCTTCGGTGACCTCATCGGGAGTTTCGCCCATGCCGAGGATCAGGTTGGATTTGGTGACGAGCCCGAACTCGCGGGCCGCGGTGATCACGTCGAGGGACCGCTGATAGCGGAATGCGGGACGGATCCGCTTGAAGATGCGCGGGACGGTCTCGACATTGTGCGCGAGTACCTCCGGCCGAGACTCGAAGACTTCCTGCAGCAGTTCGGGCTTGCCGTTGAAATCCGGAATCAGGTTCTCGACGCCGGTTCCGGGATTGAGCTGGTGGATCTTGCGAACCGTCTCCGCGTACAGCCAGGCGCCGCCATCCGGGAGATCGTCGCGGGCGACACCGGTGATCGTCGAGTAGCGCAATCCCATCGACTGCACCGATTCGGCGACTCGGCGTGGCTCGTCGCGGTCGAGTGCGGTGGGCTTGCCCGTGTCGATCTGGCAGAAGTCGCAGCGGCGGGTGCACTGCTCGCCACCGATGAGGAAAGTGGCCTCGCGGTCTTCCCAGCATTCGTAGATATTGGGACACCCGGCCTCTTCGCAGACCGTGTGCAGGCCTTCACGCCGCACGAGTCCTTTGAGATCGGTGTACTCCGGACCCATCTTGGCGCGGGTCTTGATCCAATTGGGCTTACGTTCGATGGGCGTCTGTGCGTTCCGGGTCTCGATCCGCAGCAGCTTGCGTCCTTCTGGGGCGACAGTCACGACATCGATGGTACGCCCGAGGAGCGGGCGAAACTCCGTCCGGGTGTGGGCATGTCAGAACCGGTGAGTGGTGAACTCCGGTGGGGTCGAATCAGGTGCAGCAGCCGACACGGCCTGCTCGAAGGTGACTCTGTCGATGTTGCACTCGGTGACCGGAAGTCGGCCGTCGAGTGCAGCGATGACAGCGTCGGTCACGGCCGGAATGACCTCGTGCACCGTCACGTCGCGGCTCAATTCGCTCGTGAGCGAGGTGACCCCGGCGTCGCGGATGCCGCACGGGACGATCGAGTCGAACGCGTCGAGGGCGGAGTCGCAGTTGAGAGCGAAGCCGTGCATCGCGACACCGCGTTGCACCCGGATGCCGATGGCGGCGATCTTCCGTTCGGCGAGCCATCGGCCGTCTCGCAGTTCGGCCGGTAGCCACACGCCGGAGCGACCTTCGACGCGTCCGCACGCCAGTCCCAGATCGGCACACACGGTGATCAGCGCCTGCTCGATCCGCCGGACGTAGTCGACGACGTCGATCGGCTCGGCGAGTCGGACGATCGGGTAGCCGACGAGCTGGCCGGGGCCGTGCCACGTGATCTTCCCGCCGCGATCGACGTCGATGACCGGAGTGCCGTCGGAGGGGCGGTCGGAATCTTCGGTTCGCCTACCTGCGGTGTACACGGGTGAGTGCTCGAGTAGGAGCAGCGTGTCTGCGCCGATGCCGTCTGCACGCTCGGCGACGAGTTCGCGCTGACGTTCCCAGGCTTCGAGGTAACCGATCAGGCCCAGCTGCGCCACCATCATCGGTGTCGGGTCGAGCCGTGCGGAGGACGTGTCGTTGCGCATAGGTGTCGACATTACGCCTGGACGTCGTGACGGAGGCGGGGACGCCGTCGCTGATTCGACGACGCCCCCGCCTCCGGTGCACCGGTTGGGTAGCTACGACTGTGCTGGATGGGTCACAGTCCGAGATCGGCCTCGAACGCGCCTTCCTCGAGACGATGCTTGATCGTCTTGAGGAAACGTCCTGCATCGGCGCCGTCGACGAGTCGGTGATCGTAGGTGAGCGGCAGGTAGCACATAGACCGCACACCGATCGACTCGTTGCCGGTCTCGTCCTGGACGACGACCGGACGCTTGACGATTGCGCCCGTACCGAGCATGCCCGCCTGCGGCGGAACCAGAATCGGGGTGTCGAACAGGGCGCCCTGGCTCCCGATGTTCGTGATCGTGAAGGTGCCGCCGGAGAGTTCGTCGGGCTTGAGGCCACCGTTGCGCGAGCGATCGGCGATGTCAGCGATTGCGCGTGCGAGACCCCCCAGCGACAAGTCGCCGGCGTTGTGGATGACCGGGGAGAGGAGGCCCTGATCGGTGTCCACGGCGATACCGAGGTGCTCGGCCGAGTGGTAGGTGATCTGCTTGTTGGCTTCGTCGTATGACGCGTTGATGTTGGGGTGGACCTTGAGCGCCTCCACCGCGGCCTTCGCGAAGAACGGCAGATACGTCAGGTTGACGCCCTCACGCTCGGCGAACGACTTCTTCGCCTGGGCGCGCAGTTGGGCGATCCTGGTGACGTCGACCTCGAAGGTCTGCGTGAGCTGCGCAGTGGTCTGCAGCGACTCGCGGGTCTTCGTCGCGGTGATCTGGCGGATGCGGTTGGCTTTCTGCGTGGTTCCGCGCAGGTTTGCCAACTCGGGGCGCACGCCCGGAGCAACACCGGACGCCGTCGCTGGGGCGGGCGCTGCTGCGGCGGGTGCTGCGGCAGCAGGAGCCTTCTTCGCCTCCGCGGCTGCGAGCACGTCCTGCTTGCGGATCCGCCCGCCGACGCCGGTGCCCTTGACAGTGGACAGGTCGACCATGTGCTGCGAAGCGAGCTTGCGCACGAGCGGCGTGACATACGGCGTCGCATCGCTCGACGGTGCTGCTGCGGCGGGAGCCGGGGCAGCAGGTGCCGGCGCTGCCGCGGGTGCAGAAGCAGCCGGAGCAGGCGCCGGTGCTGCCGGCGCGGGTGCAGCAGGCGCGGGTGCAGCAGGCGCGGGTGCGGCCGGTGCCGGTGCGGCGGGGGCCTCGGCAGGAGCTTCGGAGCCGATGACGGCAAGCTGGCCGCCGACCTCGACGGTGTCGTCTTCCTGCGCGGAGATCTCGGTGAGGATTCCGGCGACGGGGGACGGGATCTCGGTGTCGACCTTGTCGGTGGAGACCTCGAGGAGGGGTTCGTCGACGGCGACCTCGTCGCCGATGGCCTTGAGCCAGCGGGTGACGGTGCCTTCGGTGACGGATTCGCCGAGCGCAGGCATGGTGACGGGGGTGCCCGCACCGTTGCCGCTCGACTGCGCGGGTGCGGCGGGAGCCGGTGCCTGCGCGGATTCCTCTGCGGGGGCGGCGGGAGCCGGGGTCGGTTCGGGTGCTGCGGCGGGGGCCTCGGCAGGAGCTTCGGAGCCGATGACGGCAAGCTGGCCGCCGACCTCGACGGTGTCGTCTTCCTGCGCGGAGATCTCGGTGAGGATTCCGGCGACGGGGGACGGGATCTCGGTGTCGACCTTGTCGGTGGAGACCTCGAGGAGGGGTTCGTCGACGGCGACCTCGTCGCCGATGGCCTTGAGCCAGCGGGTGACGGTGCCTTCGGTGACGGATTCGCCGAGCGCAGGCATGGTGACGGGGGTGCCCGCACC